>SHVN01000167.1 GCA_009694215.1 Xanthobacteraceae bacterium
GGCTCCAGGCCAAGGGCCTCGACGCCAGCATGATCGGCCTGGTGCTGGCGGTGCCGATGATCGTGCGCGTCTTTGCCATACCCTTCGCCACCCGCATGGCCGACCGGCACGACGCCGTGCGCGCGGCCATCATTGTGGCGAGCTGCTTAAGCGTGGCCGGCTATGTGCTGGTGGGCCTAGCCTCCGGCGCCACTGCGATCCTGCTTGCGTTCGCGCTGGCCTCGCTCGCCATCACGCCGGTGATGCCGCTGACCGAGACCTATGCGCTCAGGGGCCTCAGCGCGATTGGGCGCGCCTATGGGCCGGTGCGGCTGTGGGGTTCGCTCGCCTTCATTCTCGGCACTTTCGTGGCCGGCTTTGTCGCCGATGCGATGCCGGCGCGCCATTTGATCTGGCTGATCGTGGCGGCAAGCGTCATCAGCGCGCTGGCGGCCTTCGCGCTGGCGCCGCTATCGACCGGCGCGCCGGCCACCGGCGAATCTCCGCCGCGGCAATTGCGCCTGCTGCGCGATCCGGCCTTCATCGCGGTGGTGGTGGCGGCAAGCCTGATCCAGGCGAGCCATGCGGTCTATTACGGTTTCTCGGCGCTGGAATGGCGTGCCGCCGGTCTCGATGGCACGGCCATCGCGGCGCTGTGGGGGCTGGGCGTGATCGCGGAGATCGTGCTGTTCGCATTCTCAGGCAGGCTGCCGCCGTTCTTCCAGCCGGCCGTACTGTTATTGATCGGCGCCTTGGGCGCTGGCCTGCGCTGGGCCGGCATGGCGCTCGACCCGCCGGCCATTTGGCTGCCCTGGCTGCAACTGCTGCATGCGCTGTCATTTGGCGCCACCCATCTTGGCGCGCTCGGGTTTGTCGCGCGCCACGCGCCGGCCGGGCAGGCGGCGACCGCGCAAGGCTATCTCGCCATCGCGCTTGGCGCCGCGATGGCCGGCGCCATGGGAATTTCCGGCGTGCTGTATGAAGCCTTCGGCAGTCTCGCTTATGCGGCGATGGCGCTAGCGGCGGTCGCTGGCGGCGCTGGCGCCCTGGTAGCGCACCGAACCCGTGTAGCGGCGCTCTGAGCGCATATTGGCGCGGCGTGTGGACTGTTCGCAACGCTCCACGATGCCGCCGAGGGCACGGCCTTGCAGATAGATCATCTTGCGCGACAAGCCGCCGTGCTGGTTGATCCAGCGCCGCACCGAGGCCGGATAGATATTCCACAAAGCCTGAGTGCCCAACGAACTGGTGACCGGGCGTCCATCGCTGTCCGGCATCCAGGCGGCATGGAAGCCGAAACGCGCGCGCGGCGTCGCACACATCTTGGCGCGCGGGATCAAGCCCAGCACCAGCGTGCAGGCCGACAGGCAATTGCCGTCGACGACGACGCGCTCGCCCGAGGAGTGCAACATGGCGAAGGCTTGCAGGTAATGGCCGATCTGACCGCCGCGGTCCTCGGCGATACGCATGGTGGCTGACGCCGACGTCACGCCGGACGCCAGCACAGCGGCGCAGAGCACCAGGCTCCGAATACGCATAACCCCCGTCCCCGTTACCCGTAGGCATGCCGTTACCCGGCATGGTTATTTTGAGCCAAGTCTATGCCTAGCAGGGGGTGGCGGAAAGCTTTGGTTAACCTAAATGTTGTGGACAATTCATGAACAAATTCAGGTATTTGGCCTGTGTGGCCGGGCCGCACCGGTGGATAGAAGGTTTCAGCCCCACAGCGCCGGGTGGGGCGGGTAAACTAGGCTGTCTGCGTAACGCAGGCCGTTTTCTCGGTCCTTGGCCAGCAGCAGCGGGCCGTCGAGATCGACAAAGCGGGCGGCTTGCCCAAGCAGCATGGCGGGCGCCATGGCGAGCGAAGTCGCCACCATGCAGCCGGCCATGATGGCAAAGCCCGCCTGGGAGGCCTCCTGGGCAAGCGCCAGCGCCTCGGTCAGCCCGCCGGCCTTGTCGAGCTTGATGTTGACCGCGTCATATTTGCCGGCCAGCCCCGGCAAGGAGGCGCGGTCGTGCACGCTCTCGTCGGCGCAGACGGGAAGCGGCCGCTGGATGCGGGCCAGCGCCCCATCGTGACCCTCAGGCAGCGGCTGCTCCACCAGCACCACGCCCGCCTGCGCGCAGGCGGCCAGATTGGCGGCGAGATTGCCCTCGTTCCACCCCTCATTGGCATCGACGATCAGGGTGGCCTTGGGTGTTGCTGCGCGCACGGCGGCGATGCGGGCGCCATCGCCGCCATGATCGTGCGTGCCGCCGAGCTTGACCTTGAGCAAAGCGCGGCTGGAGAATTTTTCAGCCGTCTTGGCCATCTCGGCCGGCGTCCCGAGCGAGACCGTGAAGGCGGTGGTGAGCGGGCCGGGAGCGGGGAGCCCGGCGAGCTCATAGACGGTCCGTCCGCTGAGCTTTGCCTCCAGGTCCCAGAACGCGCAGTCGAGCGCATTGCGCGCGGCGCCGGGCGGCATGGCGCTTTGCAAGGCCGTGCGGGTCAAGCCTTGGGCGAGCCGCGGCCGTATGGCCTCGATGGCCATGGTGACGCTCTCGACGCTCTCGCCATAGCGGGCATAGGGCACGCATTCGCCGCGCCCGCGGGCGTTTCCGGCGGCCAGCTCGGCCACCACGACGACGGCCTCGGTCTTGGCGCCACGGCTGATGGCGAAGGTGCCGGCGATCGGCCAGCGTTCGACGGCGAGGCTGAGGGTCAAATTCAAGGGTTTGGAACTGGGGATATCCATGTGAAACGCCTGCCGGCAAACCCTCGACAGTTTCACGGGCGTGGGTCAAGTATGGTCCTTCATGTTACCCTCGATTCAGGGGTGGCAAGCGACATCAGAGGCTGCACGCGTGAGCGATACGCTGCTCGAAGGCACCACCGAAGGCGAGCGGCTCAGGCTGGCCGGCGCGGGCGCTTGGATTGCCGAAAACGCCCACCTTCTGGAATCCCTGATCGATAGCGAGACCAAACGCCGCCGCAGGCTCAAGCGCGTCGATATCGATATGTCGGGCGTCGAGCGGCTCGACACCTTCGGCGTCTGGCTGCTGGAGCGGCTGGTACGCAGCTTTTCAGCGCGCGGCTGCGACACCAAGATTACCGGCCTCAAGGAAGACTACCGCGCGCTGATGGACGAGCTGCACGGCGTCAAGCTCGACGAGCCGCCGCCGCATACCGGCGGCCAGGTGATCTATGCCTTGGCCTCGATCGGCCACAGCATCGTGTCGATCGGGCAATCGTTCGGCTCGATCGTCAACCTGCTGGGCGCCATCGTTGTCACGCTGTTGCGGCTGGCGGCGAAGCCGCACAAGTTCCGCCTCACTTCGCTGGTGCATCAGCTCGACAATGTCGCCTGGCGCGCGGTGCCGATCATTCTGCTGATCACGTTTCTGATCGGCTGCATCATCGCCCAGCAGGGCCTGTTCCACTTTCGCAAATTCGGCGCCGACATCTACGTGGTCGACATGGTCGGCATCCTGGTGCTGCGCGAGCTGGGAGTGCTGATCGTGGCCATCATGGTGGCCGGCCGCTCCGGCAGCGCCTATACCGCCGAGCTCGGCTCCATGAAAATGCGCGAGGAAATCGACGCGCTGCGCACCATGGGGTTCGATCCGGTCGAAGTGCTGCTTGTGCCGCGCATCTTGGCGCTCATCATCGGCGTGCCGATCCTCACCTTCCTCGGTTCGATGGCCGCGCTCTATGGCGGCGGTCTGGTGTGCTGGCTGTATGGCGGCATCGATCCCGACATCTTCCTGTCGCGGCTCAAGGAAGCGATCACGCTCGACCACTTCAAGGTCGGCATGATCAAGGCGCCGTTCATGGCGCTGATCGTTGGCGTGGTGGCCTGCGTGGAAGGGCTCGCCGTCAAGGGCAGCGCCGAATCGCTGGGCTTGCAGACCACTTCCTCGGTGGTGGAGTCGATCTTCCTGGTGATCGTGCTCGACGGGCTGTTCGCCATTTTCTTTGCTTCGATCGGGATGTAATCGATGGCGAAGCCCGGCAAGGATATCGTCATCGAAGTGCGCGGCGTGGTGGCCGGCTTCGGCGATCATATCGTGCTTGACCATGTCGATCTCGACGTCTACCGCGGCGAAATTCTCGGCTTTGTCGGCGGCTCGGGCGCCGGCAAATCGGTTCTCATGCGCACCGTCATCGGCTTGTTGCCCAAGCGAGTGGGCACCATCAAAGTGTTCGACACCGATATGGCGGCCGTCACCGACCTTGAGCGGCAGGCCATCGAGCGACGCTGGGGTGTGCTGTTCCAGCAGGGCGCGCTGTTTTCCTCGCTGACGGTGAAGGAAAACCTGCAATTTCCGGTGCGCGAACATCTCGATCTGTCGCAGGAGATGCTCGACGAAATGGCGATCGCCAAGCTGGAAATGGTCGGCCTCGATGCAAAAGTCTGCGAGAAATTCCCTTCCGAGCTGTCCGGCGGCATGACCAAGCGGGTGGCGCTGGCGCGCGCGCTGGCGCTCGACCCGGAAATCGTCTTTCTGGACGAGCCGACCTCGGGGCTTGATCCGATCGGGGCGGGCGAATTCGACACCCTGATCGCCACGCTGCAGCGCACTTTAGGGCTGACCGTTTTCATGGCAACTCATGACCTCGACAGCCTGCACACGGTCTGCGACCGAATCGCGGTCTTGGCCGACGGCAAAGTGATCGCCGCGGGAACCATGGACACCATGCTTGCGTCCAACCACCCCTGGCTGAAGGCTTATTTCCATGGCAAACGGGCGCGAACAAGCGATATGTCGCGAAAATAAAAGATAAGATCAGAATTCCGGTACTGCCGGATCTGATTCTGGAGCTGATTGATGGAGACCAGAGCTAATTATGTGCTGATCGGCGCGTTCACGCTGGCCATTGTGGTCGGCGTGTTCGGCTTCGTCTACTGGTTCCAGAACATCGGCGGCACCGGCGAGCGCGTTTTCTTTCGCGTGCAGTTCGAAGGCTCGGTGTCGGGACTGCGCACCGGCGCATCCGTGCTGTTTAACGGCATCCGCGTCGGCGAGGTCACCGAACTCAAGCTCAATCCGCAGCGCCCGAAACAGGTGATCGCCAGCATCTCAATCGACAAGTCGGTGGCGGTGCGCAAGGATACCGAGGTTGGCCTGGAATTCCAGGGCCTGACCGGCATCTCCGCGCTGTCGCTGAAAGGCGGCGACCCGTCGACGCCGCAGTTGACCGGCGCCAAGAACGCCAAGGACGAGCCGCCGCTCCTCGTCGCGCCGCCCGGCGCCACCCAGGACGTCACGCAAGCCGCGCGCGATGCGCTGCGCAAGGTTCAGGATTTCATCGAGGAAAACCAGAAGGCGTTCCACAGCGTACTTGAGAACGTCGACAAGTTTTCCGGCGCGCTGGCGCGCAATTCCGACCGCATCGACAAGATCACCGAGGGCCTGCAAAATCTTACCGGCGGCGCGGACGGCAAGGGTGGCGATATCGCCGAGGCCGCGCGCGCTGTCAAAAAAATGTCTGAAACCGGCACGCGGACACTCAACACGATCGACAGGGCGGCAAAGAACTTCGATAAAAACCCGAGCCGGATCCTCTGGGGCGGCGCGCCGCCGAGCGACGACAAGAAAAAGAAATAATAGCCGGACTTGGCGCGAAGACGTCGCAAACGAAAACGGGCGCCCGCTGCGGCGCCCGTTTCGCGTTTTAGTTCCCGTTTGGTTTAGTCGAAGCGCCCGGCCGCGTGCGCCAGCATGGTGTAGACCTTGCCGGCTTCCGAGGTGAGGTAGGTGTGCGCCACCACCTGGCCGCGGTCGTCGCGCGAGACTTCATCGAGCAGACGTTCGAACTCGCCGATATAGCGGTCCACCGTCAGCTTGAACTCGCGGTCGCCGCGATACTTCCTGCGGATCTCGTCGAACGCCTGCTGACCCTGCAAGGTGTACAGTTTACGGGTAAAGACATTGCGTTCGCCGCGCTTGTAGCGGTCCCACAGGTCGGCGGCGGCGTCGTGGTCGATCATGCGGGCGATATCGACCGAGAGCGAATCCAGCGACTCGATGGAATGCCGGGCGGTGCGCTCGGCCGGCGCGCGCGGCGGCTCGCGGGCGGGTTCGCGCGGGAATTCGCGTGCCGGCTCGCCCTCATCGCGCGAGGCACGGCTGAGCAGATCAGTGAGCCAGCCGCGGCCGGGGGCCGCTTGCGCCGGGCTGAGCGAGGGTGCTTCGGCGCGGCGCTCGGCCGGCGCAAAGCTGCCGACGTCATGGCGCGACGCGGACCGCGACGGGAATTCGTTGCGGCCGCCGACAATGGCGAGCGTCGGTTCCTCGTGGCGGCGCATCGGCTCGACCGCGTCGAGATTGCGGCCATGGCGGGCGACGATGCGGTTGAGTTCGGCCAGCGCCTCGATCTGATCGACGATGACCCGGCGCATCTGCGCCGCGCTTTCGGCGGTCTCCTGCGGAAGCTCGAACACGCCGCGGCGCAGCTCGGAGCGGGTGTCCTCCAGTTCGCGCTGCATCTCGGCCGCCATTTGTTTCATGTCCTGCACGACTTCCGCGAAACGCTCATTGGCGTCGCCGAACATTCCTTGAGTTTCTTCGCGCACGCGCTCGTATTGCTCGCTGATCGCGCGCGTGCCGTCGGCACTGCTCTCCGAGACTACGCGGGCGACATCGCGCGCCCGGCTGGAAGCGGCCTCAAGCGACTCGTCCAACAGGCCGGAGAAGCGCTTGAGCCGCTGGTCGAGATACTCGGTGCGGATATCGAGGGTGGAGACGAGTGAATCGAGCTGCACGCAGCGCTCGTTGACGGTGGCTTC
>SHVN01000168.1 GCA_009694215.1 Xanthobacteraceae bacterium
CGGAGCTGAAGATCGCGTTGATGCGCGCGCCGAACGGGTTGGCGCGGCCGAACGCCGTCGCGGTCATGCGGTCGTCGGCCTCGCAGCCGAAATAGTAGGGCTTGGCGTAGAGGTCGAGCCAATCCTGCTTGGCGGTGATCTTGCAGGCGGCGAAGTCGTCGAGCTCCGCCACGCCGCCGGTCGGCTCGTCCTCCTCGGCGGCGGGCCAGCCGTCGCGCCGCTCGAGCTCGGCCGCGATGTCGCCGTAGCCGTACTTGTCGACCAGGCTTCGCAGCAGCGCCCGGTCGAGCTTCCTGGGATCCATGTAGGCGATGCCTTTGGCGCCACGCCGCTCCCAATGCTCGATCAGGTCGGCAAAGAGCTGGCAGCCCCAGCCCGCGCCGCCTTCGAGGAAGGCGAAGTTGAGGTCGGGGAAGCGCCGCGTCACGCCGCCCAGGAACAGCGCCTTGGCGATCGAATGGCCGGCGGCGGCGAAATGGCCGATGTGGTTGTAGGTGAAGTTGCTGGGCGAGTTGCGCAGCCCAAAGCCGCGGCCGCCGGCATGGAAGCTGGGCGCCATGCCGAGCTCGCGGCACCGCTGCCAGACCGGGTCGTAGTCGTAGTCGCTGTCGATGCCCAGCCGCTCGTAGGTCACGGTGAAGCGGGCGAGGTTGGGGTCGATGTTTCCGGCGATCGGCATCTTGCGCCCGAAGGCGCCGCCGAACATGCCGACCTTGGCGCCGAGCTGCTTGGTGACGAACTCGAGCTCCTCGATCGCCTCCTCGGGCGTGAACATCGGGATGATTGCGGCCGGCGTCAGCCGATCGCCCAGCTTGTCGAAATATTCGGCCGTCACGATATTGAAGCCGCGCACCACCGCGCGCCGCGTTGCGTCGTCCTGGAGCCGCGGAATGCCGAGGCCCGACGTCGGGAAGATGATGCCGAAGTCGATGCCGAGCTCATCGAGCCGGTCGTAGAGCATGCGCGGCATCATCGCCGTCGCGCGGTCGCGCGTGTTGGTCGTCTGGCGGCCCCAGTAGCCCTCCATGGCGATGCCGCGCTTCTTGCGCTCGGCGACCGAGAGGTTGAGCGTTTCGGGCACGCGCTGCTGGGAGGCGATGAAGCCGTCGGCCGCCTTGTCGCCCGCCACCTTGCGCATGCGCTCAGCGAAGACCGGGTTGTACTCGATCCAGTGGCCGTCGGCGTCGATGATGGGGTGCTTGAGACCGGCGCGGACTTCCGCGGGGCTGCGATGAGCACTCATGCTTGCCTCCTAGGTCACGAAGTCGGCAACGCTAGCTCTCCCGGCAGGCCCGCGCAACGAAGCCAGGGGCTTAGCCGAACCGCCCCGGATCGCAGGCGCACGAGGCCGCGCCTAGGCCAGCCAGGGCGGCGCGACGTCGACCTTGGCTTGCCCGGGATCGCGGGCAATGAGGTCGGTCGCAGCCTTGTCCGCGTCGGACACCAGCTTCCGTGAGTCCTGGCGCCAGGAATCCCAGACGGAAGTCTCCGACTCGTTCAGGGCGAAGTGGTCGCGCACGACATTGACGCGCATGAACCAAAGTCCCTGGGCGGTTCCGTGACCGAATTTGGCGGGATCGGCTTGCGCCGTGCGGCAGAGGCGCCAGGCATCGCCGGCGGCCACAAACCTGTTCGGCGGCAGGTCGGCGGTGTCGAACTGGATGGCGAGGCGCTGCCTCAGGAGATCGTCGATCTGTGCGTCAGCCTGCCGCCAGCGGCTCTCCCCGGGCAGCCGGTATTCGCAAATCCAGTGATCCTCCCAGCGGTCGGCGACGAGATAGGCCGCGAACCCGCAGCGGATGCGGGCGGGAATCTCTTGCTGCCGCAGGATGCCACACAGCATCAGCGCATAGTCGCGGCAGGTGCCGATCGCCCGGACGTTCGCCGCGCGCGCGACGGTGAGCGGCCGGGCATCGGCGTCGGCGATCTGCACCAGGCGCCGTGACAGCGGCAGCGTATCGCGCGCGCCCGGACCGAGATGCGACGCGGGCAGGCCGTAGGCGGCAATCCAGTCCGAGTGAAGCAGCACGCCCTGCACGACACGGCAGAGCGCGCCGATCTCGCGAGGCAGGCCGTCGAAGCGGGAGGTCTGGCTTCCGGGATCGGTCATCGGAATGTGACGCCGCCAGCGGTCGAGATCGTCCATCGCTGTCAGCCGAAGCGGCCGGGATCGCAGGCCTTCAGCTCCTCCGGGAACGTCTCGCCCTCCATCTGGCGCGCGATCAGCCGGCCGGTCGCTGTTGCCAGGGTCAGGCCGACATGCTGATGGCCGTAGCCGCAATAGACATTGGCCAGTCGCGGCGCGCGGCCGATGGCGGGGCGGAAGTCGGGCAGGCTCGGCCGCTCGCCGATCCAGCGACTGCGCTCGGCGCCGCCGACGCCGGGGAAGATGTCCTTGAGGTGCTTCACCAGCAGGTCGGCGCGGTGCCACGACGGCGGCTGGTGCGGGGCGGCGAGCTCCACCGTGCCGGCGACGCGCAGGCCTTCTTCCATCGGCGTGACGAAGAAGCCGCGGCCGGCCGGGCTCACCGGCAGGTCGAAGCGTACATTGTCCGGCGCCAGCATGACGTGATAGCCGCGCTCGGCGACCAGCGGCGCATTGAAGCCGAGCAACCGCGTCAGCTCGCCCGAGGCGCGGCCGGCGGCGATCACCACGGCCTTCGCCGGTAACTCCGAATCAGTCAGTTGCACCGAGGTGACCCGGTTACCGTCGCGGCCGAAGCCGCGCACGCGGCCGCGCACCACGCTGCCGCCGTCGGCGGTGAAACGCTCGGCGAGCGTCGCCACGACGCGATAGGGGTTCGTGGTGTGCATGCCGTCGGGATAGTAGACGCCGCGCACGATATGGCTGCTGAGGCCCGGCGCCAGCTCGCGGGCGCGATCGCCGGTGACGACCTCGAACACCGTGCCCTTGGCCTTCTGCAACTCGCGCTCTTCGCCGCTCGCGGCGAACGACGCCTCGCTCTCGTAGACATAGAGCGCGCCCTTGGAACGGAACAGCTCGCCCAGCCCCGAGGCCTGGATTTCGGCCTTCCAGGCGATATTGGCCTCGGCCATCAGCACGCCGAAGGAATCGACGCCTTTCTTGACCTCCGCCGTGCTGTAGGCGGCCATCGCAAAGCGCGCCATCCACGGCAGCAGCCACGGCAGGCTGGGCGGATGGACGGTGAGCGGCCCGTTGCGGTCCATCAGCATCTGCGGGATGCGCTTCAGCGTCGACGGCCGGGCAAGCGGCAGCAGGTGGTCGATGGCGATGAAACCGGCGTTGCCGTAGGACGTCGCCCGGCCGGGCTCGGCGCTGTCCAGCAGAGTGACGCTGTGGCCGGCCCGCTGCAGGGCGCGCGCCGTGGCGGTGCCGACGATGCCGGCGCCGACGACAATGACGGGATCCTGATCGCTCATGCGGCTAGGTTAGCACGGTTCATTTGAGCTTGATGACTTCCGCCAGCCACTTCACGGCACGCCTCGCGGCTTCCCGCGCGGCCTCCTGCGATGCGTAGACCGAGCCCGAGTAATACTGGACCGGCGTCCACGCACCCGCGTCCTCGGGGTCGCGCCGGAATTCCTCGAATCCGTAGCTGCCATCCGGACGCGAAAAGAGATCGACGCAGCGGTCGCGCTCGAAATTCTCGATGCTGGCGAAAACCAGCCATGATTTGTCGATCCGCTTCGACATTCTGGGACCCTACCCAGCCCTCCGGAGGCCCGCATTGATTTATGGCGATAAATGACTATTTACCGCCCATGTCTCCACACATTGAAACCACCTCCACCCCCGGCTGGCACGCCACTACCATCCTGTCCGTCCGCAAGGGCGGCGAGGTCGTCATGGCCGGCGACGGTCAGGTCTCGATGGGCCAGACCATCGTCAAGGGCAACGCCAAGAAGGTCCGCCGCCTCGGCAACAGCTCGATCGTCGGCGGCTTTGCCGGCTCGACGGCCGATGCCTTCACCCTGTTCGAACGCCTCGAAGCCAAGCTCGAGCGCTCGCCCGGGCAGTTGATGCGCGCCTGCATCGAACTCGCCAAGGACTGGCGCACCGACCGCTACCTGCGCCGCCTCGAGGCGATGATGCTGGTGGCCGACAAGGACGTGTCGTTGATCCTCTCGGGTTCGGGCGACGTGCTCGAGCCGGAAGGCGGTATCATGGCCATCGGCTCGGGCGGCAACTACGCGCTGGCCGCGGCGCGCGCCCTGATCGATGTCGACGGCATGGATGCCGAAGCGATCGCCCGCAAATCGATGGGCATCGCCGCCGACATCTGCGTCTACACCAACCGCAACCTCATCATCGAGAAACTGTGAAAGTAGCGTATGGCTGATTTTTCCCCCCGCGAGATCGTCTCCGAACTCGACAAGCACATCGTCGGCCAGCAAGACGCCAAGCGCGCCGTGGCGATCGCGCTGCGCAACCGCTGGCGCCGCCTGCAGCTGCCCGAGGGCCTGCGCGAGGAAGTGATCCCCAAGAACATCCTGATGATCGGGCCCACCGGCTGCGGCAAGACCGAGATCGCCCGCCGCCTGGCCAAGCTCGCCAACGCTCCGTTCCTCAAGGTCGAGGCGACCAAGTTCACCGAGGTCGGCTATGTCGGCCGCGATGTCGAGCAGATCGCGCGCGACCTGATGGAAACCGCCATGGACATGGCGCGCGAGCGCCTGCGCAAGGATGTGAAGGCCAAGGCCGAGCTGGCGGCGGAAGACCGCGTGCTCGATGCCCTGTGCGGCCCCAACGCCAGCCAGGAAACGCGCCAGCGCTTCCGCCACAAGCTGCGCGACGGCGAATTGAACGACCGTGAGATCGAGGTCGATGTCGCCGATTCGGGCGGGCCGATGCAGTTCGAGGTGCCGGGCCAGCCCGGCGCCTCGGTCGGCATGATGAATATCGGCGACATGCTGGGCAAGGCCTTCGGCGGGCGCACCAAGAAGCGCAAGCTCACCGTGGCCGAGTCCTACGAGACGCTGCTGCGCGAGGAGAGCGACAAGCTTCTGGACCAGGAGAAGGTCGTGCGCGAAGCGCGCGAGTCGGTCGAGCAGAACGGCATCGTCTTCATCGACGAGATCGACAAGATCACGGCGCGCAGCGAGTTCCGCGGCGGTGGTGATGTCAGCCGCGAGGGCGTGCAGCGCGACCTGCTGCCGCTGATCGAGGGCACGACGGTGAACACCAAGCACGGGCCGGTGAAGACCGACCATGTGCTGTTCATCTGCTCCGGCGCGTTCCACCTCGCCAAGCCGTCCGATATGCTGCCGGAATTGCAGGGCCGCCTGCCGATCCGCGTCAGCCTTGCTTCGCTCAACCAGGAGGATTTCCGTCGCATCCTGACGGAGCCGGAAGCCAGTCTGGTCAAGCAGTACAAGGCTTTGATGGCGACGGAGAAGGTCGACCTTACGTTCAGCGACGAGGCGATCGACGAGCTGGCGCGGCTGTCGGCCAGTATCAACGAGACGGTCGAGAACATCGGCGCCCGCCGGCTGCACACGGTGATGGAGAAGCTGCTGGAGGACATCAGCTTCGCCGCCTCCGACACGCCCGGCAAGGCGATCGAGATCGACGCGGCCTACGTGCGCGAGCATGTCGGCGTGCTGGCGAAGAACGCCGATCTGTCGAAGTTCGTGCTGTAGCCTAGAGGCAATACGCCGCGATCAAATCGACCAGATACGCCGGCCCGTTCACGCCCCACAGCACGAACGTCGTTGCGGTGACGGTGACCAGCAAGGCGACCGCCCCCCACAGGGCGGCGGTTCGCCAGCCTGTCATGCCGGTTGCGCCGTTGCGGCGGCGCGCGGCAGGCGCACTTCGACGATCGGGTAATGCAGGGCGGCCGAGATCAGGCCGAGCGCGATCGAGATCCACCACATCATGTCGTAGTTGCCCTGCAGGTCGAACAGCCGGCCGCCGCCCCAGCCGCCGACGAAGCTGCCGAGCTGGTGGCCGAAGAACACGATGCCGTTCAGCATGGTGACGTGCACCGGCCCGAAGATGAAGCCGACCAGCGAGGTCGTGAGCGGCACGGTGCCCAGCCACAGGAAGCCGAGTGCTGCGGCAAAGATCAGCACCGAGGCCGCCGACAAGGGCGCGATCACGAAGCCCAGGAAAACCAGCGAGCGCAGCAGGTAGAGCAGCGACAGGAGGTTCTTGCGCTTGTACTTGCCGCCCAGCGAGCTCCACAGGATGGCGCCGGCGATGTTGAACAGGCCGACCATGCCGATCGCCCAGCCGCCGAGCTCGACCGGCGTCAGCTCGATGCCGAACAGCGAGAGGCCAATGCCCTTGTCGGAGATATAGGCCGGCAGGTGACCGCCGACGAAGGCGACGTGGAAACCGCAGACGAAATAGCCGACCACCAGCAGCACGTAGCTGCGCTGGGCGAAGGCTTCGGAAAGAGCCTGGCCGCTGGTCTGCGAACCGCCGCTGCCGCGCTTGCCGGCGGCGATCTCCTTGCGGTCGTTGAGCCCGATCGGCAGCAGGATGATCAGCAGTGCGAGCGCCGTCAGCGCCCACATGGTCGGCCGCCAGTCGCCGAAATAGCTCAGCAGGGCGGCGGCCAGCGGCACGATGAAGAACTGGCCGAACGAGCCGCCGGCCGAGCAGATGCCGACCGCCAGCGCCTGCTTTTCAGGTGGCGCCAAGCGCAGGATGACGCCCAGCACCGGCCCGAAGGTGGCGGCCGAGAGGCCGATGCCGACCAGGACGTTGCCCAGGATCAACATGAAACCGTCATGCATGACGGCCGT
>SHVN01000169.1 GCA_009694215.1 Xanthobacteraceae bacterium
CGTGGCGATTATTGCGTGTTCCTCGACGGCGATTGCCTGGCGCGGCCGGATTTTGTCGCCGTTCATCGCGGATTAGCCGAGCGCGGCTGGTTCGTCACCGGCAATCGCGCCTTGATGACGCCGGCGTTGACCGATGCGGTGTTGCGTCAGCATCTCGAAGTCGAACAATGGGGACTGGCGCACTGGATCGGACAACGGTTCAAGGGCGGCCTCAACCGATTGGCGCCGGTGCTGCGGCTGGCGCTCGGTCCGCTGCGAAAGCTCCGGCCGCTGGCCTGGAAGGATGCGCGGTCGTGCAACCTCGCGGTCTGGCGCTCCGACCTCGATCGCATCGATGGTTTCGACGCGAGCTTCAGCGGCTGGGGCAAGGAGGATTCCGATTTGCTGGTGCGGCTGCTGCACGCGGGCGTCCGCCGCAAGGATGGCATGTACGCGACCGGCGTGCTGCACCTCTGGCATCCTGACGCCGACCGCTCGCAACTGGTGAAGAACGAGCAGCGGCTCACGCAGGTTATCGAAAGCCGGCGGGTGCGCGCCGATCGGGGAATTTCAAGTCTCGACTGCGCCGCCGGGGGATGAACTGTGCAACTGCGTGAAACACTGGCGATGATGCTGCGCGACAAGGCGCACTGGGCGCGGTTGGCCGATGGGCTTGCCATTGCGGTTGTGGCTTCGCTGCCGTGGTCGACCTCGGCGACCGGCATTCTCTCCATCTTGTGGCTGATCGCGGTCATCCCGACGCTGGATGGCGCGGAATTGCGGCGCGTGCTTTGCACCCCCGCCGGCGGCCTGCCGATTCTGCTTTGCCTGCTGGCGCTCGCCGGCATGCTGTGGGCGGCCGGTGTGCCGTTGGCCGAGCGCCTGGATGGGATCAAGTCGTATCTCAAATTCCTGGCCATTCCGCTGCTGATCGTGCAATTCCAGCGTTCCGGGCAGGCCGCGATGGCGATGAAGGCCTTTCTTATATCCTGCGGCGTCTTGCTGTTGCTGTCCTGGGTGCTGTTCGCAATGCCAAGGCTGCCGTGGGCGTGGACTTCGCGCGGCGGCAGAGTCGGCGTTCCGGTCAAGGACTACATCTCGCAAAGCAGCGAGTTCACGGCCTGTGCGATGCTGCTGATGGGACTTGCTTGGGCAACCTGGCGCGAGCGCCAGCGCGCGTTCGCGATTGCGCTTGCGCTGCTGGCCCTGGCCTTTGTGCTGAATATTTTGTGGATCTCGATCAGCCGGACGGCGCTCGTTGCCATTCCCGTTCTGGTGCTGCTGTTTGCCGTCAGACATTTGCCTTGGAAGGCGACGGCGGGTCTGCTCATGACGGGTGTGGTCGTGGCTGCGCTCGCCTGGTGGTTCGCTCCCGAAATGCGGGACAACGTGACCGGGCTGTGGAGCGAGGTGCGCGACTTCGATCCCGGCGCGGCGCCGACGCGAGCCGGAGAACGGATCGAGTTCTGGAAGAAGTCGATCGGCTTCATTGCCGACGCGCCGCTGATCGGTCACGGCACCGGCTCGATCCGTGATCAATTCCGCCACACGGTCGAGGGCCAGTCCGGCATGGCGGGCGTGGCCTCATCCAATCCGCACAACCAGACGCTTGCGGTGGCGATTCAGCTTGGCCTTGCCGGAGCCGCCGTGCTGATCGCCCTATGGATCGCCCATGTGCTGCTATTTAGAGGCGAGGGACTGATCGCCTGGGCCGGAACCGCAATCGTCGTCCAGAATATCGTCAGCTCGCTGTTCAATTCTCATCTGTTCGATTTCACCCAAGGGTGGGGCTATGTGCTGGGCGTGGGCATCGCAGGCGGGGCGCTGCTCAGGAGCCGGGATCAGGCCGTGGCCGCCGGCGCGGCGGCGAATCCTTAGTGCGGCGCGGCGGCGCGCATGAGTTCGGCCAGGCCCGTGCGGGTGTCGACCGATGGCTGCCATCCGGCACGCAAAAGCTTTCCCGGATCGGCGACCTGGCTGCCGCCGATGCGCTGCCAATCCTCGGTGCGGCCCACGGCCTTGGCGGCGAGCGCAATGAACGCCGGCGGCACCGGCAGCAATCCGGGCCGCCGTCCCGCGCCGGCGCGAAGTGCGGCGACGATTTCGGCCAAGGTCAGCGGATCGGGGTCGGCGACGACGTAGGTTTCGCCCTTGGCGGCGGGCTGCTCCAGCACGAGGTGAATGGCGCCGAGCAGATTTTGCCGCGCCAGCATCGAGCGGCGATTGCGGCAAAGGCCGAGCGGCAGCGGCCAGGGCTGCCGCGCAAGCTCGATCAGGCGCGCCAGGTTGCCTTTGACGCCGGGGCCGTAAATCAGCACCGGCCGCAGGATCGTGAACGGCAGATCGGCGGCGCGTAACGCATCCTCGGCGCCAAGCTTGGAGCGGCCATAGGCATCGGTCGGGTGCGGCGGATCGGTCTCGCGCAGAATTTCGGCCGATGATGGGCCGCTCTGGGCGCGGATCGACGAGATGAAGACCAGATGGCGAATGCCGATGGCTTTGGCAGCGCTGGCGAGCTCGGCGGTCGCCAGGCGATTGACCCGGTCATAGGCCGCTTCCGCGATTCCCGGACCGGCATGGGCGATGCCAGCCAGATGGATCACGGTCTCGATGCCCTTGAGCAGCGCGCGCCACTCGACCGGCCGGGTCAGGTCGGACACCGCGACGACCTCGACCGAGCGCACAAACACATCCGCCGGCTGCCGCATCGCGGCCCGCACCGAATGTCCCGCGCTGGCCAGTTCAGCCACCAGCGCGCGGCCGATGAAACCGGACGCGCCGGTGACGAGAATGCGCGTCACGGCTGGCCCCGGGCGAAGCTCCACAGCAGGCCGCCGACCAGAGCCGCGCCACAGCCGAGCGCGATGGCGCCGCCAAGCGGGCCGGGCCATAGCACGCTCCCCACCGCGAGCGCGACCAGCGCCAGATTGACGGCGAACACCCGGACGACGACCCCGGCAACGCTGAAGCCGCGATCGGTCGCGACCTGGTAGAAATGCGTGCGGTGCGCCTGCCAGAACGGCTCGCCGGCTATCATCCGCCGCAGCAACGTCAGCGTCGCGTCGGCGAGATAATAGAGCGGCAGCACCAGGGCCGCTGCGAGGTGGCCGCGGCCCGCCACCAGGATGAGCAGCCAGGAAACCAACAGGCCGATCGGCAGGCTGCCGACATCGCCGAGAAAGATGCGCGCCACCGGGCGGTTGAACGGCGCAAATCCGATCAGACCGCCGCACAGCGCCAGGGCCACGACGACGCCGTGTACCGGCAGCGCGCCGATCAGGCCGATGATCGTGAGCCCGATGGCGAGCGGCACGAATTCGGCAATCGTCATCCAGTCGATGCCATCCATGAAATTCGTCAGATTGACGAACCAGAGGCAGCCGATCAGCAGTATCGTGCGCTCGACCCACCACGGCAGCACCGGCAGCACGCGAAGCTCCGCGGGAAGGCTTGCGACCACGACAACGACGGCCAGCGTTTGCAGCAGCAGCCGCGGCGCGACCTCGATCGTCCAGATATCGTCGGCCACGCCCACCACGGCGATGAAGGCGGTTGCCGCAAAGACCGGCCAGAGCGAAGCCGGACTGAGACCGGGCTCGTACAGACCGGCGGCGAGCGCGCCGGCGGCCACCGCGATGGTGGCGGCGATGACCGCGATCCCGCCGCCCTGCGGGGTGGATTTGCGGTGCGACGAACGCGCGTTCGGATGCGCCAGCGCATAGCGCCGCAGCAATGGCAACAACGCCAGGATGATGCCGGCGCTGATGGCGGCTGCGAGGGCTACGACAAGACCGACCTCAACGCTGTTCATCATCGAAGCTTTCACACATTCACGCCGGCTCGCCCACGAGACGGCGATAGAGATCAACCGTCTGCCGGCCGATCGCGGTTGCTGAGAAACGCTCGACGGCAAGACGCCGCGCCGCCGCACCATAGCTTGCGCGCAAACTGGGCGAGGCGGCCAGCGTTTCGATGGCCGTCGCCAAGGCTGCTGCATCGTCGAACGGCACCAGCAGGCCGGTCTCGCCGGGACGAACCACCTCGCGGCACCCCGGCACGTCGGTGGCAATCATCGGCCGGCCGCAGGCCGCAGCCTCGAGCAGGCTTTTCGGCAGGCCCTCCCGCCGCGACGGCAGGACGGCGATGTGGGCGCGCGCCCAGAGCGCCGATATATCGTCAACGTGGCCGAGCCAGGTGATGCCGGGCTCGCGGCCAAAGCCTGCGGCGTCCTGCTCGCTGACCGAAGCGGGATTGGCCGGATCGGGCGTTCCCGCGATCAGCAGTTCGACGTTCGAGCCCCGCTGCCGGAGCAGGCGCTGGGCTTGGATCAGGGTGTGAATGCCCTTGTCGGCGAGCAGCCGGCCGACGAACGCCACCGTCGGCGGGCCTTGCGGCTCGGGATGCGGCTGCAATGCCTCGATGTCGACGCCCGATCCGGCGATCAGCGCGATCCGCTCCGGTACGATGCCGAGCGAAAGCACGCCGGCCCGATCGTCGGAATTCTGCACCAGGACGGTCTTCTCCGGACGATTGAGCAGCAGGCGAAGGAGGGCGCTCAGCACGGGGCGAAGCAGCAAGGCCTTGGCGTTGCCCGAGGTGAAGGTATAGCCGAGGCCGGTCAGCGCGTTGACGCCGCTGACCGGGCGCCCCCACGCCGCGATCGATCCCAGCACCGCGCATTGCAACGAAACGTGGTGGGCGATTGCGGGCGCCACGGCGCGGTGGACCCGCCGAAGCGCGCGGATCGTGGCCAGGGTGCCGAGCGGCGATAACCGGCCGCGCATGAACGAGACCGGGTGAAGCGTAAAGCCTTCCGCCCTGATGGCCGCGGCGCCATCGACCACGCGCGTGGCGACATGAACCTCGAAGCCCGCCTCGCGCGCCGCGCGCGCCATCGGCAGGCGATGGGACAGGAAGTACCAATCCTCGGTTACGACATAAAGAAGGCGCAACGGTGCCTCCGCCCGAATTTCGGCGGCTGGAGTTTGAGCGGCCAAAGCCCTAGGCAGCGCCGGCTCGCAACAGATCGTGGATATGCACGATTCCGACCGGACGCCCGGAGTCGACAACGAACAGCGCGGTGATCTTCAGGGAGTTGAGCATCTCCAGCGCCTCGCTGACGAGCTGATCGGACCGGACGGTCTTGGGATTGCGGGTCATGATCTCGTCCACGCGGGTGTCGAGCAGGTCGCTGCGCATATGGCGGCGGAGGTCGCCGTCGGTGATGACGCCGGCCAGATCGCCCTTGCCGTTGGTGATGCCGATGCAACCGAAGCCCTTCTCCGACATTTCGACTACCGCACTCGACATCTTGGTGCCGAGCGGAACAAGCGGAATCGACTTGCCGCTGTGCATGAGGTCGCGAGTGGCCTTGAGCAGCGCGCCGAGCCGGCCGCCGGGATGCAGCAGTCCGAAGTCCATCGAGGTGAAGCCACGGCTTTCCAAGAGCGCGATCGCCAGCGCGTCGCCCAGCGCGAGTTGCATCAGCGACGAGGTGGTCGGCGCAAGATTGTGCGGGCAGGCCTCGCGCGCCTGGGGCAGGACCAGCGCCACATCGGCGGCTTTGCCCAGCGTGCTGGCGGCGTCCGAGGTCACGGCGAGGAGCCCGATCTTGAAACGCCGCGAATAGTCGATGAGGTTCTTGAGCTCGGCGGTTTCGCCCGACCAGGACAGCGCGACGATGACATCCTCGGATGCGATCATGCCGAGGTCGCCGTGGCTCGCCTCGCCGGGATGGACGAAAAACGCCGGCGTTCCGGTCGATGCGAGCGTGGCCGCGATCTTGCGGGCGATGTGGCCAGATTTCCCCATGCCGGTGACAATGAGACGGCCCTTGGCGCCACGGATCAGCTCGACCGCGGCAATGAAGGATTGCCCCAGGCCGTCATGAATGGCCGCGGAGAGCGCCGCGATCCCACCGGCCTCGGCCTCAAGGGTGCGCAATGCCGCTTCGATATACGAATGGCCCCGCCCAGGTTTTTTGTCGGTTCGAAGGGTCGTTTCCGCCATGCTGTGATGAATATTCGCGATTTGTGGAATTCGACGGCTGCATAGCACCGAACCGCCACGGAGGCGAGCGAACGGGCCCTCAAGCTGGCAACCGGCGATCGCTCCCGTCCCGAAGCGGCACGGAAGGCTGCCGCTCGCCGCTGAAATCATTGGAAAATCAGGCCGAGGCCTGCAAAAATTCATCGGTGGAGTTGGGGTGGCGCGACTTCCAAAAGGTCGGTAATGAGGGGCATGGCGTCGCCGACCGTGAATTCATGGTGAGCATAAAACGACTGACGTCGCGGCAATGGCTCATTGTCGCGCATGATCTCGTGGTCACGGCGGCTGCATTCACCGCGACGCTCATCATTCGCTTTGAGGACGCGCAACTGACGGCTCGGTTGGCCTGGCTGCCGACGCTGCTGGCCGGATTCGTCACCTTCGCGTTCGTCGTGTTTGCCCTGTTCGGCATGCACGAGGCCAAGTGGCGATTTACGTCGCTGCCGGAATTGTTGCGCATCATTCGCGCCTCGGCGGTACTTGCGGTATCGCTGCTGGTATTCGACTATGTGCTGCTGGCGCCCAATTTCTACGGCACGTTTTTCTTCGGCAAGATTACGATCGTGCTCTATTCCGTGGTCCAGACGGTCTTTCTGAGCGCGCCGCGCGTTGCCTACCGATATTTTCGCGAGGCCCGCACGCAGCGGCAGGCGCGCGACGTCCATGCCTTTCCGACATTGATCCTGGGCCGTGCCGCGGACGTGG
>SHVN01000025.1 GCA_009694215.1 Xanthobacteraceae bacterium
GGCAATCGACATGGCGGCATAGCCCTCGCGCAGGACGTGCTGGTTCTCGCGCAAGCGCAGGACGAAAGGGATGTTCTCGCGCTGCAGATAGGCCATCCAGGCATCGCCGATGAACTCGCGGTCGCCCATTAGCGCCGCGATCTTCATGTCCGGGAACGCCGCGCGCAGACGATCCAGAAGCTCGGTCCGCTCCGACGTATGCGAGTTTCCCGCCGTTGGCAGCAGCATCCACAGCAGCGGAACGCCTATGCCGTTCCAGACCACCGAGATCATCAGAATGTTGATCGTGACCTTGCCAAAATCCCAGTTCGTACGATCAATCGCCAGAGCCCACGGCTTGCCGAAAGGCCCAGCAGCTCAACCACCACATGTGCAGCCAGTGTGCTGTCGAGCCAGACGAACTGAAAGAACCGATAAAATCGTCGCCGCACTGAGGCGATATGCGCTGTGCTTGCCACATGCGCTGCCAGCCGCCACAGGCTGATCGTTCCGTGCTGCATGATCAACAGCGCCAGCCACGACAACGTCTCGCGTCTTGTCGCTGACAGCTTGATGTGTTTGGCTATCGCCCTGGATAAGGCGTTCGAGAAAATCGATTGCATGAATGCGATCCTTCGCTGCCAGGCAAAGAATCTCTTTTATGAATCAACTCAACGCCTTATCCAACTGCGTCGAGTACGATGCGCGCAGGTAGATGCGGGAAAAGCTCGCAAAGTGTCAATGTGCACAATTGCGCAGCCTGTGACGCAGGCACAGTCATGTGGGCAAGGGTCCTGTTCGCACCCGGCTCGATCAGCGCGCGGTCAGGCCGCCGTCGATGACGAATTCGGCGCCGGTGACGAAGCGGGATTCGTCCGACAACAGATAGACGCAGAGATCGGCGACCTCGGCCGCGGTTCCGAGCCGGCCGAGCGGAATGTCGCGCGTAATTCGCGCGCGTGCGGCGTCGGGGAAATTCGTCTCTTTCAACATCAGGTCGACCATCGGACCTTCGAGGAAGGCCGGATGGATGGAGTTGCAGCGAACCTGCGGGCTGAGCCGCGCGCCGTGCAGGGCGACCGATTTGCTCAACAGCCGGACGCCGCCCTTGGAAGCGTTGTAGGCGGCGAAGTTGTGCCCGCCGATGATGCCTGCGACCGAGGAGAGGTTGACGATCGCGCCGCCACGCAGCTTGAGCAGCGCCAGTCCGTGCTTGCAGCCGAGAAACGTGCCGTCGAGGTTGACGGCCATCACCTTCCGCCAGGTGGCGAAGTCGGTCTCCTCGATGTTGCCGAGCGAAGCAATGCCCGCCGCATTGACCAGGCCATCCAGCCGCGCATGGGTGCGGCCGATCTCGGAGATCACCCGAAGCCAGTCGAGCTCGTTCGTGACGTCGAGCGCATGCGCCGCGCCTGGACGCCCGGCGAGGTCGCTGGTGATGGCGCGCCCGCCCTCGGCGGTCACCGCCTCCGCCGCCGCCTTGCCCACGGAACCGGCGGCGCCGGTGATCAGGATGACCTTGTCCTTGAGCCGATCCATCCCGCCTCAGCGCTTGTGATCGTGGGTGTGATCGTGACCGCAATGCTCATCGTGCTCGTGATGATGATCGACTGCTGCTGCGTCGTAGGCCCCACCCTCCGGCTCGAACGGCGCTTCGATCGGAACGATTTTAGCGCCGAGGCTCTCCAGCAGCGTCTCGATCGCCGGATCGCGCTTGAGCCGCAGCCGGCGCTCCAGCACCTGGATCGGTACGTGGCGGTCGCCCAGATGCCAGGCCAGCCGCGCCAGCGCCGGAAGATCGGCGGCGCGCACCTCGATCAGCGGCTCCGGCTCCGCCACGATCTCGACCAGCCCGCCGTTGTCGAGCACCAGCGCGTCGTCGGTTCGTAGCCGCACGGTTTCGGCGAAATCGATCTCGACGCAGGTGCCCTTGACCCCGAACAGGAATCCCTTCTGCGCCTGACGCTGCGCGTGGGTCAGGATCAACGTATCGAGCGCGGCGGTGTCCCGCCGTTCGGTAGCATGAAGAACGCGTGTGGCGCGTGGCATGGCGGCGATCCAATCCGGGCGCGGGATGCCGCGCGTTCTAGTTGAGCCGAGCGGGACGCTCGGGATCCTCCGCCGGCGGCAACGGCAGCTGTGCGTCGGATCCCGCCGTATCGGCCGGTGCGGGGACGATCGCCGCACCCATCGCGTCCTTGCGCTGATGCTCCTTATAGGAGACCCAGCCGCGCGGCAGGCAGGCGAGATAGCAGATGGAGCCGACGGTCAGCACCCACCACGGATAGGCGATCAGCATCGCGAAGAACAGCACCACCAGCACGATCACCGGCAGCACCATTTCCGGCGGCACGCGCTTGCCGACGCGCTTGCCGGAGAACACCGGCAGTTGCGACACCATCAGGAAGGCGATCGCGAGCGTATAGAGCAGCGTGATGGTCGCTGCGAATTTCGGGCCCCCGAGCAGGCTGACGTAGATCGGCAGCATCACTACGAGCGCGCCGGCCGGCGCCGGAACGCCGGTGAAGAAATTACCGGCCCAGAGCGGACGGCTCGGGTCGTCGATCATCACGTTGAAGCGCGCGAGGCGGAGCGCGCCGCAGATCGCGAACACCATCGCGGCGATCCATCCGACGTTGCCGTAGTCGTGCAGAGCCCAGTGATAGAGGATCAAGCCCGGCGCGCAGCCGAAGTTGACGAAATCCGCTAGGCTGTCGAGCTCAGCGCCGAAGCGCGACTGACCCTTGATCAGGCGCGCGACGCGGCCGTCGATGCCGTCGAGAGCGGCGGCTAACACGATTCCCGCCAGCGCCCATTCGAGCTTGTCCTCGAACGCGAGACGGATGGCGGTGAGCCCCGCACAGAGCGCCAGGAGCGTGATCAGGTTGGGGACCAGGATGCGGATCGGAATCGCGCGAAAACGCCGGCGCCGGGCCGCCTGTCGGTCGGGATCGAAGGGTGAGAATGTCATGATGACCAATATAGCGAGTTACGCGCGATACCGCCACGCCGCTCCGTCCCGCCGTTAACCAACCCGGTCGCTGCGCCCGGCGTCGGTCATGGCGAGATCGGCCAGTACGGTCTCTCCGGCAATCGACGTCTGGCCCTCCGCCACCAGCGCCTTGCCGCCCTCCGGCAGATAGACGTCGACGCGCGAGCCGAACCTGATCATGCCGATCCGGTCGCCGGCCGCAACCGCCTGCCCCTCCTGCACAAAGGGCACGATCCGCCGCGCGATCAGGCCTGCGATCTGAACCACGCCGATGCGGGCCCGCGCCGCCGCGATGATGAAGGAGTTGCGCTCGTTGTCCTCGCTCGCCTTGTCGAGGTCGGCGTTGATGAACTTGCCGGCGCGATAGACCATCCGCTCGATCCGGCCCGACACCGGGCTGCGGTTCACATGGCAGTCGAACACGCTCATGAAGATCGAAATTCGCGGTAACGGCTGGTCGCTGAGCTCCAGTTCCGGCGGCGGAACGGCGTTCATCACGAGGCTCACCCGCCCGTCGGCGGGCGCCACCACGAGCCCCTCGCGCAGCGGCGTGACTCGGACCGGATCGCGGAAGAAATAGGCGCACCAGGCGGTCGCCAGGGTGCCGATCCAGCCGAGCGGCGTCCACACCCAGAACAGGATGAGGCTCGCCAGCGCGAAGCCGCCGATGAACGGATAGCCCTGCGGATGGATCGGCGCGAGCTGCGAGCGGATGGAATTGATGATGGACATGGGACGATCCTATTCCGCCGCGGTCGCCGGCGCGAGGTCGTCGTCGACCGGCGGCGGATTGCGGTTCGGCGCAGTCGGGTCCTCGGCGACGCGGGCGAGATTCTCGCGCGCCTCCTGGGCCTCGCGCTGCCGGTTCCACATGCTGGCGTAGAGCCCGCTCTTGAGCAGCAATTGATGGTGCGTGCCGCGCTCGACGATCACGCCGTTGTCGAGAACGATGATCTCGTCGGCGCCAACGATGGTGGACAGCCGGTGCGCGATGACGAGCGTCGTGCGGTCGTGTGAAACGAGCTCCAGCGCATCCTGGATTTCCCGCTCGGTGTGGCTGTCGAGGGCGGAGGTCGCTTCGTCGAGCAGCAGGATCGGGGGCGCTTTCAGAATGGTGCGGGCGATGGCGACGCGCTGCTTCTCGCCGCCAGAGAGCTTCAATCCGCGCTCGCCGACCTCGGTCTCGTAGCCGTGCGGCGACATCCGGATGAATCCGTCGATCTGGGCGAGCCGCGCGGCCTCCTCGACCTCGGCGTCGCTCGCCTCCCAGCGTCCGTAGCGGATATTGTAGCGGATCGTGTCGTTGAACAGCACCGTGTCCTGCGGAACCATGCCGATGGCGGCGCGGAGCGAGGTCTGCGTCACGTCGCGGATATCCTGGCCGTCGATCAGGATACGGCCCGAGGTGACGTCGTAGAACCGGAACAACAGCCGCGAAATCGTCGACTTGCCCGCGCCCGACGGCCCGACGATCGCGACGGTCTTGCCGACCGGCACGTCGAAGCTCACACCTTTGAGGATCGGCCGCGCCGGCTCGTAGGCGAAGCCGACGTTCTCGAACCGGATGCTGCCAGCGCGGACCGCGAGCGGCCTGGCGTCCGCGCGGTCGACGATCTCCAAAGGACGATTGAGGATGTTGAACATGGTTTCGATGTCGATCGTCGCCTGCTTGATCTCGCGATAGACCATGCCCATGAAGTTGAGCGGCTGGTAGAGCTGGATCATCATGGCGTTGATCATGACAAAGTCGCCGACGGTGTTGGTGCCCTGCCGGACGCCGTAGGCGCACATCCCCATGGTTGCCGCGAGGCCGAAGGTAAACACCACCGCCTGGCCGGCGTTGAGCACCGCAAGCGAGGTGTAGGAGCTCACGCTCGCCCGCTCGTAGCGCTCCATCGAGCGATCGTAGCGCTTGGTCTCGCGCTTCTCCGCGGTGAAATATTTCACCGTTTCGTAATTCAAGAGCGAGTCGATCGCCTTGGTATTGGCGTCATTGTCACTGTCGTTCATGCGGCGGCGGATCGAGATGCGCCACTCGGTCGCGACGTAGGTGAACCACATGTACAGCGCGACGGTGACGAGGATCGCCAGCACGTAGCGCCAGTCGAATTGGTAGAACAGAACCGCCGCGATCAGCGCCACCTCGACCACGGTCGGCAGAAGCTGAAGAATGACCATCCGCACGATGGTCTCGATGGCGTTCCGCCCGCGCTCGAGCACGCGGGTGAGCCCGCCGGTCTTGCGCTCGAGATGGAAGCGCAACGACAGCTCGTGCATGTGCTCGAAGGTGCGGATCGCCAGCCGCCGCACCGCATGCATCGCCACCTTGGCGAACATGCCGTCGCGGAGCTGGGTCAGCACCGCCATCAGGATGCGCATGATGCCGTAGGCGAGCGTGAGCGCGATCGGCGCGGCAAACACCCAGACCAGCCAATCGTCGGCCGCGACCGGCGCGCTGCCCTGCCCGGTCAGCGCATCGACCGCCCACTTGAACGTGAACGGCACCGCCACCGTCGCGAGCTTGGCGCCGAACAGCAGCACCGTCGCCCACACCACGCGCCATTGCAGGTCGCGCCGGTCGGCCGGCCAGATATAGGGCCACAGCCGCACAAGCGTCCGCAGCAGCGCGCCGCCGTCAGCGGAGACGTCGCGCTTCATGGTATGCGCAGGTCGCACAGGAGGTTCAGACATCAGGGCCCGGTCGAGTGACGGCGCGCGCGGGGCAGGCCATCGGCAGACCTTTCATATAGGGGATTCTTCGCTCGAAAACATCGACGGTCCGGCGTTTTCCCGCTACAGAGCAATCCCGCCTGTGCATGCCTATATTCGACGGTCATGAGCAAGATTAAACGAATCTGCGTCTATTGCGGTTCCGGTCCGGGCGCCGATCCGGCCTTCGTTGCGGCCGCGCGGGCGTTCGGGGCGATTCTCGCCGACAACCGAATCGGCCTCGTGTACGGCGGCGGCTCGGTCGGGCTGATGGGCGAGATCGCCAATGCCACGCTCAACCGCGGCGGCGAGGCGATCGGCATCATTCCGGCATTTCTCAAGAATCGCGAGATCGCCAACCTGCGGGGCGAGATGATCGTCACCAGCGACATGCATGAACGCAAGCGGCGCATGTTCGACGAGGCCGACGCCTTTGTGGCCCTGCCCGGCGGCGTCGGCACGCTCGAAGAGGTGGTGGAGCAGATGACCTGGGCGCAGCTTGGCCGCCACAGGAAGCCGATCCTGCTCGCCAACATCGCGAAATTCTGGGATCCGCTCTGCGCGCTGCTCGATCACATGCAGGAGTTGCAGTTCATTCGCGCGGGGCTTTCGGTGAACTATCTGGTCGCCGACCGGGTGGAAGACGTCCTGCCGATCCTCTCCAGGGCGATCGAAAGCGTCGCAGAGCAGGACAAGGCCATGAACCCGCCCATCGCCGGGCGGGTATGAGCGGGCGTCAGCCTCGTCCCGCCGTGAACGTGACCGCTTCGACCTTGTTGCCCTCGGGAACGCGCACGAAGGCCGCGTAATAGCCGGCGATGTATTCCGGACGCGACCCCGGCGCGCCGTCCGACGTGCCCCCACCCGCCATCGTCGCCGCATGGAACGCCTGCACCGCCTCGACGCTCGGCGCGCGCAGGCAAAAGTGCGTGCCGCTGTCCGGATCGGACGGCGGCATGGCGCCGCGCTCGTTCAGCCAGAAGTCGGGATATTTCTTGCCGAAGCCGATGGTCCCCGGCCGCACAACCAGCCTAGTGTAGCCGATCGCGGCCAGCACGGCCTCGTAGAACCTGCCGCAGGCAGCAAGGTAGCGCACGCCGATGGAAACATGATCAATCATGAGCGTCTCGGACAGCCGGCGTCGATGGCTTCGGCGCCGTGGATCATGCGGGCAACATTGGCCTCGGCCGTCGCAACTTCGCACGCGCCGCACGGACGCGAGCTGGAGTAGAGGATGGCGCCCGCGAGATCGCTCCGCCCGAGCCGCGCCTGCACCTCGCGGATCGCTTCGCGCTCGGCGTGAGCGGTTGAATCCTTCTTCAACACCACCCGGCTCGGCCCAAAGCCCAGGATCGTGCCGTCCTTCACGATCACGGCGCCGAACGGCTGATCGCCCGCGCGCACCGCCTCATCCTTCATGCGGAATGCCGCGGCGATGAACTCGCGATGCTCGACGGCGCCGCCTTCGCCCTCGTCCCCAGCGCGACGCCGACCGCGGCCATCGTGACCAGCACAGTGCGGCGGGTGCAGGGGCAGAGCATGGTCGAGAACCTCAGACCGGGGCGCCGGACCGCACGAGCTTGTAGACGATCGAGTCCATCAGCGCCTGAAACGAAGCGTCGATGATATTGGGCGAGACGCCGACCGTGGTCCAGTGCTCGCCGGTCTCGTCCTCGCTCTCGATCAGCACGCGCGTCACCGCCTCCGTGCCGGAGTTGAGGATGCGCACGCGGTAATCGGTAAGCTTTAGGCCCTCGATGTATTTCTGGTACTTGCCGAGATCCTTGCGCAGCGCCACGTCCAACGCGTTGACGGGGCCATTGCCTTCGGCTGCGGAGATCAGCGTGTCGTTTCCGATCTTCACCTTGACGACGGCGGTGGTCAACACCTCGTGGCTGCTGCCGTTCTGGCCGCGCTGTTCGACCTTCACGTCGAAATAGCTGACGTCGAAGAATTTCGGCACGGTGCCGAGCACGCGGCGCGCCAAGAGCTCGAACGACGCGCCGGCCGTTTCGTAGGCATAGCCGATCGCCTCGCGCTCCTTGACCTCGTCGAGTAGCCGGGCGACGCGCTGATCGTTCTTGTCGACCTTGAGGCCGACGCGCTCAAGCTCGGCGAGCAAGTTGGAGCGGCCGGCCTGGTCCGAAACCAGGAGCTTGCGCCGGTTGCCGACGGTCTCGGGCTCCACATGCTCGTAGGTCGCGGGCTCCTTGACGATCGCGGAGGCGTGGATGCCGGCCTTGGTAGCGAAGGCGCTCTCGCCCACATAGGGCGCATTGCGGTTCGGCGAGCGGTTGAGCCGCTCGTCGAGCTCGCGCGAGACATGGACGAGGGTTTTCAACTGCTCGTCGGATACGCCGATCTCGAACGCTTCCGAAAACTCCGGCTTGAGCTTCAAGGTCGGGATGATTGAGACGAGGTTGGCGTTGCCGCAGCGCTCGCCGAGGCCGTTCAGCGTGCCCTGTATCTGCCGGGCGCCGGCGCGGACGGCTGCGAACGAGTTCGCCACCGCCTGCTCGGTATCGTTGTGGGCGTGGATGCCGACGCGGTCGCCGGGGATGCGCTTGACCACCTCCCGCACAATGGCTTCGACCTCGTGCGGCAGCGCGCCGCCGTTGGTGTCGCACAGAACCACCCAGCGCGCGCCCTCCTCGAAGGCCGCCTGGGCGCAGGCCAGCGCATAGCCCGGATTGGCCTTGTAGCCGTCGAAGAAATGCTCGCAGTCGAGCAGCACCTCGCGGCCCTTCGCCAAGGCGGCGCGCACGCTGTCGCGGATCGAGGCGAGGTTTTCCTCCAGCGTCGTTTCGAGCGCGACCCGCACGTGATAGTCCCATGACTTGGCGACAAAGCAGATCGCCTCGGCCTTGGCGTCGAGCAGCGCGGCAAGGCCAGGATCGTTCGAGGTGGAGCGGCCCGACCGCCGCGTCATGCCAAACGCGGTGAACGTGGTCTTCAGCATCCGCGGCTCAGAGAACAACTGCGTGTCGGTCGGATTGGCACCGGGATAGCCGCCCTCGACATAGTCGATGCCGAGACCGTCGAGCATGCGGGCGATAGCCAGCTTGTCGGTGAGCGTGAAATCGACGCCGTTGGTCTGCGCGCCGTCGCGCAGCGTCGTATCGAACAGGTAGAGACGCTCGCGGACGGCAACCATCACCAGACTCCGAAATACTTCAGCGCCACCGCGACGGCCGCCGCGAGGACCGCATATTTGAGCACGATGTAGAGCACCAATGGCGCGGGAATGGCGTGTCGGGACGTTTCATAGCGTCGCCTCCGGGGCTCCGAGCTTCTTCTTCATGGTGGTGTTGCTCAGCCATTCGTTGCCGACCGAGACGGTGTTGCGCTGCTCGGGGGTAAATCCGCAGCGCTCGAAGAATTCGCGCGCGGTGTCGCTTGCGGCAACCGAAAGATGCGCCGTGCCCCGCGCCGACGACAGCTTCTCGACCGCGTCGTACAGCATCTTGCCGACCCCCTGTCCTGCGGCCGCGGGATGAACATAGAACAGGCCGATCTCGGTCGGTGCGTCGAGCGAGATGAAGCCGATGGGCAAACCCTGCACGGTGGCGATGAGCGTCAGGTGCTTGCCGAGCCGCTCGGCGAAGGCTTCGAGGTCGTCGGCCGACGAGGCCCAGGCGTCCTGCTGCGCGGGCGTGTAGTCGTCCTCGGTCAGTTCCTCGACGCTGGCGCGGAAAATATCCGCCAGGACGGTTGCATCCTGCGGCAGATAGGGCCGCAGCGCGTGTGTCGGATTAGCGCGCGCCATCATCGCGCTACCTCCCAGGTGGTGCCGTCCTTGGAGTCCTTCAGCAAGACGCCCAGCTTCGCAAGCTCGTCGCGGATGCGGTCGGACTCGGCGAAGTTTCTGGCCGCGCGCGCGGCATTGCGGGCGGCAATCCGGGTTTCGATTTCTTCCGCCGGAAGCGAAGGCTCGGGAACGTGCTTGGCCTGCCATGCCTTCAGGTCATCCGGGCAGAAGCCGAAGAATCTTAGTGTTCCGGCGAGCGTGCGGCGGCCGACGGCGTTCTTCAGGCCGTGCATCTCGGTAATCGCCTTCGGCGTGTTGATGTCGTCGAGCAGCGCCTCAAGCACCGTGGGCGCGGGCCGCAGATCGGCCTCGGCGGAGGCTGCGTCGAAGAAGCTTGCCAGCGCCTTCTCGGCCACTTCCAGCCCCTTCAGCGTCCAGTTGATCGGCTGGCGGTAATGGCTCGACAGCATCGCCAGCCGCACCACATCGCCCGACCAGTCGGCCAGCACGTCGCGGATGATGGTGAAGTTGCCGAGGCTCTTACTCATCTTCTCGCCTTCGACCTGCAAGAAGCCGTTGTGCATCCAGAAGTTCGCCATCACCTTGGTATGAAATGCGCAGCACGACTGCGCGACCTCGTTCTCGTGGTGCGGGAATACGAGATCGATGCCGCCGCCGTGGATGTCGAAGCTCTCGCCGAGATGCTTCCACGACATGGCCGAACATTCGATGTGCCAGCCGGGCCGGCCGGGCATGCGGATGTGGCAAGGCGATGCCCAGGATGGATCGCCCCGGTTCGACGGCTTCCACAGCACGAAGTCCATCGGGTCGCGCTTGTAGGATGCGACGTCGATGCGGGCACCCGCGATCATCTCGTCGAGCGGGCGGTTGGACAGCTTGCCGTAATCCTTCATCGACGGCACGCTGAACAGCACGTGCTCCTCGGCGACATAGGCGTTGCCGGAGGCGACGAGGCGCTCGATCAGCGCCTTCATCTCCTCGATGTGCTCAGTGGCGCGCGGCTCGACGGTCGGCGGCAGGCAGCCGAGCGCCGTCACGTCCTCCTTGAAATTGTTGTAGGTCTCTTCGGTCAGGTCGCGGATCGAGATGCCGCGCTCGGCCGCGCGCGCGTTGATCTTGTCGTCCACGTCGGTGATGTTGCGGACGTAGGTAACATGATCCGCGCCGTAGAGATAGCGGAGCAGCCGGTACAGCACGTCGAACACGATCACCGGCCGCGCGTTGCCAATATGGGCAAAGTCGTAGACCGTCGGCCCGCACACATACATGCGCACGCGCGCGGGATGGATCGGAGCGAACACCCGCTTGTCGCGCGTAAGCGTATCGTAGAGCTTCAAATCCATAGACCTATGACATCCCCGGGCCTGCTGGCCGGGCGTCTATAAGGTCTCGATCAGGAGAAAAGACGGCCGCAGCCAGCGTGTGCGCTAGCTCATAATCTCGCAGCAAATGCCGCAAATCGCGTTAAGGCCGTTCATGGCGGGACAATGGTCCAGGCCCCCTCCCGCCGTCAAGGCCCGGCCGCGGCTTCGCCGGCTTTCGCCAGCCCGCCCCTGGCGCGCCGCCGCTCCGCCCGCCCACCCCACGCGGGGTCCCGACCCGGTTAACGCGGCCTTAACGGTTTGCCTTACATTCTCCCGATAGACCGATCCGGTTCCCTGAACCGCGGGCGTTCAATATGCGATCCCTCCTTGCTACAGTCGCTTTCGCCATCCTGCTCGGCGTCACGTCCGCGCAGGCGGAAAAACGCATCTTCATCATCGCCAACAACGCCGACGGCTACGGCGTCGACCGCTGCCTGGCCTCCGGCGCGAAATGCGGTACCGCCGCCGCGACCGCCTACTGCAAGACCAAGGAGTTCGCCCAGGCCACCTCGTTCCGGCAGGTCGACAAGGACGAGATCACCGGTGCGATCCCGACCAACGCCGGCGCCTGCAAAGGCGGCAGCTGCGAACAGTTACTCGCCATCGAGTGCTCGCGCTAGGGTTCCCAGCCGTTTCCCGACTTGAAAGGTGGCCGGCCTCAGCGCCGGCCTTCGGTTTTCTAGGGAACTCACACCCCGGCTCATGCCGGCCGCCGCCGATTGATTGAGTTCACGGCAACTTCCTCGTACCTTCCAGGTTCCTTCCACGCCGCGGCTGGCTCCCTCTTTCTCATGCTTCAAATTTTCCGACGCCTGGCCCACACGACCGGCCTGCTACACGCGCCGGCGGACCCCGCGCGAAGCGCCACCCGGCCGCTGCGGGTCCTGCTGGTTGGCTCGATCGTGCTGCCGGTGACGCTGTACATCGTGGCCGGCGCGATCTCTCATCGGCAGCATTTCGACGACGCCCGCGACCGCTTGCGCCGCAATCTGGCGATCGTGCACGAGCACGCCCAGAAGGTGTTCGAGACCTTCGAATTCGCCTCCCGCTATCTCGACGAAACCACCGGCAACGCCGGCGACGACCAGATTCGCTCGTTCGAGGCGACCTATTCCGAGCGCCTGCGCGCGATGACGATGTTGTTGCCGCAGTTGCGCGACCTCTGGATCGTCGGCGCGGATGGCTATCCGCTGGTATCGGCACGGTGTTCCCGATGCTTCGGATCGATCTGTCGGACCGCAACTACTTCAAGGCCCACCACGACAACCTGGTGACCGGCCCGTTCGTCACCGAGGTGCTGGAGGCGCGGGCCGCCAACACCAAGTTCTTCGCGATCAGCCGCAGGCGTGAGATCAACGGCAAGTTCGCCGGCGTCACCACCGTGTCGATCGCGCCGGAGTATTTCAGCGAGTTCTATTCCCAGATCCCGCCGCCCGGAACCGTGACGCTGCTGCGCGCCGACGGCGCGGTGCTGGTTCGCTATCCCGATTTCCCCGGGGCGCATCCCACCCCTGCAACGTTGCGCCTGCACTTTCCGTCCGCTAACGAATAGAAGGTGGGCTTTGATATCAGGGGGAATTGCCATGCCATTCGCCAGCCTTGTACGCCGCCAGGTTATCGGGATCGTCCTTGCGACGGCCGCCTTTGGAGCAGCCCCGGCCTTGGCCCAATCCGCGGCGCAATGGCCTGATCGACCGGTTCGGCTGGTGGTGCCGGTCGGCGCGGGCGGCGTGGCCGACACGCTGTCGCGCAACATGTCAAACGGCTTCGCGCAATTCGCCAACGGGCAGCCCCTGATCGTGGAGAACCGGCCCGGCGGCGGCGGCACGGTCGCCGCGACCGCCGTGGTGCGCGAGAAGCCGGACGGCTACACGCTGTTCCTCGCCGACATCGGGCCGAGCGCCGTGTCACACGTGCTGATGAGCAAGCCGCCTTACGATCCGAGCACCGCCTTCACGCCGATCATCCATGTGGCCAACTTGCCGGCGGTCCTGCTGATCCGTCCGACGCTGCCCTACAAGACGCTGGCCGAGTTCATCACCGCGGCGAAGCAGCAGCCGGGCAAGTTCAACTACGCGACGGCTGGCGTGGGCAACTGGACGCATCTGTTCATGGCCTATCTCAACAGCCGGGCCGGGATCGATCAGGTGAACGTCACCTATCGTTCGGGCGCTGAAATGCTCACGGCGCTGCTGAAAGACGAAGCCGACACCGCGATGATCTCCGTCTCGACCTCGCTCGGCCAGGTCCGGGAAGGCAAGGTGCGCGCGCTCGCCGTCGGCTCGCTGCAGCCGATGCCGCAACTGCCGGACACGCCGACCGCCGCGCAGACGATTCCCGGCATGGATTTCGGCCTGTGGCACGGCATCGCCGGCCCGGCCGGCATGGAGCCGGCGCTCACCGCGCGCATCAACAGCGTCTTCAATCAGGTTCTGCAGGTGCCGGCGGTGCGCGCGGCTATCACGGGACCGCAAGCCGGCAATATCATCGGCGGCACGCCGCAACAGTTCGACGACTTCATCAAGGGCGAGTTGAAGCGCTGGCCGGATGTCGTCAAGGCCGCCGGCATCAAGGTGGAATAGCGACGCGGTCTACTCGAACACCTCGTCGGCGCGGGCGAGCAACGCAATCGGACATCCAGACCCAGCGTTTTGCGGACTTGAGATTGATGATCAGCTCGAACTTGGTCGGCTGCTGGATCGGGAGGTCGCCCGGATTGGTGCCCGCGAGGATGCGGGCGACATAGCCCGTGGCGAGGCGGTACAGATCGAAGACGTCGGTTGCGTAGCTCACGAGACCGCCTTGCTCGATGTACTCGCGCGACTCATAGATCACAGCCAGCCGATGTCTGGCGGCGCTGTCGACGATCATCTTGCGTTGTGCGGATGAAAAGAACGGGGTGCCGCGCATGACGATGCCTCGCGCCCCCGCGGCGACCGCCTGTTGCATTGCGGTGTCGGCCGCTTTCGTCCCGCTCATCTCGACGTAGAGCGACCAAGCCACCACGCCACCAGCAACACCGAGAAAATCTCACTGCCTCATGCCGTGCCTCAGGCCCAGTGCAAGCCACCGTATCTGCTCAATAGGTGGCCCGGAAGCAGCTTGATAGGATCGTAAAAAAGACCGGCGACCGCGAGCAAGAAAGCGCTGCCGGATGTCGTCAAGGCCGCCAGCATCAAGGGGGAATAGCGGCCTTCAGGCCCGCACCACCTCATGATCGATGGCGCCGAAGATCGAGGCGCCCTTCGCGTCGTTCATCTCGATCCGCACGCGGTCGCCGAAGTTGAGATACGGCGTCTTGGGCGCGCCATGCAGGATGGTCTCGACGGTGCGGATCTCGGCCAGGCACGAATAGCCCACGCCGCCGTCGGGCACGGGCTTGCCCGGGCCGCCGTCGGCGTCGCGGTTCGAAACGGTGCCGGAGCCGATGATCGCGCCGCCCTTCAGCGGCCGCGTCTTGACCGCGTGCGCCACCAGCGTCGGAAAATCGAACGTCATGTCCACGCCGGCGTTGGGCCGGCCGAACGGGTTGCCGTTGATCTGGCTGAGCAGCGGCAGGTGCACCTTCTTGCCGTCGAACGCCGTCCCTAGCTCGTCGGGCGTGACGGCAACCGGCGAAAACGCCGTCTGGCCCTTGCCCTGCAGGAAGCCAAAGCCCTTGGCGAGTTCGCCAGGAATGAGATTGCGGAAGCTGATGTCGTCGAGCAGCATGAACAGCTTGATCAGAGGAGCGGCCTGCTCGGGCGTTGCACCCTGCGGCACGTCGGTCACCACCACCGCGACCTCGGCTTCGAGATCGATGCCCCAGGCGGTGTCGGCGGCGCGGATCGGATCGCAGGGGCCGATGAACTCGTCAGACGCGCCGCGGTACATCAGCGGGTCGGTCCAGAATGTCGGCGGCACCTCGGCGCCGCGCGACTTGCGAACCAGCGCCACGTGATTGACGTAGGCCGAGCCGTCAGCCCAGCCGAAGCTGCGCGGCATCGGAGCCGCGCATTTCTTCGGATCGAACGGACTGTGCGCGATGCGGCCGGCTTCGAGCGCGTCGGCGATTTCCTGCAGGCGCGGCTCGGCGGCGGCCCAATCGTCCATCGCGTCGCGCAATGTGGCAGCCACCGCCGAGGCATCCGCCGCGCGCGTGAGGTCGCGCGACACCACCACCAGCCGGCCGTCGCGGCCGTTTTTTAGAGAGGCGAGTTTCATTTCGGTTTCCGTTGCTTGCGATTGAAATGCTTCTTCAGACCCTTCCAGCAATCGGCGTAATCGTCCTGGCGGGTCGGCAGTTCGGCCGCGTACTGGGTTATGCGCTGGCGAAAGCGCGTCTCGAACATGAAGGCGAGCGTGTTGGTGAGCTTGACCGGCTTCAATTCGGCGTTGCTCGCCCCCTCGAAGGCGTCGCTGTCGGGCCCGTGCGGCAGCATCTGGTTGTGCAGGCTCATGCCGCCAGGCACGAAGCCCTCGGGCTTGGCATCGTAGACGCCGTACACGAGCCCCATGAACTCCGACATGAGGTTGCGGTGATACCACGGCGGGCGGAAAGTGTTTTCCGCGACCGCCCATCGCTCCGGGAAGATCACGAAGTCGATGTTCGCGGTGCCCGGTGTCTCCGACGGCGAGGTCAGCACCGTGTAGATCGACGGATCGGGATGATCGAACAGCAGCGCGCCGACCGGCGAGAACCGCCGAAGGTCGTACTTGTAGGGATAATAATTGCCATGCCAGGCCGCGACGTCGAGCGGCGAATGCGGCACCTTGGTGCGGTAGATTTCGCCACCCCACTTCACGTACAGCGTGCAAGGCTTTTCGACGTCCTCGTAGGCCGCGACGGGCGCAAGGAAGTCGCGGGCGTTGGCCAGGCAGTTTGCCCCGATCGGGCCGCGGTCGGGCAGCTTGAGGGCGCCACCGTAGTTCTCGCAGACGTAGCCGCGCGCCGGCCCGTCGATCAGCTCGACGCGGAAGATCACGCCGCGCGGGATCACGCAAATTTCGCCGGGCTCGATCTCGAGCACGCCGAACTCGGTGCAAAAGCGCATCTTTCCCTGCTGAGCAACGATGAGCATCTCACCGTCGGCGTTGAACATGTGCTCCTGCGTCATCGACTTCGTCACGAGCAGCACGTGAGCGGCCATGCCCGACTGTGCTTCGGCGTCGCCCGCCGTGGTCATCGTGAACAGGCCGGTGACGAAGGTCAGCGCCTTCTTCGGGACCGGCGTCGGCGACCACCGCAACGGCCCGAGCGGCAGATCGGTCTTGTCATAAGCCGGCGCGGTGCGAATGAAGCCCTGGCCGACTTTCTCGAACCGGCCGGTGTGCCGCACCGCCGGCCGGATGCGATAGAGCCAGGTGCGCTGGTTGGTCGCCTGCGGGGCCGTGAAGGGCGAGCCGGACAGTTGCTCGGCATAGAGGCCGTAGTTGACCTTTTGCGGCGAGTTGCGGCCGACCGGAAGTGCGCCGGCAAGCGCTTCGGTCTCGAAGCCGTTGCCGAACCCGGACATGTATTTCACTGCCATTCGCGCTCCCACCCTTGCCCATCCCAGTCTTGGATTGTTAGTTCTTGGCATACCAGATTGGAATGACTTTAGTTTCGTATGCAACCACGTCTAGCGGCTTGCAATCTGAAGAACAACCCGTTCTGGGACGGTGCATGGGGATGCAGGCGGCTGCAAGCATTCACGGATCGGGCACGGTTGTGCCCCACCAAGACTTCCGTCAAGGTTTCTATCCACGCGGCAGGCCCGATCAACAGACCGCCGCACGTCGTGGCCCGAAGGGGAGCGGAGCGACAATGAACAACGTTCCGGCCGACGACGGCGCGGCTATGGGCCGTGGCGACAGCGCGCCGCTCAAGCTCGAGCAATTCCTCCCCTACCGTCTCAACGTGGTGGCGAGCCTCGTCTCGCAGGCGCTCTCGCGCATCTATGCCGAACGCCACGGTATCGGCGTGCCGGAGTGGCGCGTCATGGTCACGCTCGGCCAGTACGGCATGATGACCGGCAAGGCAATCGGCGGCCACAGCCACATGCACAAGACCAAGGTCTCGCGCGCGGTCGCACTGCTGGAAAAGCGCAAGCTCGTCACCCGCCGGGCCAACCGTTCCGACTTGCGGGAATCCTTCCTGGCGCTGACCCCGGCCGGCCGCGCCATGTATGACGACCTCGCGCCGATCGCTCTCGATTTTGCCAACCGCCTGTCCGAGGTCGTGGATTCGGCCGACCGCGCTGCGTTCGACCGCGCGGTCGACCGGCTGACCGAGCGCTCGGCTAAGCTCGCCGCGGAGTTCGCAAAGGGCAAAGGCGCCGGTTAATATCCCCGCGGACCCGTTCCATCGTTCCGCCGGGGAGTGCCATGAATCACTACACCTATTTCCGCTCGTCAGCCGCCTACCGGGTGCGAATCGCCCTCAACCTCAAGGGCCTCGCGCCCCGGCAGATTTCCATCCATCTCACCAAGGATGGCGGCAAGCAGCATTCGCCGGAATACCGGGCGGTCAATCCGCAGCGCCGCGTGCCATCGCTGGTGCTCGACAACGGCGGAATCCTGACGCAATCGCCGGCGATCATCGAGTATCTCGACGAGACCCATCCCAAGCCTGCGTTCCTGCCGACCGACCCGGTCGCGCGCGCCCAAGTGCGCGCTTTCGCCGCGCTGATCGGCTGCGACATCCATCCGCTCAACAACCTTGCGCCGCTGCAATATCTCAAGCGCGTGCTGAAGCAGGAGCAGCCTGCGATCGACTCCTGGTATCACCATTGGATTATCGAGGGCTTCACCGCGCTCGAAACCATGATCCGGCCCGGCCCCTATTGCTTCGGCAGCAGTGTCACGCTCGCGGATATCTACCTCGTGCCGCAGATGTACAACGCGCGGCGGCTCAAGGTTCCGCTGGATGCGTTCCCTAAATTGTTGGCCGCCGACGCCGCAGCGCAGAAGCTGCCGGCGTTCGACAAGGCGCGCCCGGAAAACCAGCCCGACGCCGAGTGACGGCGCCGCAACCGCCTGTTACAAGGCGGCCCCCGCCTCCACAAACAGCCAAAGAAGCAAGCCGTGGCCACACCGCAACTCGGCAGGGTCGTTTTGTGGATGACCGGCGCCCTGATCTCGTTTTCAATCAGCGCGCTGGCGGTCCGTGCGCTCGGTCAGCAGCTCAACACGTTTGAAATCCTGACGATCCGCTCGGGCCTGGGCCTGTTCGTCCTGCTCGCGATCATTGCCGCGCGGCCGGGGCTTCGGCAAAAGCTCGCGCTGCGGCACATGGGATTCCACCTCGTACGCAACACCACGCATTTCGTCGGGCAGTTCAGCTGGGCACTCGCGGTGACGCTGTTGCCGTTTGCCACCGTGTTCGCGCTGGAATTCACGACGCCGGCCTGGGTGGCGCTCTTGGCCGCGCTAATCCTGGGTGAGCGCATGACCAAGAGCCGCGCCGGCAGCGTCGTGCTGGGCTTCCTCGGCGTGCTGGTGATCGTCCGGCCCGGGCTCGCCAGCTTCCAGCCGGCGGCGCTGCTGGTGCTGTTCGCGGCGTTCACCTTTGCGATCTCGCTGATCGTCACCAAGCAGCTGACCAACCGGGTCGGCACCTTCGCCATCATCTTCTGGATGAACCTGATGCAACTGCCGATGGCGCTGGCCTGGCCGGGCGTGACCGCGGCGACCGGCGGTCCCTCGCTGTTCGTTTTCCGCCTCGGCGCAGACCTGGCCCTCCCCACACTGGCGCTCGGCGTCGTCGGCCTGACCTCGCATTACTGCCTGACTCAGGCGTTCCGCTCCGGCGACGCCACCGTGGTGGTCCCGCTCGATTTCCTCCGCATCCCCTTGATTGCGCTGGTGGGCTGGATGTTTTACGGAGAAATGCTGGACGGCTTCGTATTCGCGGGGGCTGGGCTCATTATTTGCGGCGTGTTGTGGAATCTGCTGGCCGAATCGCGGCGGCCCGGCCTGCCGGTGGCGGCCAGCACGGAGAAGGCCCAATCCGCCGAATCTTGATAGAATCGGCGGCAGGCGTCCAAACTTTGGACACCATTGCGGCCTCAAAGTCAGCCGCGAAGGGCGTGCGTTGCAGCCCCACTGGGGACCGGGGATTACGATGAACTCGACTTGGTGCCGCACGCTCATGCCCGCTGCCGCCGCCGTTTTCGCGGCGCTGCTGCCCGCACATGCGCAGCAATCCCAGCAGAGCCCCTACTGCTCCAGGCTCGAAGCCCAGCTCCAGGCCTTCGATCGTGGCGCGGCCGACTCCTCCCGCGCCGATCAACTCCGCAAGCTCGAGGACGCCGCGGGCAGTCAGCAGACCGAGCTCGATCGCCAGGAGACCGCCGCCCGGCGCGCCGGATGCGAAAGCAACAGCTTCTTCGTTCTGTTCAGCGGGCAGCAGGCTCAGTGCGGCCCGCTGAACAACAAGATCCAGCAGATGCGGGGCAACCTCGAGCGCATTCAAACCGACATAGAACGGCTGCGCGGCAATCCCTCATCCGAGCGCGAGGGTCAACGCCGCGCGATCCTGGTGGCGCTGGCGCAGAACAATTGCGGCCAGCAGTATCAGCAGCAGGTGGCGGCGACGCAGCCGGCCCGCAGCGGCGGGCTGCTGGATTCGCTGTTCGGGCCGAAGTCGATCTTTACGCCGGGCGGTGACGCCCCCGGACTGTCGATGCCGAGCGGCACGTTCCGGACGCTGTGCGTGCGCACCTGCGACGGCTTCTATTATCCGATCTCGGCCGCCACCAACGCAAGCCGCTTCGTCGAGGACGAGAAGGCCTGCCACAATTCCTGTCCAGCCGCCGAGGTCATACTGTTCTCCCACCGCAATCCCGGCGAGGACATCAACCAGGCGGTCTCGGTCACCGGCCAGCAGCCATATACTGCGCTGCCGAATGCGTTCCGCTATCGAACCGTGCTCGATCAGAGTTGCAGTTGCCGCCGCCCCGGCGAATCCAGGTCGCAGGCGCTGAAGAACGTCGAGGACAGCACGATCGAGCAGGGCGACATCGTCGTCAACGACCAGCGGGCGCGCCAGCTCTCCCAGCCGCGGGTCGATGCGCAGGGCCGCCCGATCCGGCCCGCTCCGGCTGTCACTGCGCGGCCGGGGGCTCCGGTTGCGGTGCCCGCTCCTGCCGCGGCCGCCAATCCGGCACCGGCTCCCGCCGCCAGCGGGGCGCCTCCCGATGAGCCGTCCAAGCCCGATCCCAACCGCACAGTGCGAGCGGTCGGGCCGACCTTCATTCCCGCCCGCTAGAAGTCGAAGGCTTCGGTCTTGCCTGCGGCGCCCGACTTGAGCAGCGCGTGGTCGGGCTCCGGCAACGGCGCGCCGGTGTCGCGGAAGCGATTGACGATCGGATAGCGGCGGTCGCGGCCAAAGTTTTTCAGCGTCACCTTGACGCCGGGCGCGGCCTGCCGCCGCTTGTATTCCGCGAAATGCAGCAGGCGCTCGACCTTGAGCACCGTGTCGCGGTCGAAGCCCGCGGCCACGATCGCCGCCACCGGCTCCTCGCGCTCCACCAGCGCTTCCAGAATCTGGTCGAGCATGTCGTAGGGCGGCAGCGAGTCCTGGTCCTTCTGGTTCTCGCGAAGCTCCGCGGTCGGCGGCTTGACGATCACGTTTTCGGGGATCACCTCGCCGTCGGGCCCGAGCGCGCCCTCCGGCTTCCAGGAATTGCGCTGCCGCGACAGGCGGAATACCTGGGTCTTGTAGAGATCCTTGATCGGATTGAATCCGCCGTTCATGTCGCCATAGAGCGTGGCGTAGCCGACCGACATCTCCGACTTGTTGCCAGTCGTCACCACCATCAGCCCGAACTTGTTGGAGATCGCCATCAGGATGGTGCCGCGCGCGCGCGCCTGCAGGTTTTCCTCGGTGACGTCGCGCGGCAACCCCTTGAGCGCCGGTTCGAGCGCCTTCTCAAGACCCAGCACGGCGCTCTCGATCGGCAGGATGTCGTACTGCACGCCGAGCGCCTTGGCGCACTTCGCCGCGTCGGTGAGCGAATCCTGCGAGGTAAAGCGGTAAGGCAGCATCACGCAGCGCACGCGGGCTGCTCCCAGTGCATCGGTGGCGAGGGCCGCGCACAGCGCGGAATCGATGCCGCCGGACAAACCCAGCACCACGCCCTTGAAGCCGCTCTTGTCCACGTAATCGCGCAAGCCCAGCACGCAGGCGGCATAATCGGTCCTGTCGCTCTCGTCGGCCTTAGCGATCGGCCCTTCGACACAGCGCCAGGTGCCGGCCTCGCGCTTCCACTGCGTCAACGCCACGGCTTCACGCATGGTCGGAAGCTGCGCGCCGACGCTGCGGTCGGCGTTGAGCACGAACGACGCGCCGTCAAAGATGAGCTCGTCCTGCCCGCCTACCATATTGAGATAGATCAGCGGCAGGCCGGACTCGACCACGCGCGCGACTGTGATGTTGAGCCGGTGCTCGGTCTTGCCGCGCCAATAGGGCGAGCCGTTCGGCACCAGGAGAATCTCGCCGCCGGTTTCGCTCAGGCACTCGACCACCTCGGCGCCCCAGATGTCCTCGCAGATCGGAATGCCGATCCGCACGCCCTTGACCAGGATCGGTCCCGGCATCGGCCCCGGCGCGAACACGCGCTTTTCGTCGAACACGCCATAGTTCGGCAGGTTGACCTTGAAGCGGAGCGCCTCGATCGCGCCACCCAAGAGCAGCACATAGGCGTTGTAGAGCTTGCCGTCCTCGACCCAGGGCGTGCCGACGAGGAGCGCGGGCCCGCTCGTGCTCTCCCGCGCCAGCGTCTCGACCGCCGCACGGCAGGCGGCCTGGAACGCGGGCTTGAGCACCAGGTCCTCCGGCGGATAGCCGGCCAGGAACAGCTCCGGAAACGCCAGTATGTCAGCGCCCATCGCGGCCGCCTGATCGCGCGCGCGGCGCACCTTGTCGGCATTTCCGGCGACATCGCCGACCACCGGATTGAGCTGCGCGAGGGCGATTTTCAGGTGATCTGCGGGTCGGACATTCATAGCGATGATCTACAGCAAACCGAAACGCTCGGCGAGCGCGACAAGCCAAACGAGCCCGGCCAGCAGCAGCGACAGCCCCACCGCGGCGGATGCCATGTCCTTGATGCGGCCGATGGCGTCATGGTGAAACGGCGTGACGTGGTCTGACAGCTTCTCCACCGCGGTGTTGAGAAGCTCGACGATCATCAGCAGCAGGACGACGCCGATCAATGCCACCCGCCGCCACGTGTCGGTTGCGACCAGGAAGGCAGCCGGCACCGCAATCAGGAAGGCGACGATTTCCTGACGAAAGGCCTCTTCGCTGCGCGCCGCGGCGCGGAGGCCGTTCCAGCTGTTGAGCGTCGCCTTGAGAAATCGAAGCACGCTGCCGCCGCCGTCAGAGGCCGGCTGCGGCCGGCAATGGCTTGCCGCGCAAGGCGCGTTCCTGCTTGAGCAGGTCGGCCATCAGGAAAGCCATTTCGATCGCCTGCTCGGCGTTGAGCCGCGGATCGCACAGCGTGTGGTAACGGGCGTTGAGCCCCTCGTCGGTGATTGCATGCGCGCCTCCGGTGCACTCGGTCACGTTCTGCCCGGTCATTTCGAGATGAACGCCGCCGGCGTGCGTGCCCTCGGACGCATGGATCAAGAAGAACGACTTGACCTCCTTGAGGATCAGGTCGAACGGCCGGGTCTTGTAGCCGGTCGTCGCCGTGATGGTGTTGCCGTGCATCGGATCGCATGACCACACCACCGCCCTGCCCTCGCGCTTCACCGCGCGGATCATCTGCGGCAGCATCTCGCCGACCTTGTCGGCGCCGAGGCGAACGATGAGTGTAAGCCGCCCGGGCTCGTTTTCCGGGTTGAGCACATCCATGAGGCGGAGCATCTCGTCGGACTTGGACGAGGGCCCACACTTGAGGCCGAGCGGATTCATGATGCCGCGGCAGAACTCGACATGGGCGTGATCGGGCTGCCGCGTGCGGTCGCCGATCCAGACCATATGCGCGGAGGTGGCGCACCAGGTGCCGGGCCGCGTGGAGTCCTCGCGCGTCAGCGCCTGCTCGTAGCCGAGCAGCAGCGCTTCGTGGCTGGTATAGAAGTCGGTGGTCTTGAGCTCCGGATGCTTCTCGAGATCGAGGCCGCAGGCCTGCATGAAGGCGAGTGCCTCGGAGATGCGGTCGGCCAGTTCGAGATAGCGCTGGCTGCTCTTGGGATCGACGTCGAGCAGCCACTGATGCACGCGGCCAAGGCTGGCGTAGCCGCCGTGGGTGAGCGCGCGAATGAGGTTCAACGTCGAGGCGGAATGGCGAAACGCCTCGATCAGCCGCTGCGGATCGGGTATGCGCGCGGCGGCGGTGAATTCCGGCCCGTTGATGATGTCGCCGCGATAGCTCGGCAGTTCCTGGCCGTTTTTCTTCTCGAACGGCGAGGAACGCGGCTTGGCGAACTGGCCGGCAATGCGGCCGACCTTCACCACCGGCACGGCGGCGGCATAGGTCAGAACCACCGCCATCTGCAGGAACACGCGCAGGAAGTCGCGGATGTTGTTGGCGCTGATGTTGTTGGCGCTTGGGTCGGTGAAGCTCTCGGCGCAATCGCCGCCCTGCAGCAGGAAACCTTCGCCCGACGCGACACGGCCGAGCTGCTCCTTGAGGTTGCGCGCCTCGCCGGCAAACACCAGCGGCGGGTAGCTCGCGAGCTGCTTCTCGACGGCCTGCAGCGCCGCCATGTCCGGGTACTCGGGCACCTGGACAATCGGCTTGTTTCGCCAGCTATCACGCGTCCAACGCTCGGCCACGACGCAACACTCCTACCGTTCGAATTTTGCTTGTCGGAACGGGGACTTATAGCGAGCAGCGGACGGAATATCCAGCGTCGCGGCGGGCCGCCCGGAAACCCAGCAAATATCTGGAAACTTGAGCTATTCCGCCGCCTGGCGGACATGGCTCGCGGTCTTCTCGCGCATCGTCACGAGCTCTTCTGCAGCGGTCGGATGCACCGCCATGGTGGCGTCGAAGTCAGCCTTGGTCGCCTTCATCCTCACCGCGATGCCGATGAGCTGGATCATCTCGCCGGCGTCCGGCCCGACGATATGGGCGCCGACCACGCGGTCGTTGTGGCCGTCGACCACGAGCTTCATGAAGGTGCGGGTATCGCGGCCCGAGAGCGTCGCCTTCATCGGCCGGAACGAGGTCTTGTAAATGTCGACCTTGGTGAGCTGCTGACAGGCCTGCGCCTCGGTGAGGCCGATCACGCCGCATTCGGGTTCGGAGAACACCGCTGTCGGGACGTTGGTGTGATCGACGCGCGTTGGCTTGTTGCCGAACACCGTGTCGGCGAAGGCGTGACCTTCGCGAATTGCCACCGGCGTCAGCGCGACGCGGTCGGTGACGTCGCCGACCGCATAGATGTGCGGCACGCTGGTCTGCGAGAATTCGTTGACTTCGATCGCGCCGATCCGCCCGAGCTTGACGCCCGCGGTCTCGAGGCCGAGGCCTTTGACATTGGGGCGGCGCCCGGTCGCAAACATGACCTTGTCGACGACGATGTCCGCGTGATCGGAAAGCTGAACGCACAGCCCGTGATCGACCTTCTCGATGCCCTCGACGATGACCTTGGTGACGATCTTGACGCCGCGCTTTTCAAGCTCGGTGCGCAGGTGATTGCGCACGTCCTCGTCGAAGCCGCGCAGGATGTTGTCGCCGCGATAGACCAGCGTCACCTCGGAGCCGAGCCCGTTGAAGACGCCAGCGAACTCGACCGCGATATAGCCGCCGCCCTGGATCAGGATGCGCCTGGGCAGTTCTTTCAGATGGAAGGCCTCATTCGACGAGATGACGTGTTCGTGGCCCTCGATGTCCTTGCCGAGCGAGGGCGCGCCGCCCGTCGAGATCAGGATGTGCCTGGCCCGAACGGTCTCGCCGGTCGCCGTGAGCCTGACGGTGTGCGGATCGACGATCTCCGCGCGGCTCTTGACGATCTTGACCTTGGCGCGGTCGAGATTGGCGGTGTAGGCCGCTTCCAGCCGCGCGATCTCGCGGTCCTTGTTGGCGATCAGCGTCGGCCAGTCGAATTTGGGCTCGGGCAGGGTCCAGCCGTAGCCGGCCGCGTCCTCGAACTCGTCGGCGAAGCGCGAGGCATAGACCAGCAGCTTCTTCGGCACGCAGCCGCGGATCACGCAAGTGCCGCCGACGCGATACTCCTCGGCGATCATGACGCGCGCGCCATAGCCGGACGAAATGCGGGCGGCGCGCACGCCGCCCGATCCCGCGCCGATGACGAACAGATCGACCTCTTCCGACATTTTTCCCGCCACGTCTGCCGCCGGCGACCGGCGGTCAGAACTCGGTATGGCCCCTCTTCTTCATCTCGGCCCGCATCTTCACGTTGACCTCTTCCGCGAATTTATCCGCCCATACCTGCATCCGCTTGTTGATCTCGTCAAAGGCCTTGGGCTCCGCATCGATCATCTTCTTGCCCAGGGGGCCCTTGAAGAAGGCCAGCGCATCCTTGAGCTCCTGCTCGGAGAACTGAAGTGCGTAGGCGCGTGCGACCTCCATACGCGCCTCCTGCCGCTTCGCGGCGAACTCCTTGGTCAGTTGCGCTTCAACCGCGTCCAAATCCCTGGTCAGGTTGGGATTGATCTGCAGGAACTGGGTCTTGTTGTAGCGGATCACGCCATCGACCACCGGGTCGAACGCGCCGTAGGCGCCCTTGGCCTCGAGAATCTGGTTGGCAAGCGCGGCCATCGCCGCGGACGGCTGCTGCTGGGCCTGCGCACCATGCGCTAATACGAGGCACGCGACGGCGGCTGCGCCGAAAGCCCAAATCACATGAGTACGGGAAATGAAATCAACGAACATGGCGGCATAACTCCTTGTGAACCCGGGCCGCCTGCGGTCATGACCGCTCGACGACGCGGGCACCGGCCGGGCCGGCGAGTATGGCGGCTTGAGCGAGCCCGATAAAGAGACCGTGCTCGACGACGCCAGGGATGATCGACAGCCGTTCGGCCAGCAATCTAGCATCCGGAATCCGGTCCAGCGAGGCGTCCAGTATCCAGTGCCCGCCATCCGTGACGAAAGCGTGGCCGTCCTTGCCCTGCCGGAGCACAGCCGGGCCGGGACACCCGGCCGACGCGGCTGCGGCCTCGACCTTGCGCCGGGTCGCGGCCAGCCCGAACGGCATGACCTCCACCGGCAAGGGAAAGCAGCCGAGCGTCTTGACCCATTTGCTTTCGTCGGCGATCACCACCATCCGCGCGGAGGCCGCCGCCACGATCTTTTCCCGCAGCAGCGCCCCGCCACCGCCCTTGATCAGGGTCAGATCCGGGCCGATCTCGTCGGCGCCGTCGATGGTCATGTCCAATTCAGGCGTCTCGTCGAGGGTGGTCAGCGGCACCCCCAGTCTTTGTGCGTCGGCGCGCGTGGTCTCCGACGTCGGGACGCCGACGACCTTGAGGCCGCCACGGACCCGCTCGGCCAGAAGCTCGACAAAATGCTTGGCGGTCGAGCCGGTGCCGAGGCCGAGCCGCATGCCCGGCTGCACCCATTCGACCGCGATAGCCGCGGCTTGACGTTTCTGCGCTTCGATGTCCATGAACTTCGTGAGATGAACGTCCGCGATGGGGTGCCGGCGGTTTTTACCCGGCTTTGCACCCCCAAGGATAGCCGAAAAGCATGACCGCACTCACCGTCGTCTTCGACCTCGATGGCACTCTGGTCGACACCGCGCCCGATCTGATCGAAACCTTGAATGTCGTGTTCGCGCGCGAAGGGCTGCCGCCGGTCGACTACGCGACCGCGCGCAACATGATCGGCGGCGGCGCACGCCAGATGATCAAAGAAGGGCTCAAGCTCGAGGGCCGCCCGTTGTCCGGCGGCGCCGTCGACCGGATGTTTGCCGATTTCATCACCTATTACGCGGCCCATATTGCCGACCGGTCGCAACCCTTTCCCGGCCTCAACGCCGCTCTCGATCACCTGGCGGCTCGCGGTTTCCGACTGGCGGTGTGCACCAACAAGCTCGAAGGGCTGTCGCGGCAACTGCTCGATGCGCTCGGCCTCACTGGACGCTTTGCCGCGATCTGCGGCCAGGACACGTTCGGGATTCAAAAGCCCGATCCCGAGATCCTGCGCCGGACCATCCGCGCGGCCGGCGGCGATGCAAAGCGCGCGGTCATGGTGGGGGATTCCGGCACCGATATCGCAACCGCCCGCGCCGCAGGCATCCCCGTCGTGGCAGTGGATTTTGGCTACAGCGAAACCCCAATCAAGGAACTAGCCGCGGACCGGCTCATCGGCCATTACGACCAGCTTGCGACCGCCGTCCTGGAGCTCGCGCCGGGCGCTTCGTGACCCGAAATCGCCGCCCCAATGTCCCGCAAAAGCCACTTTAAGCCTTCATTTACTGTACTTGGCGCACATTAGGCGCAGGGTACTCTTACTGGAGATCGTGGCGGCGTCGGGGCGCGCCGCGAGGGGACGCTGCCGGTTGCACTCCTCCTGTCACGTCCCGAGTGGCGTAACGCGGCCGTTGGGCCGCACGATTGGGCGGTATTGATCATGAAAAGAGTTGTCGCGATCGCAGTTTGCGGATTGAGCCTCGCTGGATGTTCCAGCCTTCCGAGCTGGATGCAGGTCAGCACGCCGAGCTTCATGAATTCAGCACCCGCCGGGACGACCATGCAGTTCGAATCAGAGCCCGCCGGCGCCGAGGCCAGAACCTCGACCGGACAGACTTGCCGGACCCCTTGCTCGCTTGCGGTGACAGCCAGTGAATTCACCGTGAGCTTCGCGCTGCCGGGCTATCAGCCGCAGACCGTTCCAGTGCGGGTGGTAGCCTCGACAGACCCACGCGACCCCAACGCCCAGGCGGACACGTCCGACCCGCGCCTCGTGCCAAACCCGGTGTTCGTCGAATTGCAGACCGCAGCTCCGCCCGTGGCAGCCCGCAAGCCCGCTGCCCCGCCGAAGAAGAAGCCCGCCCCACGCCAGGCGCCGACCGCCACAGCGCCCGAACAGGCGACCTCCCCGGCCCCTGCGCCGGCCTCACCCTGGCCGCCCGCGCCGTCGTCGCGCTGAGACAGCTTCAAGCCTCGAAAATGCCGGAACGGCCGCCGAAAGGCGGCCTCTCCTTTTTACGTTCCTTGACATGTCTTGCACCGGCTCCCTAAAACGCAAGCCATCGGGCGCTTAGCTCAGCGGGAGAGCGTTCCCTTCACACGGGAGAGGTCATAGGTTCGATCCCTATAGCGCCCACCATTTAAATCCCAGAAATACAGACGTTTGCTTCAACTCCTATCATCACCTATTCGGCAGCTCGAAGCAGAACGAAGCACGAAACTGACATCCTGATCGGTGCAGAACCGGTGTGGTTTGTTCTTCACACGTTCCAACGGCAGCCCCATATCCGGTGTCATGGGATCGCAGGTTTTTTGTTGCCGGGTAACTACCGAGGAGCGGCTAAGGGCTGGGATAGCGGAAATGGAAAAAGTCCATATCAGAGGTTCACAGGGTAGTTGGGACGCGGAAGTCACTTATCCGGATGGACGTACGGAGAGGCTGCCCTGTGTTCACGCTCATTATTGGCAAAAGGAGCCGACCGGTAATTACTACAACGACCCGTGGATTCCGGAGCTTCGGGATACTGGGAAATACAAGAAGCTTGTTGAACAAATTTCGACTGTTAGGCGCGTCATCGTGACTACCGACACGGTGGACCTTACCAAACCGAGAGGCGCGGGCTATTTCCAACGCACTGGTTATACGGGCGTCTTCACCATCGACGAGTTCGAGGCGAACGACGAGCGAATGCGCTTCCGCTTCGTGAACCGAATCGCCAATCCGAGGTGAATACGCACTACGAGCTGGCAATGCCGACTTTCAGCGTTTTCATCACGCCCTCACTCCGGCTTGAGGCCGGCGGCCGCGACCACCTTGCCCCACTTGTCGTAGTCGTCGGCGATGACCTTCGCGTAGGCCGCCGGCGTGATACCGAGCACATCGACCCCGATCGCGGCCATGCGCTGATGGAAGCTCGGCGTGGCGAGAATCTCCGCGGTTGCGCGGTGCAGCGTCTCGACGATCTTGGCCGGCGTGCCGGCCGGCGCGACCAGGCCAACGCCCGAGCCGATCTCGAAGCCGGCGAAGGTCTCGGCCATGGTCGGCACATCCGGCAGCGAGGCGACGCGCTTGCTCCCGGTCGAGGCGAGCGCGGTGAGCTTGCCTTCCTTGATCAACGGCAATAGCGAATTGATGGCGCCGATGAACATATGCATGCGCCCGGCCAGCAGGTCCGGGATGGCGGCGGTCGCGCCGCGGTACGGCACATGGATCAGATCGACCCCGGCGTGCATCTTGAACAGCTCGGCGCCGAGGTGCTGCGGGGTGCCGACGCCGACCGAGCCGTAGGTCATCTGGCCCGGCGACGCCTTGGCCAGCGCGATGAACTCCCGCACCGTCTTGGCCGGCACGGTCGGCGGCACCACCATGACGAATGGCACGTCGATGATCAGGTTGATCGGCGCATAGTCCGTCATCGGATTGAAGCCGGGGTTGCGCGTCAGGTGCGGCAGCATGGTGAACGAGGCCGGCACCACCATCAGCGTGTAGCCGTCGGGCGGCGCCTTGGCCACGAAAGTATAGGCGATGATGCCGCCGCCGCCGGGTCGATTCTCGACAATGGCGCTCTCCTTCCAGCGGGACTGGAAGCCGGCCGCGAGTTCGCGCGCCAGCACGTCATTGGAGCCGCCCGGCGTGAACGGCACGATGATGTGGATCAGCTTGCTGGGAAAGTCCTGCGCCTGGGCGGGCGCGGCGATGAGCGGGCAGAGCGCGAGGATTCCGGACAGGAGGCCGACGGCAATCCGCATGGTGAGTTTTCCTTACCCGGGATTCTTCAGATGGCTCCCGATCTGGCGTGAATACTCGCGTTCTTGCGGCCTTCCTGCAAGACAGCCGCGCGGTGAGGACGGCCGTCGTCACCTCGTGTGAATAGGCGCGATCTCAGGACCCCGTCGGAATCAATCAAATCAGATACTTGCCGGGCTTTGTCACGTTGCCAAACGAAGAACGCGAAGAGCCTTCGTTCGGCAACGTGACAAAGCCATTCAGAATAATGCAATTGAGCAATTAACAATGGCAGTCCTTCAAAAGCGGATCGTGTCGGCTAGCACTACAATCGACGCTAGGGCGTAGTTTGGCCCGGACCACCCAACGGGGGCTGGCCACAATTCCTATTTGAAGATGGATTTCGGAATCATTCCGTGGATTCCCTTGGTACCATCGACCACCTGCGTAACGTGATAATCCACTGCCACGCTGGCTATCATGTAGGCTTCCTCGCGCGTCAAGTGCGGAAACTTTGCTGTGATGAACTCTATGGTTTCGCGCACGGCGATCTTCATCGCCTCGTCTAGATCGGGATTGAGTCCCATCACCAGCCAGTGGGTCGGCGTCTCGGCCCGCGGCCAACGTAGCTTCATGTCCTTGCGAACGATGAACTGAAACTTGCCGCGCATGGCCGTCTCGATTGCAGACAGATCCACCTCACCGTGCCCCTGCGCGGCGTGCGCGTCACCGGCCGAGAACAGCGCGCCGGGAGTGTGCACCGGCATGTAAAGCGTAGTGCCCGCGGTCAGATCCTTGTTGTCCATGTTGCCGGCATGCACGCCGGGCGGCCCGCTGCTGATCCTGCCCGAGTCAGGAGCAACGCCCATGATCCCGAAGAACGGCCGGTCCAGTGGCACGACCACGCCTTTGGCAACCTCGGCGGTCTTGGCGGCTCGGTTGATCGGGATGATTCGATTCCAAAAGGCGGGAAACTCGTCGGGCAGTGTGCCGGCATAGGGCCGCTGTCGATTAAAGCCCCAGTCTTGGGTGAGCTGGACGTCGAGGATCCGAACCTCCAGAACGTCGCCCGGCATCGCGCCTTTGATCTCGATTGGCCCAGTCAACACATGCGGGCCGGGGCCACGATCTTTCACTTTGCCGTAAATGTCGCGCTGGTTCTGCGGCACTGCCGATGGTGGAACCACACCGGAAGCATCGATCAGAGAAGGCACGATTGACGCGATGCTCTCGATCGTAACGATGTCACCGCTGTCAATGCTAAGGACCGGTTTTAAGGTCGCGAGAAAATGCCCGATGTGGACCGTCTCTGGAGTTGGCAACAGAGTATGCTCGGCGGCCCCTACGGTCGAGCTACTAAGCAAAGCGAACAGTGCTGCGAATGCGATGCTTCGTTGATAACGCTCATCACAAGTCTGCATGATAGCCCCCCGTTGATAACGCGGCGAAAAACAGACGTTCGCGAAAGGGGATGATACCTAATGCTCTTTGTGATTGGCAATTATTTGAACAAACAACTTATCCCTGCCTGTGTGTACCGAAAACCTAGACCCGGACATAATGGTGATGAAGTCCACCAAGGATCGGGCAAGTATTGATGCTTACGGTCCGTTGAACCGGACGAGAGATCGGAGCGTCTTTATCCAATGACCGATGCGTTCTGATGCCGTTTTAATAGTAAGCGTAGGTTCGCAGTGATCTGCCCCCTTCACCTTCGCCTTGAAGGCCGGTGTGTGGTTCCGGCGAGGTCGTCGGGTCATGGTCTCTCCTGATTCGCGGGTCACAGCGTGCCCGTCGTCAGGCAGAAACTCCACTTAGCGTCCTGTGCAGATTTCCGGGACCAACTCTGTTGCTGTGTCGAGCCGCGTGCTGCGCGCTGACGATTCTCGGCCCGTGACAATGTATATGGCTACAATCGCTGCAATATTTCTGATTACCTTCTGCGCACTGCAAGGCGATTTGACGCTGCCGCGTACGGCGGCCGGCTGGATCGGATTTACGGCCGCCGCTCTTCTCTACGCCTTTGCGATGATTGCATTCTTTATTGCGGTAGCCGCGGCCAGTCACCGAGACCCGCCCCGACGATAGCAACTCGGCGGACTTTCGCCATTACAGTCTCCGAACAACTATTGGCTGGGTTTGTTGCCGAGCCGCTTGGCTGCTGCAGCGATTTGCGAACGCTGCCCGTCGATCGCAGTTGCAAAATCCTTTGGGCCACCGGGCCTCACTAGCTGGCTGTTGGAATCCAACTGTGTAACGACAGCGGGCTCGCGTGCTATCGCTTGAACATCGGCCGCGATACGATCGCGAAGCTCCTCGCTCATCTCTCGAGTTCCGAACAAGCCGGTGAGTCCATCAAAGGCCAAATTGGGATAGCCGGCTTCGACGGCTGTTTGAACATCGGGCGCAGAGGGTGCCCTCTCCCGATTGGCGACCGCGACCAGTCGCACCTTCCCGGCCTCGATCTGCGGTCGGATGATCGCTAAAGCTGTCAGATAGAAGTGAATACGCCCTACGGCTAGATCGCTGAGAGCCTGAACGCCATCTCGATATGGGATCTTATTGAT
>SHVN01000170.1 GCA_009694215.1 Xanthobacteraceae bacterium
CAGCGCACAGGGAGCGGATGCGTTCTGGAGAAACTGCAGCAGCCGGTCGATCGCGACGGGCGCCTCGATATGGAGCGCCGCCGAGCGCCGTCGCGACCACGAACGGATGCAGCAGGATCTTGCGCGCTACCTCGAAGATCACGCGCGCAGCGCCACGATAGGTCGGCCGCGCCAGCGCCATCATGGCCGGCAGCAGCGCGAAGAACAGCAGCGTCTCGAAGCAGAAGATCAGCGCGACGGGGGCCGCTGCCTGCGCGCCGACCGTCGCCAGAGCTAGTCCCGGCCCCATGTAGCCGATATTGCCGTAGGCTCCCGCGAGCGCCGCGATGGCGGACTCCGCGAGATTGCGGCGGATCGCTAGGGCGACACAGAACGACAGCACCAGCACCAGAAAGGTGCCGAGCGTGACGGCGAGGATAAACCGCACGTTGTTGAACTGCTCGAACAGGGTCCTGGCCAGAATTCGGTAGAACAATGCCGGCAGCGACAGATAGACGACGAAGAAGTCCATCCAGGCCAGGCCCTTGTAGGGAATGGTTTTGAACCGCCGGCAGGCGAACCCCAGGAAGATCAAGCCGAAATAGGGCAGCGCGAGGTTGAGGACGTCGATCATCCGGGCGTTCTGGGCCTATTCCGAACTGACGCAATTTGGCGCAACTTGGCGCGGGGTTTGCTTTCCTCTAAACGGCAGACCGGCGTTTTGGAAGCAAGGCCCAAGGACAACAAGGACGACCATGAAGCTGCCGCGCCCATTCTATCAACCACTCGCGATCGGCGCGCCGGCCCCCTTGCGGGAGCTGCCGGTCAAGCTAGAGCGCATGATCCATTTCGTGCCGCCGCACGTCGAGAAGGTCACCGCCAAGGTGCCGGAGCTGTTGCAGCAGGTCGACGTGGTGCTCGGCAATCTGGAGGACGCGATCCCGGCCGACGCCAAGGAGGCGGCGCGCAAGGGCTTCATCGCCATGGCTAAGGCCGTGGACTTCGGCGCGACCGGGCTGTGGACCCGGATCAACGCGCTCAATTCGCCCTGGGCGCTCGACGACATCACCGAGATCGTCGCCGCGATCGGCAACAAGCTCGACGTCATCATGCTGCCCAAGGTCGAGGGCGCGTGGGACGTCCACTATCTCGATCAGCTCCTGGCGCAGCTCGAAGCCCGCCACGCCATCAAGCGCCCGATCCTCATTCACGCCATTCTCGAAACCGCTCAGGGCGTCAACAACGTCGAGGCGATCGCCACCGCCTCGCCGCGCATGCACGGCATGAGCCTCGGCCCCGCCGACCTCGCCGTCTCCCGCGGCATGAAGACCACGCGCGTCGGCGGCGGCCATCCGGACTATGTGGTGCTGGCCGACGGCAAAGCGGGCGACACGCGGCAGAAATTCCAGCAAGATTTGTGGCACTACACCACCGCCAAGATGGTGGACGCCTGCATGGCTGTCGGCATCAAGCCCTTCTACGGCCCGTTCGGCGATTTCTCCGACCTGGACGGATGCGAGGCGCAGTTCCGCAACGCCTTCCTGATGGGCTGCGCCGGCGCCTGGTCGCTGCACCCGACCCAGATCGTCATCGCCAAGCGCGTGTTCTCGCCCGACCCGGCCGAGGTCACGATGGCCAAGAAGATCATTGCCGCGATGCCCGACGGCAGCGGCGCCGTCATGATCGACGGCAAGATGCAGGACGACGCAACCTGGAAGCAGGCCAAGGTGGTGGTCGATCTGGCCCGGCTGGTCGCCGGAAAGGATCCCGATCTCGCCGCAATCTACGGATTTTGAGGCTGTTGCTGCGCGGGATGCGCTATTAGATTAGGCGCAACATGACCAACACCACGGCCAAGAAGCTGTTCGACAGCCCGTCCAAGACCCGGCTCGCCAAGTTCAAGCTCGGCGAGGTGGTCAAGCACCGCGTATTTCCGTTCCGCGGCGTGATCTTCGACATCGATCCGGTGTTCAACAACACCGACGAGTGGTGGCTGTCGATCTCCGAGAACGTGCGGCCGAGCAAGGACCAGCCATTCTACCACCTGTTTGCCGAAAACGGCGAAACCGAATACATCGCTTATGTGTCGGAGCAGAACCTGTTGCCGGACACCACCGGCAAGCCGGTCCGCCATCCACAGGTGCGCGAGGTGTTCGAGCGCGACGACAGCGGCGGCTACAAGCCGCGCAACGCGATCCTGAACTGATCGCCGCCGGGTCCCGATAGCAAAAGGCCCGCCTCGCGGCGGGCCTTTGGTATTTTATTCGCAGTGCTCAGCGCGCCGGCGCGGTGGCGGCCGGCTGCTGGCTCTCCAGCTTCTTGCGCGCCTCCTCGGCCCGCTTCTGCAGTTCGTCCTGAAGTTTCTTCTGCTGCTCCTCGAACACCTTCGGATCGGTCGGCGGGCCGTCATAGGCCTTGGCAAAATCCTTCATATCGAGCTGCGGGCTCATGGCCTGCCCGTTCATGTGGATCGCCTGCACGGTGAGGATCTGCGACTTCTTCATCCGCCCGATGATATCGGCGGTCGCCTCGTAGTCGGCGATGCAGCCGCCCGGCGGCACCACCGGCGGCAGGCAGGTCACGAACGGCGCGGTCGCGGGCGGTGTCTGGTCGACGATCAGGCGCGTGCCGTGCAGCAGGGCCACGCCATAGGGCAGGCTCATGCGCAGGAGCTTCTTGGCTTCGCCGTCCATCTCGATGATGGCGACGCTGACGACCAGAAGCCCGGAATCGACCCGGCCGTCCTTGACCGTGACGCAGATGCGTTTGGCCTTGGGGTCGGCGTCCTTGTTGCAGAGTTTCACCCACGGCGAGAAGATCAACTGCGGCTGATCGCCGCCCTGCGCCTGGCCCTGCGGGGCCTGCTGCAGCGGGGCCGGAGCCTGCTGCGCCGGTCGCGCGGGTGCGGGTGTCGCGGGCCGGGGCGCGGGTGCCGCCGGGCGGGGCGCGGGAGCCGGCGCCTGCTGCGCCAGCGCATATGACGCCGCGACCACGGCAAGCACGATCGTCGCCGACAGCGTGGCAAACACTTTTCTGGCTGTCCGTGCCTTCACGGACATGTTCCGGTAGTTCATTAGGTGTCCCTCTTTCGCGCCGGTATTTTACGGCGCTGGCCCGTGCGGGCGCCCATCGCCTGTCTCAAAGCTTAAAAAAAGGCAGGAGCGTGACGCGAGATATGCCCCTGATTAGCCGAATTCCGCAGGCTGATAAAGCCTTAAGCGATGGAGAACGTTAATCGCGAAGACGCACCGTGGATCGCGGGAAGCGACCCGATCGCACACATCGGGCCTGTGCTAAACCGATGACGAACCAGCGATTCTATTGGGGCAAAGGACCGCCGTGACCGTCGCGCTGCGCCTTGGCGTGCTGTTGCTGGCGGCATTCGCCGCGGGCTCCGCGCAGGCTCGGCCGGGCGCGCCGCAGCACGGCATCGCCATGCACGGTGAGCCCGCGCTGCCGGAGGGCTTCGTTCGCCTGCGCTACGCCAACCCCTCCGCGCCCAAGGGCGGCCGCCTGACGCAAGGCATTCTCGGCACCTTCGACAGCCTCAACCCGTTCATCGTCAAAGGCCTCGCGCTGTCGCAGATTCGCGGCTACGTGGTCGAGAGCCTGCTGGCGCGCGGCTATGACGAGCCGTTCACGCTCTATGGCCTGCTCGCGCGCACCGTCGAGACCGACGCCGAGCGCACCTACGTCACCTTCGCGCTCGATCCCGCCGCGAGATTTTCCGACGGCAGGCCGGTGACCGCCCAGGACGTGATCTTCTCCTGGCAACTCCTGCGCGACCGGGGCCGCCCGAACTTCCGCACCTACTACATCAAGGTCGCCAAGGCCGAGGCGTTGTCGGAGCGCGTCGTGCGCTTCGACCTCACCGGCGCCAACGATCGCGAGCTGCCGCTCATTCTCGGGCTGATGCCGGTGCTGGCCCGGCACGCGGTCAGCCCGGACACCTTCGAGGACACCACCTTCGACCCGATCGTCGGCAGCGGCCCCTATGTGGTCGGCAAGGTCGATCCGGGACGCAGCATCGCCTTGAAGCGCAATCCCGATTACTGGGGGCGCGATCTCGCCATCAACCGCGGCGTCTGGAACTTCGACGAGGTGCACTTCGACTTCTATCGCGACGGCAATTCGCACCTGGAGGCATTCAAGAAGGGCCTCTACGACGTGAGGACGGAGACCGATCCGGGCCGCTGGGAAACGGCCTACGACGTGCCGGCGGTGCGCGACGGCCGCATCGTCAAGGAAACATTCTCCTACGGCCTGCCCAATATTTTCTCCGGCCTCGTCTTCAACACCCGCCGTCCGGTGTTTTCCGACATCCGCGTGCGCGAAGCGATCGGCATGCTGCTCGACTTCGGCTGGCTCAACCACAACTACTTCTATGACCGCTATGAACGCTCCGCGAGCTACTTTGAAGGCTCTGCGCTTTCGGCGCGCGGCCGGCCCGCCGACGCCCGCGAGCGCGCGCTGCTCGCGCCGTTTCCCGGTGCGGTGCGCGCCGATATCATGGAAGGCGCGTGGCAACCGCCAATATCCGACGCCTCCGGCCGCGACCGCGACACGCTCAGACGCGCGCTCGCGCTGCTCGACGCCGCGGGCTACGCGCTCGAGGGCACCGTGCTCCGCTCCCGCGCGACGCGGGCGCCGCTGAGCTTCGAGATACTCGTCACCACCCGGGACCAGGAGCGGCTGGCGCTCGCCTTCTCCCGCGATCTCAAGCGTGCCGGCATCGCCGCGCGCATCCGCTTGGTCGATGCCGTGCAGTACGACCGTCGCCGCCTCACCTTCGATTACGACATGATCGAGAACCGCTGGGACCAGTCGCTCTCCCCCGGCAACGAGCAGGCGTTCTACTGGGCTTCCGCCGCGGCGGACGCCGACGGCACCCGCAACTACATGGGCGTCAAGAGCGCCGCCATCGACGCCATGATCGCGGCGCTGCTGCGGGCGCACGAACGCGACAATTTCATCGCCGCGGTGCGCGCGCTCGACCGCGTGCTGATATCGGGGTTCTACGTTGTGCCGCTGTTCCACCTGACCGGGCAATGGGTCGCGCGGTGGACCACCATCGGACACCCGGCGGAAACCTCGCTGTTCGGATATCTGCCGGAAACCTGGTGGCGCGAACCAGCAAAATGATCCACGACGATCCGCAAACCGGCGACATCGCCACGACGACGCTCGACGACCCGGTCGACCGGCGCACCAGCATGGACGCCGCCTGCATCGTCAGCCGCCTGGTCCGCGACGTTGATTTCGCATGCCGTCAGGACGACGGCTCGATCTTGTTCGTGTTCGGCGACAACGAGCTCCGTGACGCCCATGTGGTGGCGCGGCGGCTCGCAAGCGTGCTCAAGCACACCATGCCGCGCGCCGACCGCGACCGGCCGGGGGTGAGCCCCGCGGTGACCCTGGCCACGCTCAAGCCCGCCGACACCATGCATTCGCTGCTGGCGCGGGTGGAGCCGCGCCCGGTTGCCGCAGCTTAGTTAGGCGCTTAAGTCTAGCGGGCCGATCACAAGGGTCCCGCCCATGTCCGACACCCAGACCGCCGACACGCCCGCCGCCGTAAGCGCCATCGCTCCTGTCACGATCGACGTCGTCTCGGACGTGGTCTGTCCCTGGTGTTTCATCGGAAAGCAACGCCTTGAGAAGGCTTTGGCGCTAAAACCGAACATTCCGGTGGAGGTACGCTTCCTCCCCTATTTCCTGAACCCCTGGGTGCCGCGCGAGGGCATGAGCCGCGACGAATACCTCACCACCAAGTTCGGCTCCCCCGACAAATACACCGCCATCGCCGGGCGCGTTGCCGCCGCGGCCGCCGCCGAAGGCCTGACCTACGCCGTCGACAAGATGCGGCGGCAGCCCAACACCCTTGACTGCCACCGGCTGATCCTGTGGGCGCAGGCCTCGGGCCAGGCCGCGCAGATGAAGCAGCACCTGATGGACCTGTATTTCACGCAAGGCGCTGATCTTTCCGACCGCGAGGTGCTGGTCGGTGCCGCGGCCGACGTCGGCATGGATCCCGAAAAGACCCGCGAATTGCTCGCAAGCGAAACCGACGTAGAGAAGATCGAGAGCATGGCCAATTCCGCCAAGGGCGCCGGGATCGACGGCGTGCCGACCTTCATCCTCTGCGGCGTGGCCGCCGTGACCGGCGCACAGTCGCCGGAGGTGCTGGCCAATGCGATCGAGCAGATCGCCGTCAATCGCGAGCAGTTTCTGGCCGAGCAGCGCAGGGCGTCGGGCGGCTAGCCCGCCACACGCAGCACCAGCACCAGCACCAGGATCGCGCTGGCGGCGATCCATGAGCCGATAATCCGCGCGCCGATGCGCTGCCAGATTCGGCTGAGCCGCGAGGCGGCCTCGACCACGACGACCAGCAGGATCGTGCCACCGAAACCAGTGCCGATCAGCATCAGATTGGCCTCGCGCGGCGAAATCACCTCGGGCGGCGAGTCGAGCCCGATGGCGACCCCGGTCACGACCGCCAGAACCCCGCCCGCCCATTCCGGCAGCGGCCGGGCCAGCGCCA
>SHVN01000026.1 GCA_009694215.1 Xanthobacteraceae bacterium
CATCAAGGCCGTCAACGGAACGCACGGCCATAGCAGCCTGAACGGACACAGCGGTCAGAATGGCCATAGCAATGGCCACGGCGGGCATAACGGACACAACGGGCAGAACGGCATCCACGCCGCCAATGGCATGGGAACAGCAGTCAAGGGCAAGGGCAAGGGCAAGGGCAAGGGCAAGATCTATCGGCCGACCGCAAAAGAGCCGTTTATGAACGAGCGGCAGCGCGAGTATTTCCGCATCAAGCTCATGGGCTGGCGCGAAGACATCCTGAAAGAGGCCAAGGACACCCTGCAGCACCTGCAGGACGAGAACCAGAACCACCCGGACCTGGCCGACCGGGCCTCGTCCGAAACCGACCGGGCCATCGAACTCCGCGCCCGCGACCGTCAGCGCAAGCTGATCTCCAAGATCGACGCCGCGCTGCACCGGCTCGACGACGGAACCTACGGCTACTGCGAGGAGACCGGCGAGGCGATCGGGCTGAAGCGCCTGGAGGCGCGGCCGATCGCCACCCTCTCGGTCGAGGCCCAGGAGCGTCACGAGCGGCGCGAGCGGATTTACCGGGACGATTGAACCGCCGTCTGTTGCCGGCGGTCACCGATCAACGTCATGGCCGGGGATAGCCGTCCGAAGGACGGCGTCGCTTCGCTCGCCTATGTCCCGGCCATCTCGATTCATGGGCAGGTCAATGCCCCAGGAGTCGGGATCACCGGGATAGGCTCGGTGATGACGCAGTGAGGTCTATTGCCGTCGGCGCGCATCCGGTCGGCACATGATTGGCGGCGCGCAGGTATTGCGCCGCGACCCAGGGAATCCTTTCCACCTGGATTGAAATCTTCTTCAGCGGCTTCGGCAGGAACATCGTCGCGCCGTAGATGCGCGTCCAGAGTTGGGTGTGTTCGGTCAAGGGCCGCTCGCGGCGCTCCCAATCGGTGAGCGCAACCTCGATCGTTGGCGCATGTTGCAAAGCGTCCGCAAGACCGAGCGCATTTATCATGGCGTGGCCCGCGCCCTGGGCGAGATAGGGCGGCATCGCATGCGCCGCGTCGCCGAGCACGGCGATCCGCCCCATCGACCAGCGTTTCAGATGGATGGTCTGGAAATGCGCCCAATGCGACTGCGGCCAGTCGGCCTCTTCGCGCATGCGCACGAACAGATCCCGCATGGCCGGGAACGACCTTGCCCAGACGTCCGGATCGATCGGCGAGGTCGCGGCGGCGGCATCGCGCATGGTGCAGGTCAGCAGCACGTAGAATTCGCCCTTGGTGACCGGGCAATAGAGCACGCGCCGCTTGTCCGCCCAGGCCTCGATCATCACCGTGCCCTCGCGGCCGTCGGCGGCGATCTCGCCGGGCCGCCGGGGAATGTTGATCCGCACGCCGCAGTCGCGGCCCCAGATGCGGCGCTTGGTGAGGCCGAGCGCATCGCGGATGGCCGAGTTGACGCCGTCGGCCACCACCACGAGGTCGGCCGCGAGCTTTTGTCCATCGTCGAGCGTGACCGAGCCTTCGGGGGATGCAGCCTTCACCGCGGAATTGAAACGGATATCGGCGCCCGCGGCCTGCGCGCGCTCCGCCAGCAGCGCGACGATGTGCTGCCGGTCGATCCGATACGGGCTGCGCGCGGTCTTGCGCGTCATCACCACGTTGCCGCGCGCATCCACGGAGTCGCGGCGGTCGATTCTCATGCCGCCGGCCAGCACCCGATCCAGGATGCCGAACGCGGCGAAGATACACGCCATGTTGTTGTGGATGGCGATGCCATAGCCTTCGCCCGCGAGCTTCTCCCGCCGCTCGTGCACGCGCACGGTCCAGCCCCGCTCGGCGAGAGCGGTGGCGGCGACGAGGCCACCGAATCCGGCACCGACGATTTCCGCGTGACCGGGCTGCACGGCCGATGTCTCCGACTGATCTGCCCGATCGTGGCTTGGGCATTCCGGAAAAGAAAGCGGCCTCCGGCGGGGAGCTGCCGGAGGCCGCGGTTACCGCCGTGTGGGCGTGCGCGGGCGTGAACAGTAGAAGCGCTATCGCCACCCCCGTCGTGAGACGGACGCAGGTGGCGAACCCGCGTGCCGTCAAGTCTTTCCTGGTCTGCTCAAAAGACTCGCCATCTCTTGCTCGAGATCGCCTTGCGGCTTGGATAGGGTGCTGTTGCGGGGCTGCACGGCAGCCTTCGGCGTGCCCGCCTTGATTTCAACGGTGGCCGTGACGCGCTGGGTCTCGGCGACCACCTTCTGCGCCATCGGGCGGCGGAGTGCCGCTTCGAGACGCTGCGCCATTTCGGCGAGGCTCTGGTCGGCGGCCGGATTGGCCTGCGGCGCGCTGGCCATGGCCGGCGACATCGGCGGGGCGTTGCGCGGCGGCTGGGCCTGCTGCGGGACCTGGATGGTGCGCGCTGCTGCGGCCGGCTCGGGGCGCGCCAACTCTTCGGCGAGGCCCGCGAGCGTGTCCGCCGGGCGCACCGGGCGGACTTCAGGGACCGGTGGAGCGGTGACGGCGGGTTCGGCGGGCGTCGTCTGCCACGCCTTATCGGCGGCGCCGCGCACGATATTGGTCTCCACCACGACGTCGCTCGGGCCGCCGATCATCAGGAGATGCTCGACGTTGTCGCGGCGGATGATGACGAGCTTGCGGCGTCCGTCCACGGCTGCGGAATCCATCACGGCCAGCCGCGGCTGGCGGCCGCGCGAGGCGGCGTCGAGGCGGGTCGCGCCGAACCGGCGCACAAGCCAGGCGGCGGCCGCGCCGATCAGCAGCAGAACGAAGACGAATGCGATAACGTAGCTCACCGGGGTCGGTAACTCCACGCCTAAGAGGTTGCTCATCGGTGTTCCCCTGGCGCATCCGGCGCGCGTGGAGTGATCCCTGGGCCGGTCGGCGTGACGCGAAATCCGTTAACGCCGCCGGCAATAATGGCCGTCGAGAACATTAACAAAGAACTAACGCCGAGGGGCGGGTTCGAGCCCATCGCCCCAGTTATAACGATTCGTTTGGTAAACGGCAGATTGATGGCAAACCGCCCATTTTTGCGGATTTAACCGCTCATTAACCATACACCCGACAAAGTCTGCCGACCTGAACCGGAACCGCACCGCAACCTGACTGCCGTTTGGCGGGCAAACGTCCGGCGCCATCTACAAGGGCTTATGCCGTGGCCATCACCGACCTGCCGCTGTTCTCGATGCTGCGCACCCGAATGCACTGGCACCAGGAGCGTTAGCGCTTGTTGTCGGAGAGTCTGTCCAGGAACATCAAGCGGGATTACAAAGTTTCCGGAGCATGAGGCGGATTGACGCGAGGCGCAAGGCGACGTCGCCAGCATGCTCTCCACCACCGTCAGCGGCGCGTTCCGCATCGGCATCCAGCTTTCGGCGCCGTTCCTGGCGTTCGGGCTTCTGTTCAATCTGGGCCTGGGCGTGCTGTCGCGCCTGATGCCGCAGATGCAGGTGTTCTTCGTCGGCATGCCGCTTTCGATCCTGCTCGGCTTCCTCATCCTGGTGCTCGTCGTCGGCGCCATGATGATGACCTTTCTCGATTACGTCGAAGGCGTGCTGCACATCCTTGCGCCGAATACCTGAGGCGAGGGGCGGATAGCTAGAGCGCATGGCTGACGAGCACGACTCAGATCGCACAGAGGACCCGACACATAAACGCCTCGACGAGGCGCATGAGCGCGGCGACGTCGTCAAGAGCCAGGAGGTCTCGACCTGGTTCGTGATCGGCGGCGGCGCGCTGATGCTCGCGGCCTTCTCCGGCTCGATGAGCGGCGGCCTGACCACAACGTTCCGCGGCTTCATCGCCAACTCGCACCAGATTCCGGTCGACGGCCGGGGGCTCATCGCGCTCACGGCACGGATCGAACGCGAGGTGCTGGCCGCGGTCGCGCTGCCGTTCGCCGTTCTCGTGGTCGCGGCGCTTGCCGGCAACTTGATCCAGCACTGGCTGGTGTGGTCGACCGATCCGATCAAGCTGAAGTTTTCCAAGATCTCGCCGCTGGCGGGCCTCAAGCGGCTGTTCTCCGCGCAGGCCTTAGCCAATTTTGCCAAGGGCCTGGTCAAGCTCGCGGTGATCGGGTCGGTCATGGTGGCGCTGTTGTGGCCGCAGCGGCACCGGCTCGAGGGGCTCGTTCAGACCGACATCCTCGGCACGCTGCTGATCACCCGCGCGCTCTCGCTCGACGTGCTGGCGGCGGTGGTCGCGGTCCTGTTCCTGGTCGCCGCCGCCGACTACATGTTCCAGTACCGGCAATGGTTCCAGCGGCAGAAAATGTCGCTGCGCGAGATGAAGGACGAGTTCAAGCAGACCGAAGGCGAGCCGATCGTGAAGGGCAAGATCCGCCAGTTGCGCCAAGCGCGGGCGCGCCGGCGCATGATGGCCGCCGTGCCGAAGGCCTCCGTCATCATCACCAACCCGACCCACTACGCCATCGCCCTGCAATACGACCGCGGCATGGAGGCGCCGGTCCGCGTCGCCAGGGGCGTCGATGCGCTGGCGCTGAAGATCCGCGATGTCGCTGGCGAGCACTCCATCCCGATCGTGGAAAACCCGCCGCTCGCCTGCGCATTGCACGCCGCCGTCGAGGTCGACCAGGAAATCCCGGCCGAGCACTACAAGGCGGTGGCCGAGATCATCGGCTATGTCATGAAACTTCGGCGGACCGCGGGGCGGGCACAGCCATGACGCCCAGGAAACCGGCAGCGCGGGAACCCCGGGGGATCGCATGAGCAAAACCCTTGCGTTGAAGGCCTCCGCTGAGGCACCAAGGGACCTTGTTGCGTCGCGCCCTCCACCCGACTTGAAACTGGCCATGGCCACGCAGGATTTGAGCGAAGGACAAAGGCCGCCCGCCGTCGACCGCAGCCCGAGCGGCGGGCGCGGCGGCAGCATCGGCATGGTGCTGCTGGTGGCGCTGGTGCTGGTCGGCGCGGCGGTGGGCCTGCTGCTGGTCGGCCGCGGCAGCACCGGGCCCTATATCCTGGCGCTGCTCGCCTTTCTCGCCATGGCGGGCGTGTTCTCGCTGTTTGCGCTGGCCACCGGCATCCTCCGCGTCGCCGGCGCCGACACCGGCCATCCGATGCTCAAGGCGGTGGTCGACGAGGCCGCCGACGGCCTGCTGGTCACTGACCATCGCGGCCGCGTGATCTACGCCAACGCCGCCTATCTCGACCTGATCGACGCGGCCAATTCCGACGACGTGCGGCCGGTGGAGCGGGTGTTCATCGGCGATCCCGACGTTTCGGAGGCGGTCTATCGGCTGCTCAAGGCGGCGCGCGAAGGCCGCAAGGCCCAGGAGGAGGTTCGGGTCGCGGGCCTCAAGGGCAAGGCGGTGAACTGGCTGCGGCTCCGCGTGCGGCCGCTCGGCGACGCGCGCGGCAACAGCAAGCTGACGCTGTGGACCGTCGCCGACGTGACGCGCGACCGCGAGCGGCAGGAGAACATCTTCCAGGAGTTGCAGCACGCCATCGACTATCTCGATCACGCGCCGGCCGGCTTCTTCTCGGTCGATGGCAACGGCGACATCGGCTACCTCAATGCAACGCTGGCGACCTGGCTCGACCACGATCTCGCGCAGGTCGGCTCCGGGGGCTTGAAGCTCGCCGACATCGTCTCCGGCAACGGCGCGTCGCTGCTCACCACGCTCGCCGCCGCTCCCGGCGAGGTGAAGACCGAAGTGATGGACATCGACTTCAAGACCCGCGGCGGGCGAACCCTGCCGGTGCGGCTATTCCACAAGGTCGCGTTCGGCGCCGACGGCGCGCCCGGCGCCTCGCGCACGCTCGTACTCAACCGCGCGCGCGGCGAGACCACCGATCCGCAGCGCACCGCCGAAGTCCGCTTCATGCGCTTCTTCCAGTCGACGCCGATGGCGATCGCAACCGTAGACAAGGCCGGAAAGATCTCGCGCACCAATGCGCTGTTCGCTCGCATGTTCCCCGGCGCGTTGGGTGACGGACGCTCGATCCTGGCGGCCGTGTCCGAGCGCGACCGCGCACCCCTGGAAAGCGCGATCCGCGAGGCCGCCGCCGGACAGAGCGAGGTTGCCCCGGTCGACGCAGGCTTGAGCGGCGGAGGCGAGCGCTACGGGCGGTTCTATGTGTCTCCGGTCGAGGAGGAGGAGCGCGACAGCGAAGCGGCCATCGTCTACGTGCTGGAAACCACCGGCCAGCGCTCGCTGGAGAACCAGGTCAACCAGCGCGCGCGCATGGAATCGGTCGGGCAACTGGCCGGCGGCATCGCCCACGACTTCAACAACGTGCTCTCCGCCATCATGATGGCGACCGACTTCCTGCTCAACGCCCACAAGCCGACCGATCCGTCCTTCCAGGACATCATGCAGATCAAGCAGAACGCCAACCGGGCGGCGAGCCTGGTGCGGCAACTGCTGGCCTTCTCGCGCCGCCAGACCTTGCGCCCGCAGGTGCTCGATCTCGGCGAGCGGCTGGAAGACCTGCGGATCATGCTGAGCCGCCTGATCGGCGAGAAGGTCGTGCTCGAGGTCAAGCACGGCCGCGATCTTTGGCTGGTGAAGGCCGACATCTCCCAGTTCGAGCAGGTGATCGTCAATCTCGCGGTCAACGCGCGCGACGCCATGCCGAACGGTGGCAAGCTCAACGTGCGCACCGCCAACATCGACGCAGCCGAAGCCGTGCGGATGAATCACAAGGGCATGCCCGCGGCCGACTACGTGCTGGTCGAAGTGGCCGACAACGGCACCGGCATCCCGCCCGACATCATCGACAAGATTTTCGATCCGTTCTTCTCGACCAAGGACGTCGGCAAGGGTACGGGCCTGGGCCTCTCAACCGTCTACGGCATTGTCAAGCAGACCGGCGGCTTCATCTATCCGGACCCCGAGCTCGGCCGGGGCGCGATCTTCCGCATCTTCCTGCCGCGGCATGTGCCGGACGCGGCCGAGGAGGCGTCCGACATCCTGGAGCCGCTGCCGGCGCCGCCGACGGTGCCCGCGGCGCGCGCGCCGCAGGTGCCGCCGCCGCAGCCCGCCGCCGATCTCACCGGGCAGGGCACGATCCTGCTGGTGGAGGACGAGGAGGGGCTTCGCGCGCTCAACGCCCGCGGGCTCATCTCGCGCGGCTACTCGGTGCTGGAGGCCGGCAACGGCGTCGAGGCGATGGAGATTTTCGAGCAGCACGACGGCCGGGTCGACCTCGTCGTGTCCGACGTGGTGATGCCGGAGATGGACGGCCCGACGCTTCTCAAGGAGTTGCGCAAGCGCAACCCGGCGCTGAAGATCATCTTCGTCTCCGGCTATGCCGAGGAGGCCTTTGCCAAGAATCTGCCGGAAAATGACGACCGCAAGCAATTCTCGTTCCTGGCCAAGCCATTCACCCTCAAGCAACTGGTCGGCGCGGTGAAGGAGACGATGAGCGAGTGATCCGCCGGCGCGCAGTTTGACAGGTCACTGTCATTGACCCTTCTTACTCGCAAGGCGGGATCGTGTTATGTGTGATTCTGGACATAGATAAGCCCCGGCGCTCATGTTCACTGCGGGCTTGTGGGCGTGCTGCCCCGACAACCCAGCCACAGCCGAAAGACACAGGTCCCTTGGACAACACCGCGACTTCCGCACATCCCGCCGCCACGCCGACCGAGGCGCGGGAGTGGACGCAAATCCTGGCCCGTTACCGCGACCCCAGCAACGCGCGCAGCATCGTCGAGATCGGCATCACCACCGTGCCGTTGGTCGCGCTGTGGGTTCTGATCTGGGCCACGCTCGACCTCGGCTATTGGCTGGGGCTCCTGCTCGCCGTGCCGGCCGCGGGCTTCCTGGTGCGACTGTTCATGATCCAGCACGACTGCGGCCACGGCGCCTTCTTCCGCCACAGGCTCGCCAACGACTGGGTTGGCCGCGTCATCGGCGTGCTGACGCTGACGCCCTACGGCTTCTGGCGCCGCACCCATGCGCTGCATCACGCGACGTCGGGAAACCTCGATCGCCGCGGCTTCGGCGACGTCGATACGCTGACGGTGCGCGAGTATCGCGAGCGGCCGTTCCTCGGCCGGCTGCGCTACCGGCTGTACCGGCATCCGCTGGTCATGTTCGGCATCGGCCCGGCCTATCTGTTCGTGTTCCGGCACAGGCTTCCGGCCGGGCTGATGCGCAGCGGCTGGGGCCCGTGGGTCAGCACCATGTGCACCAACTTCGCCATCGCCACGATCGTCGCCGGGCTGATCTGGCTGATCGGCGTCAAGGCGTTCCTGCTGGTGCACACGCCGGTCATGATGCTCGCGGCCTCGATCGGCGTCTGGCTGTTCTATGTGCAGCACCAGTTCGAGGAGACCGTCTGGGACGGCGGCGAGGCGTGGGACCGTCACGAGGCCGCGCTGCATGGCAGCTCGCACTATGAGCTACCGGGAATCCTGCGCTGGTTCACGGCGAACATCGGCGTGCACCACATCCATCACCTGAGCAGCAACATTCCCTACTATCGCCTCGGCACGGTGCTGCGCGACCATCCGGAGCTGCGCGGCGTTGCCCGGCTGACGCTGTGGCAGAGCTTCCGCTGCGTGCGACTGGTGCTGTGGGACGAGGGGCAGCGCAAGCTCGTGTCGTTCCGCAGGTCGCGGGCCATCGCGTAGGGCGGCGCGCCAACCTCGCAACGTCATTCCGGGGCGCTCGCCGTAGTCCGAAGGGCGAAGGCGGGCGAACCCGGAATTCAGCAGCACACACGAATCTCGAGCCCGGCAATGACAACGGTGAGCGCGGCGCGCCTTGCTGCAGCGCTTGCGCTATAGTCCCGGGAAACAGCCGGAACCATGCCGCCCGACGATCTCGAACAGCCGCCGCCGCCCGAGCAGGAAGCGCGCGACCGCCGCGCGGCGAACATCTTCCTGCTGGTGGCGGGGTTCATTCTCGTCGGCGTATGGCTCGCCAACGCCATGATCGACGCGCGGCCCGCCGACGATTGCCTGTCGTCGGGGCGGCGCAACTGCAACCCGATCGAGGCGCCGCAGCGCTAGGCTTGCGATTATCAGTAGCCGGCGGCGTTGCCGCGGCGGCCGCCGCGCTGGCGCGGCTCATCCCACACGCATTGATAGGAGATGTAGTCGCCGGGCACGCGGCTGATGCTGTTCGGCACCGGATACTTGTTCCAGAACTTGCAGTTTCTGCTGGCGATCTCGAAGGCGTTCTTCTCGTTCTCCGGCGACCACGGAATGATGCCGCCGGTGTCGTTGCCTTTCGAGCCCCAGACGCCGGCCAGGGGGTTGTCGAGCGCGCCGGCCGAGGTCACCAGCATGAGGCTGAGCGCCGCGGCGGAAATCAATATCCTGTTCATTGCAGCCCCCTGATCATCGCACGCACAATCCTACGCAGGCTCAACTCTCGGCTGCATGATAGCGGAGGATGCCCCGGAGCGGCAGGTACAGAGCGGGGGCGGTGGATATCTAAATCTGCCGTGCCGGCGTGGTGACGGTCAGACCGTCCAGTTCCTCGGTGACCACGATCTGGCAGGACAGCCGCGAATTGTCCTGCAGGTCATGGGCGGTGTCGAGCATGTCGCTCTCCTCGAGCGCCGGCTCCGGCAGCCGGTCGAGCCATTCCTCGTCCACATAGACGTGGCAGGTGGCGCAGGAGCAGGAGCCGCCGCAGGTCGCCAGGATGCCGGGGACGTCGTTGTTGATCGCGGCTTCCATCACGGTCGCGCCGATCTCGGCCTCGACCGTCCGCTCGGTTCCGTCCTGCTCGATATAGGTGATCTTCGGCATGGTTTTCGGCGGTTTGGCGCGAGCTTGCGCGGACCCTATAGGCCAAGCGGTTCCGCCGCCGTCAACCCAGTCGCCGCTTTCGGTCGCTGCCGCGACCCGCTATCATCGCCGGCAAATTCGGGCGTGAACCGGAAACAATCGAACAAATATCAGGGAGGAGACACATGCTGTTCCACGATTGTCCCGCTTGCGACACCGGGCGCGCGTCCCGCCGCCAGTTCCTGACCGGCCTCGGCGCGGTCGGCGCCGCGGCGATTCTCCCCGCGCCTGCCGTGCATGCGCAGGGAGCGAGAACCCTGATCGACACGCATAATCATTTCTATCCGCCGTCGTATCTCGCCATCCAGAAGGAATGGGAGAGCAAGCGCAACATTCCGCCGAGCCCGGCCGTCTACGAGTGGACCCCGGCTAAGCTGATTGAGCTGATGGACAAGGATGGCATCCGCACAGCGGTGACGTCGCTTGCCTCCATCCCGGGCGTTTGGCTGGATATCAGCCCCGAGGCCGCCAACAAGCTTGCGATCGTCTGCCAGGAGTTCCAGGCCGAGATGCGCAAGAACTATCCGGGCCGCTTCGGTATCTTCGCGCCGCTGTCGATGCTGAACGTCGATCTGACGCTGAAGGAGATCGAGTACGCCTTCGACACCATCAAGGCGGACGGCATCAACCTCCAGACCAACTATGGCGACAAGTGGCTTGGCGATCCGAGCTACAAGCCGGTGCTGGAGGAATTGAACCGCCGCAAGGCCGTGGTCTACGTGCATCCGGTGGTGGCGAACTGCTGCAGCCGTCTCGCCATCCCGACCTTCCCCGCGGTGATTGAGGTGCCGCACGACACCACGCGCACCGTGACGAGCCTGCTGCTCACCGGCTCGTTCACCCGCTACCCAGACATCAAGTGGATATTCTCGCATGCGGGCGGCACCATCCCGATGATGGCCGGGCGCATCGCCGCCTTCTATGACCAGAATCCGCGGTTCAAGGAGTCCGCGCCGGAAGGCGCCGCGGCCCAGCTCGCGAAACTCTATTACGACACCGCCAACGCGACCTCGGCGCCGGCGATGGCGGCGCTGCTCAAGCTCGTGCCAGCGTCCCAGGTCACCTACGGCACCGACTATCCGTATTTCCCGCTCGACCAGAACAAGAACCTGCAAAAGCTCGGCCTGTCGGCGGCCGACATCAGGGCGATCGAGAACGGCAACGCGGTGCGGCTGATCCCGAGGCTGAAGGCAGCCTCTGATGCCCCGCCTTCGCGGGGCATCAGAGGCTAAAGGCGGCCTGAGGCACTATTGCGGCCCCAGCTTCGGCAGCTTCGGCCGCGACTCGTGCCAGAGCAGGTAGATGCCGGAGCCGACCACGATGACCGAGCCGACTATCAGCCCGATCGTCGGCACGTCGCCCCACAGCGCAAACCCGAAGCCCATCGCCCAGATCAGCGAGAGATACTGGAACGGCACCACCGCCGAGGTCGGTGCGAGATGGATCGCTCGGGTCCACCAATACTGGCCGAGCAGGTTGGTAGCGCCGTTAGCCACGATGAGGGGCATGTCGGACCAGTTCGGCGTCACGAAGGCGAACGGCAGCGTCATCGCGTAGAAGATCGAAAGCAGGATCAACTGGTACATCGTCAGCGTCTTGACCGACTCGGTGGTGGTCATGCCGCGGACGCCCGCGGTCACCGTGCCGAACAGCAGCGCATTGCCGAGCGCGAACAGCGCGCCGATCTGGAAGGTCTCGCTGCCCGGACTGGTGACGATCACCACGCCGAGAAAACCAACCACCAGCGCAACCCAGCGCGCGGGACCGACCGGCTCCTTCAGAAAGATCCATGAGGCCAGCGCCGCAAACAGCGGGGCGGAGAAGTTGATTGCGGTCGCGCTCGCCAGCGGCATCATGCTGAATGCGATCAGCAGCAGCGTCTGCGAGGTGAACTGGGACATGCTGCGCAGCACGTGGGCCGCAGGCCGGCGGGTGTGGAGCACAGCCAGGCCCGCGGTCGGCAAGGCGAAAGCCGAGAACAGGAAGAGCGAGACGAAGACGCGGCTGAACAGCACCTCGCCGACCGGATAGGTCGCCACCAGCCATTTCGAGGCGGCGCTTGAGAACGAGAAAATTGCGCCGGCGGCGATCATGTAGAGGATCGCCTGCGGAATCCGCTCTTGCCGCGTGGGCGGCGTGGGGATGGGCGGTTCGACGCTGCTGCCGGTCACGTCGGGCCTTGCGGTGGATTTCGGTTGGCGGGGATGCTGTGGGGTAGCATGCCCGGACGGGGCCGGGCAGTCCGGAATGAGAATATCGAATGCATGCCGGCGGCATGGCATTCCACCCGGCTGCGCGAAGTCCGCGCCCCGCCGGCCGCCGCTCCAGGGTTACTCAAATCATAAGCGCAGGGCCGGAAATTCATCATCCGTAGCCAATTCCCCTCAAGTTTTAGCCAATAGAGAAGAGCCGGAGAAGCGGTGAAGCCGGGCCCAGGATCGTCTCGATGCGCAAGGATTTCAGAAAGGCTCTTCGTGCGGAACTCGGCAGCAAAGCCTGGATCCGTCTCGATGACGGATTCTCCGTCCGGGCCTGCTGGCTCATCGACCTTTCCAACAGCGGTGTCTGCATCCTGGTCGCTGCGCCCCATGACGTGGCCGACCGGTTCAGTCTGCTGCTGTCGCGCAACGCCGCGCTCGGCCGGCGGTGCCAAGTCAAATGGCGCAAGGGCTCCGAGATCGGCGCGGAGTTCGTCGGCGCCAAAGGCTGACAAGCGCTAGCGGCCGATGCCGATAGCCCTCAACCGCGGTCGCGCAAAGCTGTAAGCTCGGGGCGCTGTCGGAGCGGAGGCGATCCCATGCGCTACGAGCTTTACTATTGGCCGGAGATCCAAGGCCGGGGCGAATTTGTCCGCCTCGCGCTGGAGGAGGGTCGGGCCGACTATGTCGATGTGGCGCGCCGCCGCGGCTACGGCGTCGACGCCATGATGAAATTCATGGACCGCGCGCGGCTCAAGCGCCCGCCCTATGCGCCGCCGTTGCTCAAGGCGGGCAAGCTCGTCATCGCGCAGTCGGCGATGATCCTGCACTATCTCGGACCGCGTCTGCACCTGGTCCCGCGCAGCGAGGCCGACCGGCTGTGGGCGCTTCAGCTCCAGCTCACCATTGCCGACCTGGTAAAGGAGATTCACGACACCCACCATCCGATTTCGTCCGCGCTCTACTACGAGGACCAGCGACCGGCGGCGAAGCGCTATACCCGCGAATTCTGGCGGCACCGGGCTCCGAAGCTGCTCGGCTATTTCGAGAGCGTGCTGAAGAACGGCGGCGGCACCTATGTGTTCGGCCGCAAGGTCAGCTACGTCGATCTCAGCCTGTTCCAGATCGTCGAGGGGCTTCGTTACGCCTTCCCCAAACGCATGAAGCGGTTTGAGAAGAACGTGCCGCAGCTGGTCAGATTGCACGCCGCGGTCGGCGAGCGGCCGCGCATTGCGGCCTATCTGCAGTCGGAACGGCGGATTGCATTTAACGAGTGGGGGATCTTCCGCGCATACCCCGAGCTCGATGGATAACAGTGTGCGCGGCGATCACCTCTTATTGATCGACGGCGCGAGAAATGTCGGCCACCGTTTTTGCAGGTGTCGCGCGGTTGTCAAATCTGCTAGTGAAATCGGGCGATTTGAATTCTCTCGGCATCATTAAACTTCCGCAATCATTTTCAAATTCCGCATGGCGCCCTGTGCGCCGAGCGCCTGTACGGCAAGCAGCCATTCAACGGCTCGCCGTCGAATGTTGCCGAGCAGAAGGAGCAGGCCAAGGACGCATTGGCCAAGACCCAGAAAGAGCCGGCGCAGGCGCGCGAACAGGTTCCCGCGCAGGAGCAGGCTCCCGCCACCCCGCCGCGCGGCCAGCCCCGGCGCTGACGGCGGCTTGCCCGCGCCTACCGCTTCCGCTTCGCCGCCGCGCGCTTCTCACGCCGCAGCTTCAGGCGCTTGCGCTGGGCGCGCTTGGCCCTGGCGCGGCGCCTGGCCTGCTGATCGGCCCGGCGTTCCTTGCACTTCACGCAGCGGCAGCGGCTCTTGGTGATGAAGGCCGAGAAATAATCCTTGCCGTAGTCGACGGTGATCTCTTCCTCGGGCTTGATCCGCCACCGCGCCACATAGACGATGCTGGGGCCCTTGCGCTCGACGGCCTCCGCGTTCGGCCGGCATGAATGGTTGACGTAGCGCGCGAGATTCCACCGCTTGCTGCCGTCGATGGTCCAGCGCGTGTTGACCTCGAACATGTAGCGCGAGCCGCGCGCCTCAAGCCGGTCGGCCTCGGCATTGGGTAGCAGGCGGCCGCGGTACGTGACGACGTACTCGCGTTTCCTGAAGGGTTTTGTGGCGAACAGGCCGAGGCCGGCGCTCGATCGGCCGATGCGATGTTTACGATTTGACACAGCCTGCATTTAGAGAGGGATTCGGGGAATCTCCAGCGTCTTTTTTGGCGACCGTGGACAAGCGGACCCGGATTGCGCTTCGCCCGATCCGGGCTAGGCTCAGGCAGCCCATCGCAAGGGCCGTGCAAGACGACAATCGCAAGTCGGGGAGGACAGCAATGATCGGGCGAACCATGACGGCGGCCGGCTGGGCGGCGGCTTTGATCGGGCTTGCAATGCTCGGCGTGGGGGCGGCATCGGCGCAGGATTGGCCGAGCAAGCCCGTGCGGATCGTCACCGGCTTTGCCGCCGGCGGCATCGGCGATCTCGGCGCGCGGCTCCTGGCCGATCACATCACCCGCACCACCGGGCAGCAGGCGGTGGTCGAGAACCGCACCGGGGCGGCGGGCACGCTCGGCATGGACGCGGTCGCCAAGGCCGCGCCCGACGGATATACGCTCGGCCTCGCGCTCAACGGCAATCTCGTCATCAATCCCTTCATCCAGAAGACGATGCCGTTCGACGCGCAGAAGGATCTCATCCCGGTGGCGGCGATCGGCGACGCGCCGCAGCTCATCGCGCAGAGCACCGAGGTGCCGAGCAGGACGCTCAAGGAGTTCCAGGCGCTGGCGAAGCAGAAGCCCGGAACCTTCAGCTACGGTTCGGCCGGGGTGGGCTCCTTGCCGCATCTGTCGATGGCCGAGTTCGCGCGGATGGCGGGCATTCAGATCACCCACGTGCCCTATCGCGGCAACGCGCCGGCGATGGTCGACCTGCTGGCCGGCCGCATCCATCTCATCTCCGCCTCGATCGGCACATTCCGCGCCGGGATCGAGGCGGGGAAGATCCGGCTCCTGCTCACCGCGACGAAGGAGCGGCTGGCTTATCTGCCGGACCTTCCGACCTCGGCCGAGGCGGGTCTGCCGGGCTATCTGATGAGCGTTTGGATCGGCGTCGTCGCGCCGGCCGGCACGCCCCAGCCGGTGGTTGAGCGCATCCACGCGCTCACCCAGGGCATGCTCAAGGAGCCCACCGCGCAAAAGGCGATGATCGGCGCCGGCCTCGATCTCATGACCATGAGCCAGCCGGAGTTTGCAGCCTTCGTGAAGGCGGACTACGCGCGCTGGGAGAAGATCGTGAAGGACACGGGCGTCGAGAAGGAATAGCGTGTCCGCTTTCGCCACCTCCGCCTCCTTCATGTCCGGTTTGAATCGCGCGCAGGCGGAAGCGCTCGCGGGTTTTTTGGCAGGCGCCGCGACGCCCCTCCTTCCGTCCCTGTCGGCACGATCTGATCGGAATGCTGCGGCAGTCTGTGTTTGGTCGGCTTGCCGGATACGAGGATGTGAACGACGCCGAGCGGCTCGGGCGTAATCCGACGATGCGCTGGGTCGTTGGTGGTCGCGCCGCAACGAAGCAGGCAGCTTCCAGCAGCCAGATGGGACGCTTCGAGACGGATTGGCTCGCGAATGATGCTAACCTTGTCGCGCTCACCGATCTTGGTGGGCGATGGATTGACCATAAAGTCACGCATCGGAGTTCTCTATGAACGCCCCCACCCAAATCATCCCGCCCTACAAGCACACGTCCTTGTTCCCGCTCGGCCGCGACACCACCACCTACCGGAAAATCTCCTCCGAGGGCGTGCGGGTCGAGAAGATCATGGGCCGCGACATGCTGGTGGTCTCGCGCGAGGCGATGCGGCTCCTGTCAGAAGCCGCCTTCATGGACATCAATCATCTCCTTCGTCCCGCGCATCTGGCCTCGCTGAAATCCATCGTCGAGGACCCGGAGGCGAGCGACAACGACAAGTTCGTCGCCTTCGACTTTCTCAAGAACGCGAACATCGCGGCCGGCGGCGTGCTGCCGATGTGCCAGGACACCGGCACCGCGATCATCATGGGCAAGAAGGGGCGGCTGGTGTTCACCGAGGGCGATGACGAGGGCGCGCTCGCCGAGGGCGCGCGCGACGCGTATCTGAAGAAGAACCTGCGCTATTCGCAGCTCGCGGCGCTCTCCATGTTTGAGGAGAAGAACACCGCCAACAACATGCCGGCACAGGTCGAGATCTACGCGGAGGGGGAAGGCGCGTATGACGACGCCTACAAGATGCTGTTCATCGCCAAGGGCGGCGGCTCGGCCAACAAGGCGTTCCTGTTCCAGGCGACGCCGTCGATCCTGACGCACGACCGCATGGTGGCGTTTTTGAAGGAGAAGGTGCTGACGTTAGGGACGGCGGCGTGCCCGCCGTATCATCTCGCCATCGTGATCGGCGGCACGTCGGCGGAATTGACGATGAAGACGGTCAAGCTCGCATCCACCAAGTATCTCGACGGCCTGCCGACGCAAGGATCGGAGGACGGCCATGCCTTCCGCGATCTGGCGATGGAGCAGGAAGTCTTGAAGATGACGCAGTCGCTCGGCGTCGGCGCGCAGTTCGGCGGAAAGTATTTCTGCCACGACGTCCGCGTGGTCCGCTTGCCGCGGCACGGCGCGAGCCTGCCCATCGGCCTTGGCGTGTCGTGCTCGGCCGACCGCCAGGCGATGGGCAAGATCACCAAGGACGGAGTCTTCCTCGAAGAGCTGGAGCACAACCCGGCAAAATATCTGCCGGAGGTGGACACGTCGAAGCTTGGTGGTGAGGTGGTGAAGATCGACCTCAACAAGCCGATGAAGGAAATCCTGGCGCAGCTCACGAAGTATCCGATCAAGACGCGGCTGTCGCTGTCGGGCCCGATGATCGTGGCGCGCGACCTCGCGCACGCGAAATTGCGCGAGCGGCTGGAGGCGGGGAAGGGGCTGCCCGACTATTTCAAGAACCATCCGGTCTATTACGCGGGGCCGGCCAAGACGCCGGCGGGCTATGCCTCGGGCGCGTTCGGCCCGACCACCGCGGGGCGGATGGATAGCTTCGTCGCCGATTTCCAGAAGGCCGGCGGCTCGATGGTGATGCTGGCCAAGGGCAACCGCTCGCCCGCGGTGACGGCGGCGTGCAAGGCCTACGGCGGGTTCTATCTCGGCTCGATCGGCGGGGTGGCGGCGAATTTGGCCGAGCACTGCATCAAGAAGGTTGAGACGGTGGAATATGCCGAGCTCGGTATGGAGGCGATCTGGCGGATCGAGGTGGTGGACTTCCCGGCCTTCATCGTGGTCGACGACAAGGGCAACGACTTCTTCAAGGAGTTGAATCTCGGGTGATCGCGCGGCGGTCCGCGCTCAAAGCGAGCGGGGGCCGGCGCAATTGCGATGCGGGCGCTACAGGAAAGCGACCGCCGCCATCAGGATCGACAGCAGCAGGTATTTCATCATCTCAGCGGACGAATAGAGCTGATCGACCAGCCCGAACACTCACAGGCACGAGGCCACGGTGAGCGCACCGTATTTCACGACGGGCATCGACAGTTTCTGCTTCAGGAATGATATTTCAAAAATTTCTTCAATGAGCCGGCTGGACCATGCGGATCGCCCCCGCAGCCATTCGACGCTGTTGGAAATGCTGCTACGCACAATGCGTGCTACGCCAATGGGCGTAGGCTGATGAAAAAACTCATCTTTTCTGGTGTGCCAGAGGGCCTGGCCGGCGGCCTTGCCCACCGGCTGGCTATTTTATGAGCAGCGCCAGGCCGCTCACGGTCAGGGCGCAGGCAACGGTGCGGCGGAACGCCAGCTCGCTCATGCCGTGGTGGAAGTGGTTGCCGATGAAGATGCCGAGCAGCATCGACGGAAACAGGATCGCGGTGAGGATCAGCACCTCGCGGCTGAACTCGCCGATCGCGAAATAGCCGATGCCGCGGGCGATCGTCAGCGTCATCAGGATCGCGGTCATGGTGGCGCGGTAGCTCTCCTTGCCGAGTTTGATGGCGTCGAAATACATCGCGAAGAACACGCTGCCCATGGTGCCGACGACGGTGCCGGTCATGCCGCCGCCGAACCCGCCGAGGGCGGCTGCGATCCTCGGCGGCAGGTGTGGCTTGGGTGCGGCGCCGAACGTGCCCCACAGCGAATAGAGGCCATAGGCCAGCACCAGGGAGCCCAGCCACTTCGCCAGCGTCGCGGAATCGAGCAGCGTAAAGACATAGAGGCCCAAGGCGATGCCGGCGAGCGTGCCCGGCACGAGTCTCGCGATCTCTCGCCAGGACACCTTGTTGCGGTCGCTGCCGAGGAGCGCGGTGCCCGCGGCGATGCCGATCAGCGTCCAGGCCGGCACCAGCACCTTGAGCGGCAGCACGAGGCCGAGCAGCGGCATCGCGGCCGCCGCGCCAAATCCCGACGCGCCGCGCGCCGCATAGGCGATGGTCATCACCACGCAGCAGTAGACGATCGTGAGGGTGGAGAAGGATTCGATTGCCGGACCCCGGGCGTTGCGCCGGCGACCTTATTCGCAGGTCCCGCGCTTGTCGCCCCGGGGAGAGGCGATAACCGGCTTGGGTGAGCAATAGTGAACAGAATAGGCCCCCCGGCCTGCTCTAGGCTCCGCCCATGCGCGATAGCGGAGGCGGCCGATGAATGGCTTTTCGTACTCCATCGACATCAAGCGGTTTCAGATTCTGATCGACACGCCGGCCGACGAGACCGAGCGGCAAAGAATCCAAAAGCGCCTCAGCGATGAGAAGGCCAAGGCCGGATTGCAGGCGTCCGAGCCGAAGAAGGACTGACGGCGGGGGCTGCGGCCATTTTAGGCCGGAACGATGCCCGGCTCCGGGGGTTGAGATGTGTCCGGCCCATGCGGTTTGGACGTTCACAAACCCTGGAGCGACACATGCAAAGCAAAATCCTCTTATCGATGGGGCTGAAACGACGGCAGCAGTCCCGATCGGGACTTGAGATACATCAGCAGGGAATGGGCGGCGCTGCCACAGATGCCTGCGGCAGCAGCTTTCCAAAGCCAACGCGGACTCACGCCGCTTTGCGCCGCTCGTTGTGTTTGCCCTGGAAGTTCGGCGCCACCTCGCGCATGAAGCGGTCCATCTCGTCCTTGACCTGCGCGTGCGGCTTCATGCCGACGTTGACGTAGAGGATCACCTCCGAGAAGCCCGCGGCCTCGACCTTCTTCAGGGTGTCGGTGATCGCTTGCGAATTGCCGAGTAGCACCGAGTTCTCGGTGAGCTGCTCCGGCTTCACCTGATGCAGACGCTTCACCATGTCGATGAAGTAGGTGTAGCTCGGCGGCGCGGTCGCGGGATCGCCCGGCAGCGCCGGGATCACGCATTCTTTGTAGTAGCGGATCTGCCGGGCGCGCTGCGCCGCCTCCTGCTGCGGGTTGTCGTAGAAATGGCAGAAGTAGCTGCACATCAGGCGGCCGGGCTTGCGGCCATGCTTGATGCAGGTTTCGTTGTAGAGGTCGGCGACCTGCTTCAAGCCGCCGTAGCTCATGGCGGCGGCAAACGGCGCGACGATCAGGCCGTAGCCGAGACGTGCGGCGAGCTCGATCGAGGGCTTCGAGAACGAGCCGATATAGGCAGGCATCGGATTCTGAATAGGCTTCGGCGTGATGCGCACGTCGTCGAAGTTGTAGTGCTTGCCGTGGTGCGAGATTCGGTCCGTGGCGGCCCAGAGCTTCTGGATCACCTCCATGCCCTCTTCGAAGATGCCCTGGTTGTCCTTGAACGAGACGTGGAACGGCTCGTATTCGCGGGCGTCGTAGCCGCGGCCGGCGGCGAAATCGACGCGGCCGCCGCTCAAGAGGTCGAGCGTCGCCCATTGCTCGGCGACGCGGATCGGATTGTGCAGCGGCGTCACCGTGACGGCGGGCGCGAGCCGGATGTGTTTGGTGCGCGCCGCGATATAGGCCAGCACCAGGTCGGGGCAGGAGAGAACGCCGAGCGAGTTGAAGTGATGCTCGCCGATCCAGGCCGAATGCATGCCGAGCTGGTCGGCGTAGAGCGCCTCGGCGGCGATGTCGGACACGAACTGGTTCGCGTCGCGCGGATTGTTCTCGTAGTGATTGTCGCTGAGGGTGAAGTAGCCGAATTCCATGAGCCGGTCCTCCGTCACGGCGGCCTGTCGCGGCCACTCTTCGTCATGGCCATAATAATGCAATTGCAATTATTGAAAATGCAATAGTTCGGGATACACTCGGGGCTTGATATTTATGTCAGTCTTGCTGCCGTATTTGCAGATCAGGAACACCAGCCCGTGGCCGCGCGGACCCACCTCGAACTCGACGATTACCTGCCGTATCTGATCAATCGCGTCGGCACGGCGATCGCGGCGACCTATACCGAGGATACGCTGGCGCCGCTCAATCTCACGCTCGCCATGTGGCGCGTGCTGGCGGCGCTATCCAGCAACGGCGAGCAACGGCAGATCGACCTTGTCGACATGACCAGCATCGACGCCTCGACCATGTCGCGGCTGGTGACGCGGCTGGTTCGCGCCGGGCTGGTGACGCGGGCGCGCTCCAAAACGTCGAGCCGCGAGGTGGTGGTCGCGCTCTCCGCCAAGGGCAGGGCGCAGGTCGAAAGCCTGATCCCGATCGCCAAGGGACTGGAAAGGACCGCGAGCGACGGCCTTTCCGCCAAGGAGCAGGCGATCGTCAAACGGGCGCTGCGGCGGATGTACGACAACCTCGCCGGCGAACGCTAACCGGCTTCGGGACGGCGCTCTGCGCCGGGCGATATGGCCGGGGCGGTTCGGTTGCATTAGTCTGCCGGCCATGAACGTGCATCCCGGCTCCACATCCCGCGCGAAAGGCCCGCTGGTGTTCCTCGATATGGACCAGCAGGCGCTGGATGAGGCCTATGACCAGGAAATCTGGGCGCCCAACCGCGCGCTGATCGTCGAGCGCAGGAAGGCCGCGAGCGAGCGGGCGCGGAAGATTCTCGGCGCTCCAAAGCGCGCCGCCTACGGGCCTGGCGAGCACGAGGGGCTCGACATCTTCGGCTGCGGAATTGCGGGCGCGCCGATCAATGTGTTTGTCCATGGCGGCGCGTGGCGGCGGAACGTCGCCGCTGACTACGCGCTGCAGGCCGAGGTGCTGGTGCAGGCCGGCGCGCATTGCGTCATCATCGACTTCATCAATGTCGATCAGGCCGGGGGCGATCTGTTTCCGATGTACGATCAGGTGCGGCGCGCGCTCGCCTGGGTGTATCGCAACGCCGGCAGCTTCGGCGGCGACCGCAACCGGCTCCATGTCTCGGGGCATTCGTCGGGCTCGCATCTCGCCGGCGTCGTGCTGACGCGCGGCTGGCAGGAGGAGGGGTTGCCGCCGGATTTTTGCAAGGGCGCGGTGCTCTTGAGCGGCATGTACGATCTCGCGCCGGTCGCGCTGTCGAAGCGCTCCTCCTATGTTAAATTCACTGGTGCGATGGTCGAACAACTCAGCGGCCAGCGCCATATCGGCAGCCTGCGAACGCCGCTGATTCTCGCCGCCGGCACCTGCGAGACGCCGGAGTTCCAGCGTCAGTCGCGCGATTTCGTCGCGGCGGCGAAGGCCGCGGGCAAATCCGCCGAACTGATCGTCGGCGCCGGCTACAACCACTTCGAATTGCTCGAAACACTCGCCAACCCCTATGGTCTGACGGGGCGGGCGATGCTCGATCAGATGCAACTCGTTGCAAAATAGGAGATCGAGAATGAACCAAGCCGTCAAGGTGCAGGAGGCCAAGGGCCCGCTAGTCTGGCTCGACATGGACCAGAAGGCGCTCGATGACGCCTACGACCAGCTCGTCTATGCGCCGAACCGCGATCAGGTGCACAAGCGCAACATGTTCAACAGCGACCGCGTGCGGGCCCGGCTCGGCGCGCCCAAGCGCCACACCTATGGTGCAAAGCCGATCGAGGCGCTCGATCTGTTCGCAACAAGTAAACCCAACGCGCCGATCAACGTGTTCATCCACGGCGGCGCCTGGCGGACGCGCTCGGTGAAGGATTACGCCTTTCTTGCCGAGATGGTCGTACGCGCCGGCGGGCATTGGGTTGGGCTCGACTTCGACGGCGTCGAGGGCACCAAGGGCGATCTGCTGCCGATGGCCGACCAGGTGCGGCGTGGCGTCGCCTGGGTTTACAAGAATGCCAGGAGCTTCGGCGGCGATCCGGACCGCATCCATGTGTCGGGCCAGTCGTCCGGCGCGCATCTCGCGGGCTGCGTGGTGACGAGCGACTGGAAGGACTACGGCGTTCCCAACGATATCGTGAAGGGCGCGCTGTTGTGCTCGGGCATGTACGATCTGAAGCCGGTGCGGCTGTCGAAGCGGTCCGAGTATGTTGCCTTCACCGACGAGGCCGAGGAGAAGCTGTCGTCGCAGCGCAGTCTTGACCGGCTGAACTGCCCGGTGATCGTCGCCTACGGCACCTTCGAGACGCCGGAATTCCAGCGCCAGAACCGCGAGTTCGCCGCCGCCGTGAAAGCCGCCGGCAAGCCGGTTACGCTTCTGGTCGCCGACGGCTACAACCATTTCGAGATCGCCGAAGCGATCGGCAATCCGCTGAGCCTGCTAGGCAGTGCGGTCCTCGAGCAGATGAAGCTCGCGTGAAAAGTCGGAGAGGGGTGATGTCCGCAGTGATCATGCCGTTGACGCGGCGGACGCTGCTCGCAGGCGGCGCGGCGCTGGCGTTTGCGGCCGGCGTCGCGCAAGCCCAGGGCTTTCCGTCCGCTCCGGTGAAGATCACCGTCGCGGTCGGGCCGGGCTCCAGCCCCGACGTGATTCTGCGCGTCGTCGGCGAACATCTGTCTCGCCTCTGGGGCGAGCAGGTCGTCGTCATCAATCAGCCCGGCGGCGCGGGCTCGGTCGCCATCCGCGCGGTCGCGGCGCAGCCGCCGGACGGCCTGTCGCTCTACATGGCGCTCGCCTCGAACTTCATCGCCCTGCCGGAGCTGCAGGCGAACTTCCCCGTCGATGTGGTGCGCGACTTCGTGCCGATCGGCTTTGTCGGCGGCCATCCGATGGTGATCGCGGCGAGCGCCGATCTCGGCGTCGGCACGCTGCCGGAGCTGATGGCGCTTGCGAAGAAGCGCAAGGGCGAGCTCAACGTCGCCGCCGGCAACCGCGGCAGCATCCTGCATCTGACCAGCGAGTGGCTGCGGATCGCGGGTGGCATTGACGTCACGCTCCTGCATTATCCGGCGGCGTCGCAGGCGATCACCGACGTGCTCGGCGGCCGTGTGCACATCATGGTCGACGCCATCACCAGCATGAAAGGGGCGATCGACGCTGGCAGGATCAAGCCGCTCGCGGTCGCCGCCAAGAAGCGGCTCTACAATTTCCCCGACCTGCCGGTGGTGGCCGACACGTTTCCGGGATTCGAGGCGATGGGCTGGTTCGCGCTGATGGCGCCGCCTGGCACACCCGCGCCGCTGGCCAGGAAGATCGGCGACGATCTGCGGAAGGTGCTGGCCGGCCCCGAGCTGCAGAAGCGGTTCGAGGATCTGGGCACCTACATCCGCCCGACCACCCCGGAGGAGCTGACGAGCTTCATCGTCGAGCAGCAGCAGATTTGGCGGCCGGTGATCGCGGAGACCGCGAAGAATATCAATTGAAGGAGCGAACATGCGTTCGATTTTGGCCTTGGTGTTGCTCGCCGCTGTCGCCGTCACGACGCCGGCTTCGGCCCAGTCCTTCCCCAACGCGCCGGTCAAACTGATCGTCACCACCGGCGCCGGGGGCGCGCCCGACGTGATCGCCCGCATCGTCGCGGAAGGTCTGTCACGCCGATGGAACCAGCAGGTGTTCGTCGCCAACCATCCGGGCGCGGCCGGCTCGATCGGCATGAAGGTCGCGGGCTCCTCGCCGGCGGACGGCTACACGCTGCTGTTCGCGCTGTCGTCGAGCTTCGTCGCGCTGCCGGAAATCGCCAAGGACTATCCTTACGACTTGGTTCGCGACTTCGTGTCGATCGGTTACGTCTGCGAGCAGCCGATGGCGGTCGCGGTGCCGTCCTCGCTCGGCATCAACACGCTGGGCGAACTGATCGACTACGTGAAGAAGCGGCCGGGCGAGATCAATGTCGCGGTCCTGAGCCGCGGCGGTATTCCGCACCTGACCGCCGAATGGATCAAGATGACCGCCGGGCTGGAGTGGGCCTCGATCAATTATCCAGGCACGCCGGCGGGTCTCTCCGATGTCATGGGCGGGCGCGTGCAGGTGATCATGGACGGTTTGCCGAGTCTTGCCGGCGCGATCAACGGCGGCCAGCTCAAGCTCGTCGCGGTCGGCGGGGCGAAGCGCCTGCCGAACCGGCCGGAGACCCCGACCATCGCGGAGACGCTGCCGGCGATTCCCCGCGCGCTCGGCTGGTTCGCGCTGATGGGGCCGCCCGGCACGCCCGAGCCGGTGGCACGGAAGATCAGCGAAGACCTGCAAGTCGTGTTGAGCGAGCCCGCGATGAAGAAACGGTTCGAGGACATCGCAAGCTACATCAACCCGATGTCGCCGGCTGAGTTGAAGGACTACATCCGCACCGAGCAGTCGCTGTGGAAGCCGGTGATCGAGCAGATCGCGACCTTCAAGCCGGTGCCGAAATGATGTTGCTGCGTCGTCGCATCCATCTCCATCCTTCGAGACGCCCGTCTTTGGCGGGCTCCTCAGGATGAGGTGCGCATTGAGTGGGCGGTGCAATTGACTCGGCGTGAGTTCCGCCCTCATCCTGAGGAGTGGTCCGAAGGACCGCATCTCGAAGGATGGGGGCGGCCCGTGACGGGCGCTTGCGTATATATCCTGCGGTGTTCCGACGACAGCTACTATGTGGGATCGACCCGCGGGGAACTCGATACGCGAATTGCCGAACACAACGCCGGTAGATTTGGCGGCCACACCGCAACGCGGCGGCCGGTGACATTGTTATTTGCGCAGCACTTCGATTCGATAACTGACGCTATCGCGGCGGAACGGCAGGTAAAGGGATGGTCGCGCGCCAAGAAGGAAGCCTTGATGCAAGGCGATTGGAATCGCCTCAAATTATTGTCACAGCGGGATCGTCCCCATCCTTCGAAACGCGCGGCTTCGCCGCGCTCCTCAGGATGAGGATGATTGGGACCGTTGCCGCGTTCGCGGCGCTGCTGCCGCTAAGCGTCCCGGCGCCCGCCCAGGAGGCCTATCCGAGCAGAACCATCACGTTGATCGTGCCGTTCGCCGCGGGCGGCTCGACCGACGTGATCGGCCGCCTGGTCGCGGAGGGGCTCCGCACCGTCCTTGGCCAGACCGTGGTGGTGGACAATCGCGCCGGCGCCGGCGGCTCGCTTGGCACCGCGGCCATCGCGAAGGCCCCGCCCAACGGCTATACGATCGGCATGGGCACCGCCTCGACGCTGGCGATCAACCCCGCGACCTACAAGAGCCTGCCGTTCGACGTGCTCAACGATCTCAGCACCATCGGCAACATCGCGGCGGTTCCCAACATCATGGCGATCCATCCGGCGGTGCCGGCCGCCACCATGGCCGAGTTCATCGCGCTGGCGAAATCGCAGCCGGGCAAGCTCAGCTATGCGTCGCCGGGCCACGGCTCGGTCGGACATCTGCTCGGCGAGCAGTTCAAGCTTGCCACCGGCACCGACATCCTGCACGTGCCGTATCGCGGCATGGGGCCGGCGCTCAACGACGCCATCGGCGGGCAGATCCAGGTGATCTACGACAACCTGCCGACCTCGCTGGAACTGGTAAGGTCCGGCAAGCTGCGCGCGCTCGGAATCTCGGGCGCAAAACGCGTCGAGGCGCTGCCGGACATCCCGACCTTCGGCGAGCTCAGGCTCGACGACATCAACTGGATGGCGTTCTTCGGCCTGATCGCGCCGAAGGACACCCCGCCGCCGATCGTGCGGCGGCTGAACGAGGCGCTGGTTGCCGCGCTCGCCACGCCCGATCTGCGCGACAGGCTCGTGGCGCAGCAGGCCATCGTGGTGGGCAATTCGCCGGAGGCGTTCAAGGTCGAGATCGCGCGCGAGCTGGCGCGCATGAAGCGCGCGGTGGCGGCGGCCAGGATCGAGCTGAATTAACGGCGATTGACGCTCACTTGACCTGAAGATTGAGATTCTTCACCGCCTGCGCGTAGCGATCCATGTCGTGTTTCATGAATTGCACGTAGCTGGCGGTGCCGTTCTCCTCCATCACCATGCCGAGCTGCTGCATGCGCGTGGCCATCGCCGGCTCGCGCATCGTCTTCGCGGCTTCGGCCTGCAGGCGTGCCAGCACCCGCGGCGGCGTGCCTGCCGGCGCGTGCAGCCCCATCACGGTCGCGACGTCGAAGCCCTTCTGGCCGAGTTCGTCGCAGGTCGGGATCGCCGGCGTCGATGGCGAACGCTGCAGCGTGCTGATGCAGTAGCCGCGCAGCTTGCCGGATTCGATCAGCGCCATGACGTTGGGGATGCCGGACCAGCCGGCCTGGATTTCGCCGGTCAGCAGCCCGTTCACCATCGCTGAGCCGCCGCGATAGGGCACATGAAACAGGTCGATGCCGGTGCGCTCGGCGAAGATCGCCATGGTCAGATGATGGATCGAGCCCGCGCCGGCCGAGCCGTGACTCATCTTGCCGGGCTCCTTCTTGGCGAGCGCGATGAATTCCGCGAGCGTCGTGGCCGGCACGGCGGGGTTGGCCGAGAAGATCGTCGGCAGGCTCACCAGCGCGGTGACCGGCGCGAAGTCCTTGATCGGGTCGTAGCCGAGATTCGGGTTGAGCGCCGGATTGATCGCCATCGCGCCGGAATCGCCGAACATCAGCACATGGCCGTCCGGCGTGGACTTGGCGAGCATGTTGGCCGCGACGATGCCGCCCGCGCCGGGCACGTTCTCGATGATGAAGGGCTTGCCGAACGTGGCGGTGAATTTTTCCGCGAGCAGCCGCGCCAGCACGTCCGGATTGCCGCCCGGCCCCGAGGCCGCGATCAGCCGCACCGTTTGCGTGGGCCAGGCATCGTCCTGCGCCATCGCGGCGGATGGAATGGCCAGCGCGAGCGTCAAGCCCAGAATTGCCGAAGTCAGCCACATGTTCGTTGCTCCCCGTTCTTCATTGCAGTATTCCCGCGTCGGAGAAGCTGACGTTCTCACGCCTCGCCCCATATGTCGCGCGCAAGCTCCACCACCAGCCGAAGTTTTCGCTCCTGCACGTCGGGCGTGATCGGATTGCCGGTGTCGACGCTGGCGAAGCCGCATTGCGGGCTGACCGCGAGGCAGTCGAGATCGATCTGGCGCGCCGCGTCCTCGACGCGCCTCTTCAACTCGCCCTTGCTCTCCATCGCCGGCGTCTTGGTCGAAATCAGGCCCAGCACCACGGTCTTGTGGCGCGGAACCAGACGCAGCGGCGTGAACGTGCCGGCGCGGGGCGAGTCGTATTCGAGGAAGTAGAACTGGATGTTGAGCGCGTTGAACAGCCGTTCGGCGACCGAGTCGTAGCTGCCTTCTGCGTGCCACTGGCCGCCGCGGTTGCCGCGGCACAGATGCATGCCGATCTGCATGCCAGCGGGCGCATTCTTGAGGACGCGGTTGGTGACGGCGACATACTTGTCGATCAGCGCGCTCCAGTCGTCGCCGCGCGCCTTCAACTGCGCCTGCACCTCGGGATCGCCGAACTTGGCGAAGGCGGTCTCGTCGATCTGCACGTAGCGGCAGCCGGCGTCGGCCAATGCCTGCAGCTCATGGCCGAAAGCCTCCACCGTGTCGTCCCAGAACAAGTCGAGGTCGCTGTAGGCGCCGGCCAGGACCGCGGCATTGCCGCCGCGGAAGTGCAGCGCGCAGGGGCCGGGGATGGTGATCTTCGGGATGAGATTCGTGTTAGCGCGGATATACGCGAAGTCCGGCACGTTGATCGGGTGGGTCCACCGCACGCAGCTCTTGATCATCGCCACCGGCTGCGTGGCGCGCCGGCCGGGCGTGCCGCCCTTGGCCTCCTCGCCGCCGACCGTGTCGATGCTGATGTCGCCGAGCTGGCGGTAGAAGAAGCTGTGATAGGAGCGGCGGCGGAATTCGCCGTCGGTTGCGAACTTCAGGCCGACGCGCTCCTGCAGCGCCAGCGCGTCCTTGATGGCCTGGTCTTCGGTCCCGGTCAGCGCAGCCTGGTCGATCTCGCCGCGCGCGAATTTCGCGCGCTGGTCGAGCAGCGCCGTCGGGCGAAGCAGGCTGCCGATGTGCTCGGCGCGGAACGGCGGCTTGATCTGGGCGAGCAACGCTTCCTCCGCAGGCTTGTTTCCGGCAAGCCTAGTCGCAACGGCAGCCCGTAGCAATTTGTGCGACGCCGCTGCTTGCGTCGCGCCGCAGGGCGCGCGCCGGCCGCGTTGTATTCCGCGCCGGTTGTTGCGACACTCGCGCCCGTTCGAAACCAGGAAGGCTTCAGCGATGAAAGTGGCGTATATCGAGCGGAACGGCGGACCCGAGGAGTTCAAGTACGGCGACCTGCCGGACCCCAAGGCGGGCGCGGGCGAGATCGTGGTGGACATCGTCGCCGCGACCGTCAACGGCGCCGACTGGCGGGTGCGCGACGGCGGCTACGGCACGGCGCTGAAATTTCCCTATGTGCTCGGCCGCGATTTCTCCGGTACGGTTTCGGCGCTGGGCGAGGGCGTGACCGATTTCAAGATCGGCGACGAGGTCTTCGCGGTGCTGCCGCCCGGGCAGGAGGGCACCTACGCCGAGAAGATCGCGGTCAAGGCCGAGGTGGTGGCGAAGAAGCCCGCGGGCCTCTCCCATGTCAACGCCGCCGCCCTCGCGCTCACCGGCCTCACCGCGATCAATGCGGTCGACGACACGCTCAAGCTCAAGCGCGGCGAGACGATCCTCATTCAGGGCGGCGCGGGTGGGGTCGCGAGCTTCGCCATCCAGTTCGCCAGGCACATCGGCGCGACGGTGATCTCGACCGCGAGCGCGGCCAATGTCGATTACGTGCGTTCGCTCGGCGCTGACCGGGTGATCGACTACGGCAAGGAGGACTTCACCAAGATCGGTCCGATCTGCGACGCGGTGTTTGAGACCGTGGGCGGCGACGTCGCGGCGAAATCCTACGAGGTGCTAAAAGCCGGCGGCCGCGCGGCGTTCATCGCGTCGGGCCCCAAGGCGCCGCCGACGCCGCGCACCGACGTGCAGGGGCTGCGCCCGCCGGTGCCGCGCACGCGCGCCGCGATGGAGCGGATCGCGCAGCTGGCCGTGTCCGGCGCGGTGAAGCCGCCGGAGGTGAAGCTCTACAAGCTCGCCGACGCCGCCGAGACGCATCGCATCAGCCAGGGAAGGCATTTTCGGGGGAAGCTGGTGTTTCAGGTGAGGTGAGGGGGGGCGGCTGCGATCGCTCGACGAAGCCCAACTCGCCACCTGGGTGAAGCAAGCGAGTCAATCGCCCGGGGAATAAATGTGAGCGGCTCGTGCGAAGAGTGTGCGTAGCATGAGCGGATGCCAAGATCCGCAAACGATGGTTCCGTGGACGCGCTAGCCGGCTGCTCGAAAGAGGTCGAGGTCAGGCTGATCGCCTTGTTCCGACAGGTCTGCGCTCTCGCCCGAAAGCACTTGCTCGTATGTCGCACGTAGCTTCTGTTCGGTGCAATCCTTCGGCATGAAGCGGAGGATGCTTGCTGCGGTGTAGTCAAGCCGCTCCTCAAACGCGAGCCACTGACGTTCCTCGACCTCTGCCGATTGACCTGTGGTATTGGACCCGGCGAAGATGTCGAGTACTGTATCGCCAGGATCGGTGAGAAACTGGATGAAGAACTGCGGTAGCTTAATCGGGAAGCGCGCCGGATGGCGCTCCGCGCCTACAAGCTTACAGCCAGCAACATACGCGCCGTTTGACTCCGTGTTTGAAATTTGAAGCAGATTAGTCGGGTTACGCCAGAGGCGCGGCCGCAGAGGCGGAAGGCGCCGCCGCTCTAGGCAGGGGCATTACCGCGGCCGCGCAGGATCTCGGAGAGGCTGCGCGAATTGAGCGTCATGCCGATCAGCAGTTGCAGGCCGCTCGAGCCAATGGATCTCTGGTTACTTCGCAGATCCAGCGGACGAACAACATCGAACGGGAGACCAATCCAGCGGGCCTGGCCGATTGCGGATTTGGAGTAGCGGATTTCAGGCATCAAGCGAGGGTAACACAAGTGTTACCTGATCGGGATTACCCTACGGCTCCAGCTTTATTTCTCCGCAACACCACGCCCGGCAGCGCCTCGGTGTGCTTCGCGTTCTCCACCACCACTGTGCCGTTCACGATCACCGTCGTCCTTGCTCCGCTCGGGAACTGGTGCGGATCGGCATAGGTCGCGCGGTCGCGGAAATCCTCCGGATCGAAGATCGCGACGTCAGCGCGATAGCCTTCTTTCAGCAGCCCGCGGTCGGAGAGCTTCAGCGCGCGGGCGGTCGCGCCGGTCATCTTGTGGATCGCAAGCTCCAGCGGCAGCGCGCCGCGCTCGCGCACGTAGTGGTGGATGATGCGCGGGAAGGTGCCGTAGAAGCGCGGATGCGGCATGCCCTTGCCGACGGTGCCGTAGGGCGCGACGCAATTGCCGTCGGAGCCAATGAGCGCCGTGGGCGAGGCCATGATCTGCTCGATGTCGTCCTCGGAGATCGAGGTCACCAGCACGCGGGTCGCGCCCTGATCGAGGGCGAGGTAGTCGCAAAGCGTGTCGACCGGGTCCTGACCGCGCTTGGTTGCGAGCGAAAGGATGGTGCGGCCGGCGAACTGCGGCAGGTGCGGGGAGATTGATATCTGCACACAGTCCCAGGACGGGATGCGGCCCCAGTTGTTCAGGCCGTCGCGCTCGATGTCGGCGCGAATTTTTGCGCGGGTCTCGGGGGATTTGAGCCGCTCGAGCATCGCCGGCACGCCGCCCGCCTGCATCCATTGCGGCAAAAGGTTCTTCAGCGGATTGGAGCCGGCGGCGTAAGGATAGGCGTCGCAATCGACGTCGAGGCCGCGCGCCTTCGCGTCGGCGATCATCTTCAGCGCCTGGCGCGCCTTGCCCCAGTTGTCGGTGCCGGAACATTTGAAGTGCACGATCTCGACATGAACGCGGCACTTGTCCGCGATGTCGATCGCTTCCTGCACGGCGTCGAGCACCTTGTTGGATTCGTCGCGCAGGTGGGTAAAGTAGCCGGCGTTGTGGCGCTTGAGCACATGGCCGAAGGCTTCCATTTCGGGCGGCTGCGCATAGGAGCCGGGCGGGGTGAATAGCCCGGACGAAAGCCCAAGCGCGCCGGCGTTCAATCCAGCTTCCAAAAGCGCGATCATGGCGTCGAGTTCCGCGCGCGTGGGTGCACGGTCCGCCATGCCCATCACCATGAGCCGGAGCGTGTTGTGGCCGACCAGCATGCCGGCGTTCACCGACGTCGCCGGGAAGCTGTCGAGATAGTCGGGGAAGCTCAATTCGCGGAACGGCGTCCACGGCGCCGACGGCGAAAGATAGTCCTTCAACAGCTCGACCTTGCCGGGGAGTGCGGGGGCGACCGAGAAGCCGCAGTGGCCGATGATTTCCGTCGTGACGCCCTGGCGGACCTTGCTCTCGGCCTTGGGATTGATCGGCAGCGTGAAGTCGGAATGGGTCTTGATGTCGATGAAGCCCGGCGCGACCGCGAGCCCCGAGGCGTCGACGATCTTGGCGGCGGGCGCGTCAAGCTTTGGGCCGATCGCGGCGATGCGGCCCCCGCCGATGGCGAGATCG
>SHVN01000171.1 GCA_009694215.1 Xanthobacteraceae bacterium
TGGCGGAGAGGGTGGGATTCGAACCCACGATACGGTTGCCCGTATGCCGCATTTCGAGTGCGGTACATTCAACCACTCTGCCACCTCTCCGGAACCTGAAACGCGCGGCGCAGAACGGCGCGGTCTATCTATCGAAAGGACAGGCTCCAAACAAGGGCGCAGCGGGCTATTTTCAGCGACTGCTTTTGAAAGCCGCTCTACTGCGACCCCACCATGCCGGCCTTCTTGACGATATCGCCCCAGCGCGCGATTTCGGCCGCGATGAAGCGCTTGAGCTCGTCCGGCGGCGCCGATTGAACCGGCACGAGGCCGAGCCGGGTGAACTCCGCCCGCACCTGCGGAACGCCGATGACGGCCCTCACCTCCCGGTGCAGCTTGTCGACGATCTCGCCCGGCGTACCGGCCGGCGCCACCAGCATGAACCAGGACACCGCGTCGAACTCCCGCAGCCCGATCTCGGTCAACGGCGCCACCTCGGGGATCGCCTCGATGCGCTCGGCCGTGGTTACACCGAGCATGCGCAGCTTGCCGGCTTGCGCCAGCGGCAGTGCGAACGGAACCGGGCTGAACATGAAGGGTATATGGCCGCCGGCGACATCGCCGATCGCTGGCTGCATGCCCTTGTAGGGCACATGCGTGAGCGGCACGTCCAGCACGCTCGCAAGCACGACGCCGCTCAGATGCTGCGAGGTTCCCGCGCCGGCCGAGCTGTAGCTCAAGCCCCCAGGCGTCGACTTCGCGAGCCTGGCCAGATCGGCAAACGTCTGCACCGGCAGCGCGGCATTGACCACCAGCACTTCGGGAACGCGCGCCACCAATGCGACCGGCACGAAGTCCTTGAGCGGGTCATAGGGCAAGCTTTTGTTCAGAGTCACGTTGGTCGCGAGCCCGCTGGTGTTGGCCACCATCAGCGTATAGCCGTCGTGCGGCGAACGGATCACGGCGAGCGCGCCGACGATCGAACTCGCGCCCGGCTTGTTCTCAACGATGAAGGGCTTACCCAGGCGCTGCTCGAGCTTGCTGCCGATCAGCCGCGCGAACAGGCTGTAGAGCCCGCCCGGCGCCGCGGGCGCCACGATGGTCACCGCGCGGTTGGGATAATCCTGCGCTTGGGATTGTGCTTGGGATTGCGCTTGCGCCGGCGCGCCGCCGAGCGCCAGCGCGGCCATCGCGCCAATGCAAAGCGTTCGCCGGAGCGTCATCATTCGGTGCCCGCGATGCCGACGTCCTTCACAAGCTGACCCCAGCTTGCGATTTCCTTGTCCAGATACTTCTTAAGCTCGTCCGGCGGCGCGGAGTCGATCGCGAGCAGACCCATGCGATCGACCTGCGCCTTGAAATCCGGCGACGCCGCGATGCGTTTGAACTCGGCGTGCAGCCGGTTGACGATCTCCTTCGGCATGCCGGCGGGGCCGACGATCATGTGCCACGACACCGCCTCGAACCCCTTGAACCCCGCCTCATCCAGCGTCGGCACGTCCGGCAGCGAGCTGATGCGCTGCCGCGACGACACCGCGAGCGCGCGCAGCTTGCCGTCCTTGATCAGCGGCGGCGCGCCGGCGGGGTCTGCGAACGCCATCTGCACGTGATTGCCGACGACGTCGTTCACCGCCTGCGGCATGCCGCGATAAGGAACGTGCGTCATCTTGAGTCCCTTCTCGCGCATGATCATCTCGACGGCGAGATGCGGCGTCGCGCCAATCCCGGTCGAGCCGAACGAGAGTTGACCCGGCCGCTCCTTCGCATACACGACCAGCTCCGCCATCGAATGCACTGGCAGCGACGGATGGACCACCAGCACGAAGGCCACCGAAGAGGTCAGCGCGATCGGCGTGAAATCCTTGCCCGGATCGTAGGGCAGCTTGTTGTAGAGCGTGGCGTTCGTGGTCAGCGTGCCGGCCGGCACGAAGAACAGCGTGTAGCCGTCGGGCGGCGATTTCGCCACCGCGGTCGCAGCGATCACCGTGCCGCCGCCGGTGCGGTTCTCGATGATGATGGGCTTGCCGAGACGCTCCTTGAGCTTCGGCTCGAACTGCGCGCGCGCCAGAATGTCCATGGCGCCGCCGGCGCCCAGCGGCAGGATCAGCGTGATCGGCCGCGACGGGTAATCGTCCGCCCTGGCGGCCGTGCCAAAAGCCAGAACCAGCCCGAGGGCCAGCGCCGCCGCCATGCGCACAATGTTCATCTTATCCTACCAAACGGATACCTACTGCGATCCCGCGATGCCCGCCGCCTCGACCACCTTGCCCCAGCGCACGATCTCCGATTTCACGAACGCCTGCATCTCGGGCACCGGCTTTCCGTCCATCGGCAGCAGGCTGAGCTTGAGCAGTTGCTCCTTGACCTCCGGCTTGGCCAGAATGCCTTTCAACTCTCCGTGCAGCTTGTCGACCACCGCGGGCGGCGTCTTTGCGGTCGTCACCACCATGAACCACGCCGCCACGTCGTAGCCCGGAAGGCCCACGTCGTTGATCGGCGGAATGTTCGAGAATGCCGGAATGCGCGCCGCGGTGGTCACGCCGAGCGGCCGCACCTTGTCGCCCTGAAGCATCCCCAGCGCCGACGCAAAATCGCAGAACATGAAATCGATATGCCCGGCGACGACATCGTTCAGCGCCGGAACGCTGCCGCGATAGACGATGTGATTCATTTTCGTGCCGGTCATGCTCGCGAACAGCTCGGCGAACAGATGATGCGGCGAGCCAAGACCGGCGGAGCCGAACGAAAGCTGTCCCGGCCTCTCCTTGGCGAGCGCGACCAGCTCCTGCACCGACTTCACCGGCAACGACGGCTTGACGATGAGGACGAACGGGCTCTGCGCCACCATAGCGAGCGGCACGAAGTCGGCGGTCGGGTCGAACGGCAGGTTCTTGAACAGCGAGACGTTGATCGCCATCGGCGTCGAGGTCGCCATCAAGAGCGTGTGGCCGTCGGGCGCCGCCTTGGCGACCGAGTTCGAGCCGATGTTGGTGCCGGCGCCCGGGCGGTTTTCGACCACCACCGGCTTGCCGAACCGCTCTTCGAGTTCCTTGCCCAAGAGGCGGGCCAGGAAATCGGTCGCGGCTCCGGGCGTGAACGGAACGACGAAGGTAATCGGCCGGGATGGATAGTCCTGCGCAAGCGCGCCCGGCGCCGGGACGACCAACGACAACGCAACCAGTGCCCAGCGCCGCAACCCTTGCATCATCCGCTCCCTGCCAACCGAATTACTGCGACCCGGCGATGCCGGCGTCCCGCACCACATTGCCCCAGCGCACGATCTCGGATTTTACGAAATCCTTGAGCTCATCCACGCTGCGGTTCTGCAGCGGCAGAAATCCGTATTTGAGCGTCTGCTCCTTCACCTCCGGCATGGCGAGCACGGCGGTGATCTCGGCATTGAGCTTGTCGAGAATCGGTCGCGGCGTCTGCGCCGGCGCGGCGATCGCCTGCCATGACACCGCCTCGTAGCCCGGCACGCCGGCTTCCGCGAGCGGCGGAATGTCCGGGAACGACGGATGCCGGATCTTGATCGAGATGCCGAGTGGACGCACCCGCTTGGCTTCCAGCAGCCCGGTCGCGGGGCCAAGGTCGCTGAACATCATCGGGATGTGGCCTGCGACCAGATCGTTGAGCGCCGGGAGGCTGCCGCGATAGGGCACATGCGACGCCTTCATCCCGGTCATGCTCTTGAACAGCTCCATGAACAGATGATGCGGGACGCCGGGGCCGGCGGACGCGAAGGTCATCTTGTCGGGATTGGCCTTGGCGTAGGCGAGCAGTTCCGGAACCGACTTCACCGGCAAGTCGACGTTGACCATGAGCACGAACGGCGTGCCGGACAGCAGGCCGATCAGCGAGAAATCCGTTGTCGGATCGTAGGGGAGGTTCTTATAGAGCGAGACGTTGACCGCCATGGTCGGCGCCGGCGCCATCAGCAGCGTGTGGCCGTCCGGGCTGGACTTCTGCACGAAGGTCGCCGCGATGATCGAGCCCGCCCCCGGCTTGTTCTCGATCACGACGCTCTTGCCGAGCCGCTGTTCGAGCTTGCCGCCAACCAGCCGCGCCATCTGATCGACGCCGCCTCCCGGCGCGAACGGCACCACCAGCGTGATCGGCCGGGTCGGATAGTCCTGCGCCCGTGACGCGAACGGCGTAAGCACCAGACCCAGGACGATGGCGAACAAGACGCGCGCGTGGCGCATACGGCTCTCCCTGTCGATACCGGGCATTCGCCCTTGTTGACCGGGAGTCTGCGTTATTTAGCCAAGCGCGACAATGAGGTCGTTCAGCGCCCCGGAGAGCCGGCCCTGGGGCGACGTCAATTCTTCCATGATGGAAAAATGATTGTGCGGATCGAGCGGTAACAGAACGCTCGGCAGGCCAGCCTCCTGCCGCGCCCGGTGATAGTCGCGCGACTGGCGCTGCAATTCCGGCAGTTCCGAGGTGCCGAACGCGACGGTCAACGGCGTCTTGCGCTGCGGTAGATGCAGGACCGGGCACATGGACGCGGCCTCCGCCGCACTCAAGCGGAGCTTGTCGTTCAGGTTGTTGAGCCGGCACGGCTCAACATCGTAGATGCCGCTGATGGCGAGACCGGCATCGACCTCATCCAGCGAAAGCGCCATCGCGGTGAGATGCCCGCCCGCGGACCAGCCGGACACCACAAGCTTTCCAGTGCCGACACCGTGGCGCGGCCCCTCCCGGCGCAGCCAACGGATCGCGCTGTGGGTCTCGGCGACGATCTCGGTCAGCGTCGCGTCCGGCGCCAGTGTGTAGCCGATCATGGCTGCATCGAACCCGCACGCCAGCGGACCCTCCGCCATGCAGGCGAACATACTCTTATCGTTGCGCTGCCAATAGCCGCCGTGGATGAACGCGAACAGCGGCGCACGCTCGCGGCCGCAGCGGAATACATCGATGCGGTTGCGCTCTCTCGGCCCGTAGGCCAGATCGAGCAATCCGGGATTCTCTTTCCGCATAACCGCGCTGTGCGCTATCCAGCCATCGCGCCGTTGCGCCACGTCGGGGACGGCTTTGGTGTTGTCGTAAGCGGCATCGAGCTGCGACCGCGTCATGCCGCGCCAGACGATGGTGTTCGATGTGTCGCTCATGGCAGGAGCTTAGCAGGAAAATCCGCGTGTCACGCCGCCTTACGCGCGTGATGACTGTGCAGCCGCAACGACAGTTCGCGGCGGATGTTGTTGAAGTCCGGCGCGACGACGTCACGCGGCCGCGGCAGCGTGATTTCCATCTGGCTGTCGATCCGGCCGGGGCTCGGCGACATCACCACCACCCAGTCGGCAAGGAAGATCGCCTCCTCGATCGAATGCGTCACAAACAGCACGGTCAGGCCCGTGCGCTGCTAGATTTCGAGCTGTTCGTCCTGAAGTCTTTTCCTGGTCATGGCGTCGAGCGCGCCGAACGGCTCGTCCATCAGGACGATCTCGGCATCGTTCGCGAGCACGCGCGCGATCGCGATGCGCTGGTTCATGCCGCCGGAGAGCTGATGCGGATAGACATCGGCGAATCGCTGCAGCCCCACCAGTTCGATGAAATGATCGACGGTCTCCTTGAGCTCAGACGAGGCCGCCCGCGCAAGGTCGGCCCGAAGGCAATGTTGCCGCGCACCGTCAGCCACGGGAACAGCCCGTAGTCCTGGAACACCATGCCGCGGTCCGGGGCCGGCCCGGCGATCGGCTTGCCCCACATTAGGGCGCTACCCCGCGTCGCGCTCTCGAAACCGGCGACGATGCGGAGCAACGTCGACTTGCCGCAGCCGGATTCGCCGATCAGACAGACGAACTCGCCCTTGTTGACGCTCAGATGGGCCTCGCGCAACGCATCGATGCGGTCGCCGTTGAACTCGAATTTCTTGGTCAATCCCTTGAGTTCGAGAATCGGGGTCGGAGCGTTTGACATTGTTCGGGCTCCAGCGCAGCAGACGGCGTCCGGCCATCATGACCAGACGATCGGAGATGAAGCCTGCGATGCCGATCACGATCATTCCCGAAATCACGATCTCGGTGCGCGACAATTGCCGCGCCTCCGTGATGATGGCGCCGAGGCCCGTCTGCACGCCGGTCATCTCGCCGACCACGATCACCACCCAGGCGAAGCCAAGCCCCAGCCGCAGGCCGGTGAAGATCGCGGGCAGGCTCGCAGGCAGCACTACCTTGAAGAACTGCGCGGTGCCCTCGCAGCCGAGCATGCTGGCCGCCTCGAACAGCCGCAGGTCGACCGAGCGCGCGCCGAAGATCGTGTTGATCAGGATCGGATAGAACGCGCCGAGAAACACCAGCGACACCGCCGAGCGCGGGCCGAGGCCAAAGACAATCATGGCGAGCGGCAGCCACGCCGTCACCGGGATCGGCCACAGCACCTGCAAGGTCGGATCAAGCAAATGGCGCACGAACGGCAGCCGCCCGATCAT
>SHVN01000172.1 GCA_009694215.1 Xanthobacteraceae bacterium
GCGCGTTCCTACACCGGCTCTGCATCAATCAGCACGAATGCAACGCAGCACGGCTCTTCCGTGCGGTTGCTCCAGGCGTGATTGGTGCCGCGCTGGATCAGCACGTCGCCGGCTTTCAGCAGAACCTCGCCCTCGTCCATCAACGCATAGATCTCGCCCGACAGCACGATGGCGTAATCAATGGTGTCGGTCTTGTGGAAGCCGGGATGGCGCTTGTTCGCAAGGTCGCGGACATAGCCTTCGGATTTGTTGTCGTGCGAGGCGCCGTGCAGCGCCACGACGCGCTTTGAATCCGGCGGATACTCGACCACGCGGAATTTCGAGCCGTTCTTCGGCGGCGGCAGGCGCTGCGGCTGGCCATGCGTTGGATCGGCGTTGCCCGCGTTGCTCGCGGGCGTGGCGCGGGTCTCCCAGAGCTCGGTGACCGCCGTCGCGCCCGGACCCCGGTCGTACACGGCCGGCGCCGGCCCGTCCGAGATGAAGATGGCCTGGCCTTGCGCGTTGTGGCCGGTGACGACGCGGCGGATGGGTCGGGGCATAAGGGTAAATCCTGCTGAACCGGGGCCAGAATTTGTACGCTTGACGCGGTGCCGCGACAACGTGCTTGCTGGCGCAATCACATTCGTTCACGGACACAAGATGGCCTCCCCCGACCGTTTTCTCCTCGCCGCCGTGATGGGCTGGCCGATCTCGCAGTCGCGCTCGCCGATGCTGCACAATTTCTGGTTCGCGCAGCATGGGCTCCAGGGCAGCTACGTGCCGCTGGCGATTCCGCCGGAGCGGCTGGAGGCCGCGCTGCGCGCGCTCCCCGCGCTGAATTTCTCCGGCTGCAACCTGACCATCCCGCTCAAGCAGGACGCGATGAAGATCGTCGACGAGGTCGACATCACCGCGAAGAAGATCGGCGCGATGTCGTGCGTCGTGGTGCGGAAGGACGGCTCGCTCGCGGGCTCCAACAACGACTGGTACGGCTTCACCCACAACATCCTGGAGTTCGTGCCGGACTGGCAGGCCGGGGCAGGCCCGGTCGCGGTGATGGGCGCGGGCGGCGGCGCGCGCGCCGTGGTCTATGGGCTGCTGGAGCGCGGCGCGAAAGAGATCAGGCTGTGCAACCGCACGCTGACCCGGGCGCAGACCTTGGCGAAGGAATTCGGCGGGCCTATCAAGGTGCTGACGTGGGACGCTCGCCATGACGCGCTCGACGGCTGCGCGATGCTGGTCAATGCGACGAGCCAGGGCATGATCGGCCAGGCGGCGCTCGATCTGAAGCTCGACAGGCTGCCGAAGCAGGCTCTGGTCAACGACATCATCTACATCCCGCGCGAGACGCCGCTCATTGCCGCCGCGCGCACGCGCGGCAACCGCACGGTGACGGGACTCGGCATGCTGCTGCACCAGGGCATCCCGGCGTGGAAAGCCTGGTTCGGCATCGAGCCCAAGGTGACGGCGGAGTTGCGCGCGAAGATCGAGGCGACGCTCTAGCGCGCCGACGCGACGCGGGTCCGCTTCATGGCCGGCGCGGACGCGGACTTCTGGATGCGATCCTGAACCTTCGCCAGAGGCTTGATCTTCGGGATCGAGGCGCGGGCCGATTTCTGCGGAGCCGCCGGAGCCGCCCGCGCAACCGCCCGTCGCATCCCACGAAGGCGAGCCTGGCCATGCCTCGAACTGGAGCCTTGGCCGCCGCGACAGCGTCCTGCCCCTTGATCTGCCTGAGCGACGCCGACGCGGGCCCCTCCTTCGCGGCTTCGATCACCCTGGCCTGCGCGGCAACTTCCTCAACCACCTCGGCGCAGGGCGCCTTGGCGGGCATCAACGCGGCTTCAGGAGCGTTCACAAATTTTCTGGAAGCCCACCGATCCGCCGGGCGGCCGGTGATGCGGACGACGTAGTTGCTCGTCTCCTCGGGGAGCCCGCGGCGACGCGCCATCCAATCGCTGACACGGCCCGGATCGGCATTGTAGGCCGCGGCGGCAAGCCCGAGATTGCCGAATCGATTCTGCAGGTGGCGCAGGACTTTCGTCGCGGCGTGCAGAGCGTGAATCGGCTCGAACGGATTGGTCAGCCCGTGTTCCACCGCGGTCTTCGGCATGAACTGGGCGATGCCCTGTGCGCCGGCGGGGCTGATCACCTTGGAATTGAACGTTCTTTCCTGCCATATCAGGTTGGCAAAGAACGGCGCCGGCAGCCCGTTGGCGCGCGCCACGCTCACCATCGTGCCGCAAAGGCCGCCGCGAGAGAACGAACTGGGCGGCGCGGAAAGCGGCGAAATCCGCGGATCGCCCGGCGCCTCCTCGGACAGGAACTCGATGTCGAGGTCGATGATGCGCGCGAGCACATTCGGCCGCAACGGCGAGACGTGATGGCTCGCCGCATAGGCGAACGATGTGCCGCCGGGGGCGACGATATCGCCCGAAGCCAGAAGCCGCGAAGGCATCAGCGCGCAGGCGAGCGCGCCCGCGAAGATCGGCAATCTTTTCAACGCCCGACCGGGCGCCCGTACCTAGGCAGCCCGTCCCCTGTTGTTGTGTTGTGTCGCTTGGGCGTCTTCTCGCCCCCGCCGCGCGCCGACACGTGCTGCCCATTCATGACCATTTTGTGGAGACGAATAGGACGGTACGCCGCCACGCCGCGCATTGTCGGGCAAGGTTCGAATTCCGGAACTGAAAACGCGCGGTTTGCTTAGGAAATCCTTGCGTGCCGCGAATAAAAACCTCGCAACAATGCGCAACAATTGTTGAATCGGCTCGCGACGAATGCTGGAACGAATTCGCGGCGATGTTGAATCAATTCGCGCGCGACGGCGCGCTTGGAACTTCGCTCAGAAAATCTTGGACCTGTAGTGATCCCAGGTCTTCTTGAACAGGCTCGGCGAGCGGAGCTTCTGCCGGCACGCGGCCTGCTCCTCGTCGCTGAACACGTAAGGCTCGCCGATCTGCATCGCCATGTACTGCCGCCGCGCGTTCTCCTCGACGTAGGTGGCGTAGGCGAAGCATTCCAGCACGGTCGCGCCGACCGCGACCACGCCGTGGGCCTTCAGCATCACCACGGGGTTGTCGCCCATGATGGCGACCATCTTCTCGCCCATCTCGCGGGTGTTGACCGACATCGGAGAATCCATCACCGGCATGTTGCCCAGGAGCGAAGCCTGCGCGTACACAACCTTCTGCGGGTGGCCGGTCATGGTGAGATAGGTCGACCACTGCGGATGGGTGTGGAACACCGCATTGACCTTGGGCCGCGCGCGATAGACCTCGGCATGGATCGGGAATTCCAGCGGCGGCTTGACGTGGCCGCCGTCCACCGGCCGGCCGTCGAGATCGACCGCGACGATATCCTCGACGGTGAGGCAGGCGCGCATCGAGGCGCCGGAATTGATGTAGAACGAATGGGCGTCGCGCCGCACGCTGCAATGGCCGTTGTGGTCGATGTATTCCGCGCGCTCCAGCATGCGGATGGCGTCCACCAGCTCCTGCCTGATCTCGTGCTGCGATGGCTGTGCCATGACGTGCCCCGATCCTCTCCGCGTGCGGTGCTAAGGTAATGATACGCGGATACCCGGCACAAGGCCGGGCATGCCTTGGGTCGGACTGAGCCCTAGCATTGGCTGGACGCTTGCGCCAAGCTACCGCCGCACGCTGGGCATTCGCATGGCTTCCGGGAAGAGTTACGACTACGTCATCGTTGGCGCGGGCTCCGCCGGCTGCGTGCTGGCCAACCGCCTGACCGAGGATCGCGACACCCGCGTGCTGGTGCTGGAGGCCGGCGGCTGGGACCGCTACCCCTGGATCCATATCCCGCTCGCCTGGGGCAAGATCCTCACCAACCGCCTGCACGACTGGATGTACTTCACCGAGCCGGAACCGAACCTGGCCGGCCGCCGGGTCGAATGCGCGCGCGGCAAGGTGGTCGGCGGCTCGTCCTCGATCAACGCCATGACCTATTCGCGCGGGCACCGGGGCGACTACGACCGCTGGGCGGCGAACGGCCTGCCGTCCTGGTCCTACGCCCACGCGCTGCCCTATTTCAAAAAGCAGGAAACCTGGGAGGACGGCGCCAGCGCCCACCGCGGCGGCGACGGCCCGCTCGGCACCTGCTGGTCGACATTCCAGGACCCGCTGGCCGACGCCTTCTCCGACGCGGGCCAGTCGGCCGGCCTCAAGTGGAACAGCGATCTCAACAGCGGCCACAACGATGGCATGGGCCGCAACCAGAATACGATCCGCGACGGCCGCCGCTGCAGCGCGGCGACGGCCTATCTGCGGCCGGCGATGGCGCGCCCGAACCTCACGGTCGAGACCGGCGCGCTGGTCTCCCGCATCGTGCTCGAAGGCAACCGCGCCGTCGGCGTCGAGTACCGCCGCGGCGGCGAAACCCACACCGTGCGCGCGCACCGCGAGGTGCTGCTCGCCGGCGGCGTGATCAATTCGCCGCAGGTGCTGATGCTGTCCGGCATCGGCAACCCCGACGCACTGCGCGCCGCCGGCGTCAAGCCGCAGGTGCCGCTGCCGGGCGTCGGCCAGAACCTGCAGGACCACGTCACGGCGATGATCTCGTTCGAGCGCAAGGCTCCGGCCGGGACGATCCACAAAGCGATGCGGCTCGACCGCATCGCCACCGCGCTCGCCGACGCTTATCTCCTCGGCGGCACCAGCGTCGCCAGCGACATCCCGGGCGGCATGGCGGCGTTCGCGCGGGTGATGCCGGACGCGCCGGTGCCGGACGTGCAACTGCTGCTGGCCGGTGCGCCGCTCAACGCGCATCCGTATCTCAAGCCATTCCGCGATCCCTACCAGGACGCCTACGGCGGCCGCGTCGTCATGCTGCATCCGGAGAGCCGCGGCGAGCTCCTGCTCGGCTCCGCCGATCCCGGCGCGCCGATCCGCATCCGGCAGAATTTCATGTCCACCGAACGCGAATGGAAGACGCTGCGCGCCGGCATGCGGCTGATGCATGACGTGATGCGGCAGTCGCAGATGGAGCCGTTCAAGGCGCGGGAGATGACGCCGATCGGCACCGACGCGGCGCTCGACGAGCACATCCGCAACACCGCGATCACGCTCCACCACCCGCTCGGCACCTGCAGGATGGGCCGCAAGACCGACGAGAGCGCGGTGGTCGATCCGCATCTGCGGGTGCGCGGCGTGGAGCGGCTGCGGGTGATCGACGCCTCGGTGATGCCAGACCTCATCAGCGGCAACATCAACGCGCCGGTGATGATGATCGCCGAGAAGGCCGCCGACATGATCCGCGGCCGGCCGACGCTTGCGCCGCTCAACGTCTAGGCCGCCCGGAGCACCGTAATGTCCCGCATGCCGCTGCTCGACGCCGAGAACATGTCGCCCGAGCAGAAGCGCGTCTACGATCAGATCGCGGGCAAGCGGAAGACTGTGCGCGGCCCGTTTCCGATGTGGCTCCGCAACCCGAAGCTCGCCGAGCACGCCAACCAGTTCGGCGTCGCGCTGCGCGACCACAGCACGATCGGGCGGCGGATTTTCGAGCTCGCCGTCATTACGGTCTGCCGGGCGGAGTCGGTGCAATACGCCTGGTCGTCGCACGCGCCGCAGGCCGAGCTTGCCGGCATCGCGCCGGAGGTTGTCGCCGCGATCCGTGACAACCGGACGCCGGACTTCAAGCAGGCCGACGAGCGGGTGGCCTACGAGGTCGCAAAGGAGATCATGGCTACCCGTGAGCTGAGCAGGCCCACTTATGATCGGGCCATCGCGCAGTTCGGCGAGCAAGGAACCGTGGAGTTGATCAGCACCATCGGCTATTACGCCATGGTGGGAATTTTCCTGAAGTCGTTCGACGTGCCGACGCCGACCGGCGACACACCATTGAAATAAGGGAGAGCGACGTGGCGCGTTACGAACTAGTGCAGTTTGAGCGGCTGACGCCCGAGCACAAGGCGCTTTACGAAAACGTGCGCAGCAACCGACCGAAGCTTGTCGGCCCGTTCTCCGTCCTGATGCACAATCCGCCGCTCGCGGATGCGGTCAACAAAGTTGTCGACGCTATCCGCAAGGACGGCAAGCTCGAAAAACGGCTGTACGAGTTGATCGTTCTGATCGTGGTGCGGCACGCTTCTGCGGCCTATGCCTGGGCGGTGCACGATCCGCTGGGACGCAAGGCCGGGATTTCCGGCGACGTCGTGGACGCGATCCAGGCGCGCCGCAAGCCGTCGTTCGCGAAGGCCGACGAAAAGGCGATCTATGAGGCCGTCACCGAACTGCTTCAGAACAACAAGATCAGCGACGGCGCTTATCAGGCGTTGATCAAGGAGTTCGGTCTTCCGGAAACCATCGAGATCATTGCCTGCGTCGGGCTTTACAGCATGATCGGCGCCGTCATCAAC
>SHVN01000173.1 GCA_009694215.1 Xanthobacteraceae bacterium
ACTGGAAATCCTTCTGCGTGCGGTCGAACAAGGCCGGCGCCACCGCGGCGTAGCCTTCCTTGGCGAAGTCGTCGCACACCTTGCGGATGTGCTGGTTGACGCCGAAAATTTCCTGGATGACGACGATGCCGCCCTTCGGCGTGCCGGCCGGATCGGCCCGATAGGCGCCGAGCTTGAAGCTGTCGGACGCCGAGAGCGTGAACTGCTGACCCAAATTAACCTCCCATACAGTGACAATTCGCACAGGCCGGGCCGGTGTCCGGCATCCGGTCTGGACATCTCTTTATCACAGCTTTGCTAGATTTGAACCGCGCCTGACGGGGGTTGGAGCCCGCTCGCCTGGCAGGGCGCTAAACCTTTTGCCAACGCCTCCCGACCAATGCTTGAAGGCAAATTCAGAGATCCCCCAGGGGGATGCACAGGAGAGAACGATGCTTCGGAAGTCCACCCCGCTGGCCGTCGCCGCGAGCGCTGCGCTCGGCCTTGCCATGCTTGCCCCCACGTCCGCCAGCGCCATGCACGGCGGCGGTCATGGGATGCACGGCCATCACGGAGGCCACGGCGGTCACTTCGGCCATCACCGACACCGCCACCCGCATTGGCATGTCCGCTATCAGCGCCCGGTCTGGTACGCGCCCCGCCCGGTCTACGTCGCCTCGCGTCCGGTGGCCGGCCCCCTGCACCTGCCTGAGCAAGGAATACACCCCGGAAGGTGCGGTGCTGTTCAAGGATCGCTGCACCAACGAGGCGGCGATGAATCCTCCGCCGGTGCCGCCGCAGCAGACCGGCGCGCTCGAGCCGCAGGCGCAGCCGTACCAGCAGCAGTACGTGCAGCCGCAACCGCAACCGCAGCCGAAGTAGGCTTCGCCCAGGTCGCGTGAGTGGCGTGAGAGTTGGAGAGCCTCGGCCTTGCGCCGGGGCTCTTTCTATTGCGCCTTGACGCGCGCCAGCACGCGCGCCTTGCTCTCGATGTCGCGCGCCAGCCGCTGCCGGAACGCCGCGGCGTCGGTGTAGTAGTCGTCGGGCTGCCCGGCGCGCTTGGCGGTGGTCACATAGACATCGTCCTTCGCGGCTTCGGCGCAGGCGGAAGACAGCCTGGCCAGGACCGGCGCGGGCGTCCCCGGCGGCGCCAGCAAACCGCCGAAGCTTGAAGGGATCACGTCGTAGCCCTGCTCCTTCACGGTCGGCACGTCGGGGAAGGTCGCGATCCTTTTCTCGGAAAACACGCCGATGACGCGGATGTTCTGTCCAACCTCGGTTCCCATGACGATCGAAACGAAATCGAGCCGCCCGCCCAGGAGTTCGGTCATCGACTGCGGCCCGCTGCGGAACGGGATGTCTTTGACCTCTATCCCGGCGGTCTGCTGCAACTCCTCGACCGCGAGCTGCGGAATGGTGAGAACGCCGGGATGGCCGTAGTTCAGCGCGCCCGGCTTCTGCTTCGCCGTGGCGACCAGATCGGCGACGGACTTGATCGGCGAATCCGGCCGCACCACGAGCCCCATGGTGTTGACGAAGGTCTGGCAGATCGGAATGAGCGCGTCGGGCTTGTAGCACGCGTCGGCGCCGCCGCGCGCCTGCGGAACCACCGACAGCACCAGCGCCGGCGCGAACAGGAGCGTGTAGCCGTCCGCGTCCGCGCGCACCACCGAGGCGGTGCCCACCGCGCCGCTGCCGCCAACCCGGTTTTCGACGATGAACTGCTGGCCGAGCCGGCTCGAAAGCCCTGTCACCAGCGCGCGCACCAGGATGTCGGGCGCGCTGCCGGCGCCGAACGGATTGACGACCTTGACCACGCGATTGGGATAGTCGCCCTGCGCCTGGCCCGGATGAGGCGCGATCACGGCCGCGATCGCCGCGATCGCTATGGCGGCGGTGATTGTTCTGCGCATGGTCGTCCTCCCACTACCGATAGTGCACGGCGAGCCAGACGGTCGGCTCGCTCACATCGGTCCACTCGACGCGATGTCTCGTGTGCGCGGGGATGTGCAGATGGTCGCCGCTTCTGAGCGTGCGCGGCGGCGCTTCGCCCTCGAACGCAATGGCGGCCGATCCAGCCAGCACAATCACCCACTCCGCTTGCGGCTGATCGTACCAGAAACCGGGCGGGCTCGCTTGGCCGTGCGAGACGATCCGCTCGATGCGGACGTTCGGCGCCGTCAGCAGCGCGGTGATCTGCTCCGCCGCGAGCGTGCCCGGCATTCCGGCGAACAGGTTGCCGCTTTTGATCATGAAAGAGCCGGGGTTCTGCCGGTCAGGGGTCGATCTTGACCCGCGTCAGCACGGTGGCCTTGCGGCCGATGTCGCGCTCCAGGCGCTGCTTGAAGGCCGCGGCGTCGTCGTAGTAGTCGTCCGGCTGGGCCGCGCGCTTGGCTGTGGTGACGTACATGTCGTCCTTCGCCGCCGCCGCGCAGCCGGTGGCGAGCTTGGCGATGATCGGCGCGGGGGTGGCGGCCGGCGCCATCAGCCCGCCAAAGCTCGCCGGGCTGACGTCGTAGCCCTGCTCCTTCACCGTCGGCACATCGGGAAACGCCGGATGACGCGTCTCGGCGAACACGCCGATCACCCGCACGTTCTGGCCGGTGGTGGTGCCGAGCACGAGCGAGGCGACATCCAGCCGCCCGCCGAGCAGGTCGGTCATCACCAGCGGTTCGCCGCGGAATGGAATGTCCTTGATGTCGATCTGCGCGGTCTGCAGGAACTCCTCCATCGCCAGGTGAGGGATAGTCAGCACGCCCTGGTGCCCGTAGTTCAGGGCGCCGGGCTTCTGCTTCGCCGCGGCGACCAGGTCGGCGACAGTCTTGATCGGTGACCCCTGCGCGACGGCCAGCGCCATCGCGTTGGTGAAGGTCTGGCACACTGGGACGAGCGCGTCCGGCTTGTAGCCTGCGTCCTTACGCGCCTGCGGATAGACCGATAGCACCAGCGCCGGCGCGAACAGCAGCGTGTAGCCGTCGGCGTCGCCGCGCACGACCGAAGCGGTACCCAGCGCGCCGCCGGCTCCCGGCTTGTTCTCAATGATGAACTGCTGGCCGAGCCGGCTCGACAGTCCCATGGCGAGCGCGCGCGCCAGCACGTCGGTGGTGCTGCCGGCGACGTAAGGGTTGACGATCTTCACCACGCGATTGGGATAGTCGCTCTGAGCCTGCGCCGGACTTGCCATCGCCGCCAGAATGGCTGTCGCTACGATTTTCATTTTCGTATTCATTTACTTTCCTCCAGTCCGAATGCTTCGGCCATCAGCGTATACGAATGTTTGCGCGCCTCGTGATCGTAGATCATCGTCGTGATCATCACCTCGTCGGCCTGCGTCGCCTTGATCAGCGGTTTGAGATGCGCCATCACCTTGTCCTTGGTGCCGACGACGAGGCGGGCGCGGTTCTGCCCAATGAGCGCGCGGTCGGTCGGCGAATAGCTGTGAACTGCGGCTTCCTCCGGGCTCGGGATAGGCTGGTAGCGGCCCTGCCGCCGCAGCGCGAAGTTCAGGTCGACGGATGTGGCGAGCCGCTCGGCCTCCGCCTCGGTGTCGGCGCAGACCACATGCAGCGCGAGAATCGCCAGCGGCTTGTCCCGCGTCGCGGATGGCTGGAACTGCTCGCGATAGGTCATCATCGGCCCGACCGGATCGAAATCGGAGAAATGATGCGCGAACGAGAAGCCCGCGCCGACGTGCGCCGCAAGCTGCGCGCTATAGCCGCTTGAGCCGAGCAGGAACAGCGGCGGCAGCGGCACGTCGGCCGGCATGGCGTTGACCTTGCGGAACGGATGGCTCTCCGGGAACAGCCGCCCCTCGAACGCCAAGAGTTCCTGGAAGCGGTCGAGAAAGTCGTCGCCGGCGGCGTCGTCCTGCCGCCGCCGTAGCGCGTAGGAGGTGGCCGGATCGGTGCCCGGCGCGCGGCCGAGACCGAGATCGATGCGGCCGGGGAACAGGGCCTCCAGCACCTTGAAGCGCTCGGCGACCTGGAGCGGCGCGTGGTTCGGCAGCATCACCCCGCCGGAGCCGACATGCATCCGCTTCGTCGCCGCAGCGATCTGCCCGATCATGATGTCGGGCGCGGAACTCGCGATGTTGGGCATGTTGTGATGTTCGGCCACCCAGTAGCGGGTGAAGCCGAGCCGGTCGGCGAAGCGGCCGAGGTCGATGCTGTTGCGCAGCGCCTGCGGGCCGGAACTTCCGGTGGTGACGGGCGAGAGGTCGAGGACGGAGAGCGGGAGCATGCCAGAGAGTTAGCCTGCCGGGCGCGCTTTTGCCATGCTCCGGGGGACGAGCTGCCGCCGGGCGGCGATGTCAGGGTTGCTGCCGGCCGGGCTGATCGGTGGCCGCGTCCGGCGTTTCCGGCTTCGCGGGCTCGACCGGGGCAGGCGCGGCGTCCGCCGGCGCCACCGCGTCCGGCGGAATCGCGGCGACGGTGCTTTCCGGCTCGGAGGCGATGACCTCCCGGCTGAAGTCCTCGGCAGGCAGGAGAGAAAGCGGCGGCGCGGGAAGATCGGGCGCCGAAGGCCCCGGCAGCGTCGGCGCTAGCGCGGTGCGGCTGACGGCGAACCGCAGGTCGTACATCACCGGCGCGGGCGTCATGCCGCGGCGCAACTCATGGTCGGCGGCGGGCGCGATCGAGACCGGCGCGGCATGCGCCGCCATCACCGGCAGCCCTTCGTGGATGTCGTTGAGCGATACGGCCATGCGCAGGCCGGCGAACACCACGACGAAGCCGCACAGAAATGTTGCCGCAATCAGGCGGAAACTCGGAAGCATGATCGCTCACCTCGATCCCCACGCCAGCGTGGGGAATCTGCATATCTGACCCGCCGGGCCGGAAACATGGAATTGTCGGGGCCATCCGGTGGTTTTTGTGGTGTCTTCGCGGCGGCCCATCTGGACGAAGGCCCAGGTGTTACCGATATCCCCGGGGGCTATTTCCGACATTCTTCGGGGGAAAGGGCCTTGAGGCCGCCACACGATCGCCGATACTGGGGTGGTCGGGAACAGGGAGTTGCGCAATGCCGTCGGTGAGCGATTGGAAGGTGCCGGCCTCGGTGCAGCCCAAGCTGGAGGATTACGCCTACGATCTCGATGCCGCGCTGAGCGCCGTGGTTGGCATCCGCGCCATCATTCCGGGCGATGCCTTCACCGCCGACACCCTGGGCACCGAGCGTGCCGGCAACGGCGTGCTGATCCGCGCCGATGGCCTCGTCCTGACCATCGGCTATCTGGTCACCGAGGCCGAGACCATCTGGCTCACCCTGATCGACGGCCGCTCGGTCCCCGGCACCGTTCTGGCCTACGACCAGACCACCGGCTTCGGCCTCATTCAGGCGCTGGCGCGGCTCGATCTGCCGGCGCTTCCGATCGGGTCTTCGAGCGCGGTATCGGTCGGTGAGCGCGTGGTGGTCGGCGGCGCCGGCGGGCGGCAGAAGTCGGTCGCGGCCCGCATCGTCGCCAAGCAGGAGTTCGCCGGCTACTGGGAGTATGTCGTCGACGAGGCGATCTTCACCGCGCCGTCGCACCCCAACTGGGGTGGCACCGCGCTGATCGGGCCGCGCGGCGAACTGATCGGAATAGGCTCCCTGCAATTGCAGGAGGGCCGCGAGCAGGGCCCGCCGGGCGACATCAACATGATCGTTCCGATCGACCTGCTGCAGCCGATCCTGGACGACCTGATGACGCTCGGCCGGCCAAACACGCCGCCGCGGCCGTGGCTTGGGCTCTACGCCACCGCCATCGAGAACCGGGTCGTGGTGGTGGGGCTCGCCAAGGAGGGGCCGGCGCAGAAGGCGGACCTTCGCACCGGCGACGTCCTGCTGTCGGTCGCCGGCGCCGAGGTCAACGATCTCGCCGGCCTCTACCGCAAGGTCTGGTCGCTCGGCCCCGCCGGGCTCGAAATTCCGATGTCGATCTACCGCGACGGCAAGACCATCGACACGCGCATCAAGTCCGGCGACCGCATCCGGTTCCTCAAGGCGCCGAGGCTGCATTAGCTAGAATCCATCATCGCCCCACATTCAGCCGTCATCACCGGGCCGCGCGAAGCGCGTGTCCCGGTGATCCCGATTCCGGCGGCACACCGTGCCCCAAGAATCGGGATGGCCGGGACAAGCCCGGCCATGACGTGGATAGCGCGGTGAGCAGCAATTCAATTCGCTGATGTTTGGGCCGCCAAAATTTCATCCCCGCGCATCGCTGGATTGCGCCGCGCGGCCATGACGGCCGCGGGCCATGATGCTAGGACTGGCATGCCAACTGTCGGGACATGCCTCACGTGACCATACATACCGAAGCCGGGCCGCGCCCGAGCGGGATCGATTCCAGTTACGCCTGGATC
>SHVN01000002.1 GCA_009694215.1 Xanthobacteraceae bacterium
CTGGCTGTCCGTGGCGCCTGCTGCCGAGCGATTTGCCGCCGTGGAGCACGATCTATCGCTGGTTTGCGACGTTCCGCGATGAAGGCCGCTTCGAGAAGATCAATCATGCCCTGGTCATGCTCGACCGCGAACGGATCGGCCGCCAATGCAGCCCCACAGGTGCGATCATTGACAGCCAGAGCGTCAAGACGACCGAGGCCGGTGGGCCGCGCGGCTACGACGCCGGAAAGAAGATCAGCGGACGCAAGCGCCACGCACTGGTCGATACGGACGGGCGTGGCCTCGTGCTCGAACCGCATCCGGCGAGCATCCAGGATCGCGATGGCGGTGGACCACTTCTGCGCGCCTCGCGCCGCGTCTTTATCCAGCGGGTCTTCGCCGACGGCGGTTATGCAGGTGAGAAAGTTGCCACGGCGACATTGATCGCGGTCGAGATCGTGCGTAAGAACCCTGATCAGATCGGCTTCGCCGTTCAGCCGCGACGCTGGGTCGTCGAACGGTCCTTTGCCTGGATCGGGCGCAATCGGCGATTGGCAAAGGACTTCGAGGCTACCATCGACTCCGCACGCGCCTTCCTCTACGCCGCCTCCGTCATGCTCCTCGTGCGCCGAATTGCGCGGGCCTCATGACTTTCGAAACCGACTCTTAGGGGGGAATCCCAGAGCTTCAGAAAGCGCCGAACAGAACCGCGCCGACGAAAACGATCGCCGCGCAGACCGCATGCACATTCAGAGAGCAAGGTCATATCCAGCTTCAGGCCTCTTGGTTGGACTGCACTGGAGTCTACCAGACTCGGCCTCCGACTAAAGTTACAAACATGTTGCAGCGCCAGACCGTCCCTGCCGCCACTGTCCCGGCGTAGCTCTATGAATTCACTGGCAAAAAAATCCGGCGCGAACACTGCCTAGGGCCAGGAGGCAGTTGCACGTCACAGCACATTCTTTAGACATCTACAAGCTGGAGGGGTGACACGAGGCCTTTGCTCATGCCCTCCGGGCGATCACGGACTCGACGAACAGGGCGGCTTCGAGCGTCGCTTGGTCGCCGCCGAACCGCCCGATCACCTGCATGCCGAGCGGCAGGCCATTGGGATCGACGAGGCCCGGCACGTTCACGCACGGGGTCCCCATCAGCGTCCAAAGACGGTTGAAGGTCGAGCTGCCGGTGGAGCCGAGACCTTTGGGCGCGGCTCCCGGCGCCGACGGCGACAGGATCACATCGAAGTCCGCCATCAGCTCCGACAGCGCGCGACGTGCCTGGTTCGACGTGTGCCTGGCGTCGTCGTAAGCGCCGGCGCCGATCGCGAAGCCCGTCTCGACCAGTTCCCTCACGCCCTTGGCGAGTTGGTCCCGGGAGCGCTCGTATTCGGAGGCGAGCGAGCGCGCCGCCTCGTAGGCATGGATGACCGAATGCGCCCGGAATGCGCTGGCGATGACCGGGGGCAGCTTGATGTCGCGCACGCGCGCCATACCGGCCGAGGCCGCGCGCGCGACGCTGTCGAGCGCGGCCACCATGTCGTCGCTGGCCGGCGCCCAGGGCTGATCGCGCAGCACGCCGATGCGCGGCGACGATGGTTTGCTGCCGTCGACGCGGAGATCGCGGTCGCTGATCGCCGCCGCGGCGAAGGCCACGTCCGCGACCGTAGCTGCGAATAACCCCGCGGTGTCGAGATGCCAGGACACGCATTTCATGCCGCCGGTCGGCAACAGCCGGTACGAGGGCTTGAATCCGGCGACGCCGCAGAAGCTCGCGGGCCGGATCACGGAGCCGCCGGTCTGGCTGCCGGTGGCCACGGGGAAGAATCCCGCGGCGACGCCCGCCGCCGAACCCGACGACGAGCCACCCGGCGTGTGCGCGAGGTTCATCGGATTGCGGGTCTTGCCGGGATCGATATGAGCGAACTCGGTGGTGACGGTCTTGCCGAGCAGCGTGCCGCCATTGCGGCGGATGAGCGCGACCAGCGAGGCGTCGTACTTCGGCCCGTGACCGGCATAGATCGTCGAGCCGTATTCGGTCGGCATGTCGGCGGTGTCGAAGATGTCCTTGAGCGCGACGGGCAGGCCGCGCAGCGGCGTATCTTTCAGGCCCGGCCGTTCCGCGGCCTTGCGCGCTCCCTCAAGATCGAGCGTGACGAAGGCGCCGACCTCGCTCTCGCGCTTTGCGATGGCGCCTGCGCAGAGATCGAGTGCCTGCGCAGGCGTGAGCTCGCCGTCCTCGATGGCGTGGGCAAGGCCCAGGGCTGACAGCATCAGGCCGGGCCGTCGATCAGGGACACGACGCGGGCGGTGAAGCGCCGCGCCATCGGCATGACCAGATAGGCGGTTCCCGCCGCGATCGGCCAGGCGATGAGGTAGGCCTTGCCCCATTGCCAGAGGAAATCGGACCGCAGGCCGAGGTTGAGCCAGGTGACGATCAGTGTGACCATGAGCACCATCATCGACGACTGGGTCGCCGCGAGGATAAAACGAGCCTTGTCCATTGCCGCTCCCCGGAGCCTGAAACGCCGCAGCGTTTTGGCCTGAAAGGCCAAGCCTGATCAAGGCCGCAGTTACGATTGGTTCACCATAAACCCACGGTCAGCATTGAAGCATCCTTAACGGGGTTCCTCGCATTGTCCGCGCATGTCGCGTGGCGTGCGTTGGGTGCTCATAGGTTCCGCAGCTTTGGTGACGCTGGCCGGATGCGGCCGCGGCATCATGCAATATGCGGAGCGTGCGCAGTGGCGGCGCGAGGCGGAGGTGGCCTGCCTCAACTCCGGCACCGTCAGGGAGAGCGCCGGCATCGTCAAGATTTCGCCGATCGAAGGCCCCGGCATGTGCGGCGCGGACGCTCCGCTGAAGGTCTCCGCGCTCGGCGAAGGCTCGGCGCTGGGCTATGTCGACGAGCCCATTCGCCCGCCCGGGTCGATTGCCGGGGGAGGCCGTCCGGCGGCGGAGCCGCGCTGGCCGATCCAGCAGCAGCCCTATCCGCCGCCGCGCGCACAGCCGCAGTATGTTTCCCCGCAACCCGGCGCGCCGATGTCGATCGAAGCGCCCGGCACCGCGCAGTATCCGCAGCAGCAGCTTGGCGCGCCGCCGTCCAATCTGCAGGCGCCGCCCGACTGGCAGCGTAGCGGTGAGCGTCAGCCCGGCATGAACCAGGTTCTGGCCCGCCGTTCCGCCGCGCCGCCCATCGAGGACCACGACGAACTGCCGCCCTACGCGCGGCCGGGCGCGGCACCGATCGGGCCGCCGCAATCCACACGGCCGCTGCCTCCGCTCGGTCCCCCGCGCAATCCGCAGCTTGCCGCCGCGACCCCGATCGAGATCAGGCCCGTGGCGACGCTTGCCTGCCCGATCGTTTCCGCGCTCGACCGTTGGTTCGTCAACGCGGTGCAGCCCGCGGCGCGCAAGTGGTTCAACCAGCCGGTGGTCGAGATCAAGCAGATCTCGGCCTATTCCTGCCGCGGCATGAACGGCCAGGCCGGCGCACAGATCTCTGAGCACGCCTTCGGCAATGCGCTCGACATCGCCGCCTTCGTGCTGGCCGACGGCCACCGCATCACCGTCAAGGGCAGCTGGAACGGTTCACCCGAGGAGCAGGGCTTTCTCCGCGACGTGCAGGCTTCCGCCTGCGACCAGTTCACGACGGTGCTGGCGCCGGGGTCGAACCAGTTTCACTACGACCATATCCACGTCGATCTGATGCGGCGGGCCAGCGGCCGGCGCATCTGCCAGCCGGGGGCGGTGGACGGCGAACTGGTGGCGTCGCGCGCCCGCAAGAACCCGGTCTATGCGTCGTCGCGGCCGATCGAGCCGCCGCCAACGCGGCGCTACGACCCTCCGGTGGAACCAGGCAGCGATCCGTTTGCCTGGCGCGGCGACGCCCGCCGCGGCGACCCGGCCACGACCGGGTCGATCGCCGCGCGCCGGCCCGGGATCAAGGATCCGACGGTCGAGGATCTCGACTGGGTCGAGGAGCCGGGTCCCCGCCCGGCCATCGACTGGAGCAGGGATAGCCGCCACAAGGTGCAGTGACCGGCGGTTCGGGGCGGCCTGAACGAAGTTGTATCGCGCGTATCGCGGCATCGAACCCACACGCCCGCTCAAGCGACCTATGCGTATCGAGGGACGAAACCCATGATCCGCATCACGCTCGTTGCTGCCGCCGCGCTCGCAACCATCGCCACCGCCAGCCCCGCCATGGCGCAGGCCGGCGCGCCGGTCCGCACGCTTGAACAGCCCGCCACGGCTTCGGGCGTGACGGCCGCGAACGCCGAGCGGAAGGCCGCGCCCTGCGGCGACAAGAGCTGTGCCAGCAAGCTCCTCAAGCGCGACCGTTACGTCGCGGCCGCCCCGCTCGGCTGGTAATGCCTCGACTTTCCGCCTTCGCAGTGCGGTAAGAGGCCGAAAACGCCCCAAAAGGTCAGAAAACCCGTTCGCCCCTGCGGCACTATGCAGCGTCCCTTCACGGGGCGTTGTCGCGTACCGATATAATGGCGGGACTACAAGGAATCGGGCCCAGAGCCCAACCGATAAAATACGAGGAAACACCAATGCTCCGCACTTATCGCCCGATGCTCGCACTCATGGCCGTCGTGGCCGCGCTGGCATTCACAATTGCATCGGTTGACGCGCGCCCGACGGGCAGTTCCGGCAGCCGCGGCAACCACACGTTTTCGGCGCCCGCGGCGACGCAGACCGCGCCGCGCGCGGCTCCGATCGAGCGCAGCATGACGCAGCCGGCTCGCCCCGGCGCGGCTACCACCCAGACCGCAGGCGCAGCAGGCCAGGCCGCAAGGCCCGGACTGTTCGGCGGTATGTTCGGCGGCGGCTTGCTCGGCGGTCTTGCCGCCGGCTTTCTCGGCGCCGGCCTGTTCGGCATGCTGTCCGGCAGCGGCTTCATGGGCGGGATGGGCGGCTTCGCCTCGATCCTCGGCCTGATCCTGCAGGTCGCGCTGGTCGTGATCGTCGCGCGCCTCGCCTGGGCCTGGTGGCAGCGCCGCAATCAGCCGGCGCTGGCAACCGGACCCTCGTTGCGCGACAATCTGTCGAACGACCGGCCGAGCGTCGGCGGCTTTGGCGGCGGATCGCCGGCTCCGGCCGACGAGCCGATCGAGATCACGCCCGCGGACTTCGACGCGTTCGAGAAATTGCTCGGCGACATCCAGACCGCCTACGGCAAGGAAGACCTCGGCGCGCTGCGCGTGCACATGACCCCGGAAATGCTGTCGTACTACTCCGAGGAACTGGCGCAGAACTCAAGCCGCGGCGTCGTCAACCAGATCTCCGACGTGAAGCTCCTGCAGGGCGACCTCTCGGAATCCTGGCGCGAGATCAACGACGACTACGCCACCGTGGCGATGCGCTATTCGCTCACCGACCGGATGGTCGATCGTGCGACCGGCCGCGTCGTCTCGGAGGAGCCGTCCGAGGCCACCGAGTTCTGGACCTTCCGCCGCGCGCGCGACGGCCAGTGGATGCTCTCGGCGGTCCAGCAGACCTGATCGCAAACGCAGACTGAATTCAGATGGCCGGGCCGAAAGCCCGGCCATTTTGTTTTCGATCAAGGCAGGTTCTTCAGAAACTCGATGTGCTCCGGCTCGTCGAACGCCCGCATCGTCGTGGTGCGAACATTGCCCTTGGAATTGACGGTCAGCACATATTTGGCGACGGCTTCGTCATTCGGCGCCTCGATGACCTGGACGAAGTCATAGGGCCCGAACGTCATGTAAACGTTCTTGCGGACGATGCCGAGTTTTGCCGCGGTATCCCGGGAGGATTGTTGCCGGTTGGGAATGTCCGCGACGTTCTTTGCACCGTGATCGGTGGAATTCACTAGAAGGATGTAGGTGCCCATCGTTCGTCCCTCTCAAGCCATCATGGCACGTAGCCGATGGCCTCGACCTCAAGCCCGCAATCGAACGGCGTCCGGCCGGCCTGCATGCGCGTGCGCGCCGGCAGCGTTTCCTGGCTGCTGAAGTAGGTCCGGTAGATGCGGTCGAATTCCTCCTGCTGCCGCTGGTCCTTGAGCCAGACGATAACCTTGAGCAGGCAATCCATGTTGGAGCCGGCGGCTTCTACGAGCTTCTTCAGATGGTCCATCACGATCCGCACCTGGCGCTCGAACGGGATGTCGGGGAACGCTGGGATCGGTTGCTTGTTGGCGCGCGCGGACCTGAGCAGCGCGGAGAATCCCGCATCGAACGGCGGCAGACCGGAGACATAGATCATGTCGCCGTGCCGGACGCAGAGATTGAACGGCCCCCCGGTCTCGGGGACGTCGGCCTTGATGACTTGTTTGTGCATGTCGATCCTCTCCTCAATCTAAGGCCTGCCGTACCCGCCCGCGGTCGGGGTCTGGATGATGATCGCCTCGCCCGCGTCCACTACCGTGGCGTCGGCGCCTTTGAGGCGCTCCATCGTGCCGTCGTTGCGGCGAACCCAGTTCTCGCCGATCTGGCCGTCCCCGCCGCCGGCCATGCCGAACGGCGGGATGCGGCGGTGGCCAGACAGCACGGTGTATTCCATCTTTTCCAGGAACCGGATGGTGCGGCGAATGCCGTCGCCGGCATTCCACTTGCCCTTGCCGCCGGAGCCCTTGCGGATGTGGAAGTCTTCCAGCACCACCGGATAGCGGAATTCGAGGATCTCCGGATCGGTGAGCCTCGTGTTGGTCATGTGGGTGTGCACGGCGTCGGTGCCGGGGAAGCCGGGCCCCGCGGGTGAGCCCGAGCAGATGGTCTCGTAATATTGATACGTGTTGTTGCCGAAGTTGACGTTGTTCATCGTCCCTTGCGCCCCGGCCATGGCGCCGAGCGCGCCGAGCAAGGTGTCGGTGACCATCTGCGACACCTCGACATTGCCGGCCACGACCGCGGCGGGGTAGTGCGGCCGCAACATGGAATTGTCCGGGATGACGATGTTGATCGGACGCAGGCAACCGGCGTTCATCGGGATGTCGTCATCGACCATGACGCGGAACACGTAGAGCACGGCGGCGCGGGTGACAGGCTCCGGCGCGTTGAAGTTTGTGCCCTGCTGCGGTGAGGTGCCGGTGAAATCGACGGTGGCCTCGCGCTTCTTCTTGTCCACCGTGATCTTGACCTTGACGACGTTGCCCTGGTCGGCCTCGTAGCTGAACTCGCTGTCATGCAGACGGTCGATGACGCGCCGCACGCTTTCGTCGGCGTTGTCCTGGACGTGCTTCATGTAGGCGTGCACGACGTTCAATCCAAACAACGTCACCATCTTGTGCAGCTCCTGCACCCCCTTTTCGTTGGCGGCGATCTGCGCCTTCAGGTCGTTGACGTTCTGGATCGGATTGCGCGCGGGATATTGCGCCTTGGTGAGCAGGTCCATTAACGCGGCCTCGCGGAACTTGCCGCGATCCACGAGCTTGAAATTGTCGATGTAGATGCCTTCCTCCTCGATCGAGGTGGCAATGGGCGACATCGAGCCCGGCGCGATGCCGCCGATGTCGGCGTGATGGCCGCGGCTCGCCACCCAGAACAGCATCTTCTTCTGGGCGCGGTCGAACACCGGCGTGCAGACCGTAAGGTCGGGAATGTGGGTGCCGCCGTTGTAGGGCGCGTTGATGAGGTAGGAATCGCCCGGCCGGATTCTTCCCTTGTTCTCGCGGATAATGGTCTCCACCGCGCGGTCCATCGAGCCGAGATGCACCGGCATGTGTGGGGCGTTGGCGACAAGCGTGGCATCGGCCGCGAACACCGCGCAGGAGAAGTCGAGCCGCTCCTTGATGTTGACGGAGTAGGCGGTGTTCTGCAGCGATACGCCCATCTGCTCGGCGATCGACATGAACAGGTTGTTGAACACTTCGAGCATGATCGGATCGGCCTTGGTGCCGACGGCCTTGGTGCGTTGCAGCGCCACGACGCGCTTGAGCACGAGGTGATTCTTCGCGGTGATTGAGGCCTGCCATCCGTCTTCGAGAACGATGGTCTGGTGCGGCTCGATGACGATGGCGGGGCCTTTGACCTTATGACCGGGCGAAAGCTGCTCGCGGGTGTAGACTGAGGCCTTGTGCCATTTTCCGTTCGAGAAGAACTGCGTCGCGCGAGCGGGCGGGGGGAGTTTTTGCCGCGACCTCCGAAGCACCTTCTCGCGGAATTTCGCGCCGCCGCCGACCGCTTCGACCGACACCGCCTCGACCACCAGTTGCTTCGTCCGGTCGATGAATCCGAAGCGGGCCTTGTGGGCCTTCTCGAAGGCGGATTTCATCTTGGCGAGCGTGTCCGCCTCCACCACCAGCGGCGTGTCGGTGCCGGCGTAGCGGATGTGGGCGCGGACGATGATCTTGACCTTCCCTGCGGGGACGCCCTGGCCGGCGACCTCGGCTCGGGCCGCCTTGCCGAGGCGGCCGCCCTCGCGCTTGATGGCGGCGAGCGCCTTGCCGCCGAGATTTTCCTCGATTGCCAGCTGCCGCGTGGCGCGGATGTCGGCTAGGCCCATGCCGTAGGCGGACAGCAGCGACGACAACGGGTGGATCAGCACTTCGGTCATGCCGAGCGCATCGGCAACCAGGCACGCGTGCTGGCCGCCGGCGCCGCCGAAGCAGTTGATCGCATAGCGGGTGACGTCGTAGCCGCGCTGCACGGAAATCTTCTTGATCGCGTTGGCCATGTTCTCGACGGCGATCTTGATGAAGCCGTCGGCGATCTCTTCGGCGGATTTTCCGCCGACGTCTTTCGCCAGTTCCGCGAACGCCGTTTTCACCGCGTCCGCATCGAGGGGCTGGTTCTGCTCGGGGCCGAAAATCTTCGGGAAGAAATCGGGGATGAGCTTTCCGACCAGCACATTGGCGTCGGTGACGGCGAGCGGGCCGCCGCGCCGGTAGCATTTCGGGCCGGGGTTGGCGCCGGCGCTGTCGGGGCCGACGCGGAAGCGCGCGCCGTCGAAATGCAGGATCGAGCCGCCACCGGCGGCGACGGTGTGGATCAGCATCATCGGCGCGCGCATCCGCACGCCGGCGACCTCGGTCTCGAAGGCGCGCTCGTATTCGCCATCGTAGTGCGACACGTCCGTCGAGGTGCCGCCCATGTCGAAGCCGATCAGCTCGCGAAAGCCCGCCTCGCGGCCGGTCTCTGCCATGCCGACCACGCCGCCGGCAGGCCCGGATAGGATCGCGTCCTTGCCCTGGAATAACTCGGCGGCGGTGAGGCCGCCCGACGACATCATGAACATCAGCCGCGCGCCGGACTTTTTGGCGTCGAGCTCGGAATCCACCGTGGCGACATAGCGGCGCAGGATGGGAGACAGGTAAGCGTCAACGACCGTCGTGTCGCCGCGGCCGACGAGCTTGATCAGCGGCGAGACCTCGTGGCTGACTGAGACCTGTGGAAAATTCATCTCGCGGACAAGCTTGGCCACGCGCTGCTCATGCTTCGGATAGCGGTAGGCGTGCATGAACACGATCGCGATAGCCTTGATGCCGTCGGCCTTCGCGCGCTCGAGCTCGGCGCGCACCGGCGCGAGATCCAGCTCGCGCTCGATCGCGCCATCGGCGCGCATGCGCTCGTCGACCTCGAACACCTGCTCGAACAGCATCTCCGGCTTGATGATGTGCTTGGCAAAAATTTTCGGCCGTGCCTGGTATCCGATGCGCAATGCGTCGCGAAATCCCTTGGTGGTGAGCAGCAAGGTGCGGTCGCCCTTACGCTCCAGCAGCGCATTGGTTGCGACCGTGGTGCCCATCTTTACCGCGCCGACGAGGCCTGCCGGGATTGGCTCGCCTCTTGCAAGGCCCAGAAGATCGCGGATGCCCTGGACGGCCGCATCGCGATAGGCCTCAGGGTTCTCGGAGAGGAGCTTGTGGGCCGTGAGCGTGCCGTCCGGCCGCCGTCCCACCACGTCGGTGAAGGTGCCGCCGCGATCGATCCAGAAGTCCCATGCTTTCAGGTTCTGGGATTTCAGGTGGGCTTTCGCCGCAGCTTTGTTTTTGGGTTTCGCTTGCTTCATGCCAGTCTCAAACGCCATGATTGGTCTTGTTCACCGGGCTCCGGGGCATCATGCGGGCTTTTCTTGATAGTCTCTACCTGTTTTCGGGCTATCTCGCTGGCGCGTTCATGGTGGCGATTTTCGTCCTGATGATGCTGTTGTCGGCCGGCCGGCCGGTCGGTTTGAACATCCCGGCGGCCGACGACTTCGTCTCCTGGTGCATGGCGGCGATGGCGTTCCTCGGCCTCGCGCACACCTTCCGCAACGGCGAGATGATCCGGGTCGGCCTGCTGATCGACAAGCTGCCGGAGCGGAGCCGGCATTGGACCGAGATTGTCTGCCTCGTCATTGGTATCGGCTTCATCGGGTTCTTTTCGTTCTACGCCTGCCAGCTCATCCGCGATTCTTGGCGCTTCCACGAGATGTCACAGGGCGTGATCTCGATCCCGATGTGGATCCCGCAGATCGGCTACGCCGCGGGGCTGATCATCCTGCTGGTCGCATTTATCGACGAACTCGTCCACGTCGCCCGGGGCAACCTGCCGCGCTACGAGAAACCGAAGCCCACCACCACCGAAGAGGTGGTCGAGCGCGCCGTTCAGAGCGGGGTCTGACGTGGACCTCATCTCGATCGCACTCCTCCTGCTGGTGATCCTCACCGTGCTGCTGGCGGGCGGGGTGTGGATCGCGGTCGCGCTAATGGCCTGCGGCTATGCGGGCATGCTGTTCGTCGGTGGCAACGTGCCACCCGGCTCGGTGCTGGCGACGACGGTTTGGGGCAACAGCGCGTCGTGGTCGCTCGCGGCGCTGCCGCTGTTCATCTGGATGGGCGAAATTCTGTTCCGCACCAAATTGTCGGAGGAGATGTTCCGCGGGCTCGCGCCCTGGCTCAACTGGATTCCCGGCCGGCTGATGCACGTCAACGTGCTGGCCTGCGGCATCTTCGGGTCGGTGTCGGGCTCCTCGGCCGCGACCTGCGCCACCGTCGCCAAGATCGCGCTTCCGGAATTGAAGAAGCGCGGCTACGACGAGAAGATCAGCCTGGGCTCGCTCGCCGGCGCCGGCACGCTCGGCATCCTCATTCCGCCGTCGATCATGATGGTGATCTACGCGGTGCAGGCCAATGTCTCGATCATCCAGGTGTTCCTGGCGGGCTTCCTGCCGGGGCTGCTGGTGATGGTGCTTTATTCCGGCTACATCGCGATCTGGTCGCTTGCCAATCCGGACAAGCAGCCGCCGCCCGAGCCGTCGATGACGTTCCGGCGGAAGGTCGCCGAGTCGGCGCAACTCATCCCGACGCTGCTGCTCATCGCGCTGGTCTTCCTGTCGCTTCTGATGGGCTGGGCGACCGCGACCGAATGCGCGGCCTGGGGGGTGATGGGCTCGCTCGCCATCGCCTGGTGGCATGGCATGCTGAGCTGGCCGTCGTTCTTCCAGAGCGTGATGGGCGCAACCCGCGTCACCTGCATGATCATGCTGATCCTGGCCGGCGCCTCCTACATGTCGACCTCGATGGCCTACACCGGCGTGCCGCAGGCGCTTGCCGCCTGGGTGGGTCACTTCGGCTTGAGCCCCTATGCGTTGATCGCGGCGCTGACCGTCATGTACATCGTGCTGGGCACCGCGCTCGACGGCATCTCCATGATCGTTCTGACCACGGCGGTGGTCATCCCTATGATCAAGGCCGCGGGCTTCGATCTGGTCTGGTTCGGCATCTTTGTCGTGTTGGTGGTGGAGATGGCGGAGGTATCGCCGCCGGTCGGCTTCAATCTGTTCGTTCTCCAGACCATGAGCGGCAAGGATTCCAATTTCGTGGCGCGCGCGTCGCTGCCGTTCTTCTTTCTGCTCGTCCTTGCGGTTGCCATCATCACGGTGTTTCCTGATATCGTGATGGTGCTCCCAAGGATGGCTTTTCCACCCTGAAATTCAACCGAAAGGGACTTGAAGCCATGAACACCGCAATGAAAACGCTGTTGGCCGCGGGCGCGCTGGCGCTGACGGCGGCCATGCCCGCCTCGGCGCAGACCAAGTGGAATCTGCCGAGCGCCTACCCCAACGATAATCCGCATGTCGAGAACCTCAACGCCTTCGCCAAGGACGTGTCGGATGCGACCGGCGGCAAGCTCGCTATCACGGTCCATGGCGGCGCCTCGCTGTTCAAGGCGCCGGAGATCAAGCGCGCGGTTGCGACCGGCCAGGCTCAGGCCGGCGAAATCCTGATCTCGATCCTGGAGAACGAGAGCCCGATCTTCGGCATCGACGTGGTGCCGTTCCTGGCGACAAGCTTCCCGGAGGCGAAGAAGCTCTGGGCCGCTTCCAAGCCGCTAATCGAGCAGAAGCTCGCGGCGCAGGGCATCATGGTGCTGTTCACCGTGCCCTGGGGCCCGCAAGGCATCTACGCCAAGAAAGAGATCAACACCATCGACGACATGAAGGGCCTGAAGTGGCGGGCCTACAATGTCGGCACCGCGCGGATCGGCGAACTCGTGGGCGCGCAGGCCGTGACGGTGCAGGCGGCGGAGTTGCCGCAGGCGCTGGCGACCGGCGTGGTCAACGCGTTCATGTCGTCGGGCGCGACCGGCTACGACTCCAAGGTCTGGGAGACGCTCACCCATTTCTACGACACCCGCGCTTGGATCCCGCGCAACGTCACCTTCGTCAACAAGGCCGCGTTCGACGCGCTCGACAAGCCGACGCAGGACGCGGTGCTCAAGGCCGCGAAGGTTGCCGAGGAGCGCGGCTGGAAGGTCTGGGAGACTAAGACCGAGTGGTACCACGATGAGATCGCCAAGAAGGGCATGAAGGTGCTGAAGCCAAGCCCCGCGCTGGTCGCGGGCTTCAAGAAGGTCGGCGAGCAGCTCACCGCCGACTGGCTCAAGCGCGCCGGCGCCGAAGGGCAGGGCGTGATGGACGCGTATAAGAAGATGTGAGGCCTGATCAGCCTTTCAACGCCATGCCCGCGCTTGTCGCGGGCATCCACGCCTTGCTTTCTTACGTAAAGGAAGGCGTGGATGGCCGGGACAAGCCCGGCCATGACAAACGATAATTTTAGACGCTATCAACGAGAATCCTGGGAGGACCTCTATGATCTTCGCGCGCGCCTTCATTGCGCTTGCTTTCGCCATCCTGCCGACTCTCGCCGCGGCGCAGGACTCGTCGACGCGAACGATCAAGATCATCGTTGGCTTCGGAGCGGGCGGCGGCACCGATCTGGCGGCGCGGATCATCGCCCAGCCGCTGCAGGAGATTCTTGGCCAGCCGGTGGTGGTGGAGAACAAGCCCAGCGCCGGAGGCATCCTCGGCGGCGATCAGGTCGCCAAGGGCCTGAAGGACGGCTCCAGTATCCTGATGATGAGCAATGCCCACGCGGTCTCGGCGGCGATGTACAAGACGCTGCCCTACGACCCGGTCAAGGACTTCCAGATGCTGTCGCTGGTGGGGACCGCGGGGCTGGTCATGGTCACGGCGCCGGACTTTCCGGCTGGCGACGCCAAGGGCATGATGATGCTCCTCAAGTCCGATCCCAACAAATACAATTACGGCAGCGCCGGCGTCGGCACCACGCAGCAGTTCGCAGCCGAGCTCTTCAACCAGATGGCCGGCGTCAAGATCACCCACATTCCCTATCGCTCGACGCCCGCGGTTGTGGCGGGGCTGCTCTCCAAGGACACCCACTACGCCTTCGAGCTGATCCAGATCGTGAGCGGGCAGATCCGCGGCGGGACTCTCAAGGCCATCGCGGTGACGTCGCCCCAGCGCTATCCGTCGCTGGCCGAGGTGCCGACCTTCGCCGAAACGGGCCTTCCAGGCTACGACGTGACGAGCTGGTACGGGCTGGCGATGGCCGCGGGCACGCCGAAGCCGATCGTCGACCGGATCAACAAGGCGCTGGTGGAGGCGCTCGGGCGCGACGCCGTGCGCGAGCAGATCCTGAAGGTCGGTGCGCAGCCCCGGAGTTCGACGCCCGAGGAGTTGTCCCGGCACATCGAGAGCGAAATCGCCAAGTGGCGCGGTGTGCGGGAAAAGGCCGGCATCCCGCAGCTTTAGCCTCGGCCTCGTTCCGGATCGCCACGCCTCGCCACAGGAGCGGTGGCCGTGCTATGGACCTTGCAGCCGCTCTTCGCGGCATTAAATTCCAAACGCTCGAACCAACCGACAGGACAAGCAATGGCTCAAGTTGTGGCGATATGCGGCTCTCTGCGTAAGGGCTCCTTCAACCGGCAGCTCATGACGGCCTCGATGGGGCTCGCCCCCGAGGGCATGACGATCAAGGAAGCGCCGTCGTTTGCGAAGATTCCGATCTACAATTTTGACGACCAGCAGGCGACTGGCATCCCCAAGGAGTGCGACGCACTGAACGAGGCGATCCAGGCCGCCGACGGCGTGCTGATCGTGTCTGCCGAATACAACTGGTCGGTGCCGGGGGGCCTGAAGAACGCCATCGACTGGCTGTCGCGCTACAAGGAGGTCTCGTTCAAGGACAAGCCGGTGTGCATCCAGTCGGCGGCGCCTGGCCTGCTCGGCGGCTCGCGCATGCAATATCATCTGCGCATGGTGCTGCAGGCGATCGACGCGCAGCTGTTCGGTAAGCCCGAGGTGATCGTCAACATGGCGGCGAGCAAGTTCGCCGACGGCGCGCTGAAGGACCAAGGTGCGACCGACCTGATCAAGCAGCAGCTTGCTGCGTTCGGCAAGTTCATCGAGCGGGTCAAGGTCCGTTAAACCAGAAACAAGAAGAGCAAGGGAGCAACGCCATGTATGCCGTCGTCGGAGCCACCGGAAACACCGGGCGAGCCGTTGTCAAGGAACTCAAGGGCCTGAGCGAGAGCCCAGTCTGCATCGTCCGAAACGCCGACAAGGCGGAAGAGGTGCTGGGCGCGGACACCAGGACTGCGGTGGCGGAGCTTGACGATCGCGCCGGCCTTGAAAAGGCGCTGGCCGGCGCCAAGCGCGTGTTCCTCGTTACCGGCCACAATCCGAAGTCGGATGTCCAGCAGATCAACGTGATCGAGGCCGCGAAGGCCGCGGGGGCGGAATACATCGTCAAGGTCACGGGCGGCCGCGACGTGATCGGCCCGGACGTGGAGTCGGTCAACGGCCAAGCGCATCACAAGATCGAGGAGCATCTCAAGAAGAGCGGGCTGCAATGGTGCATCCTCAGCCCTGGCCTGTTCATGCAGAACATCATGGGGCAGGCGGCCTCGATCAAGAACGACGGCAAGATCGTGCAGCCGTGGCCGAAGGATCTGCCGGTGGCGTTGATCGACGTGCGCGACACCGGCGCGCTCGGCGCGCGGGTGCTGCGCGACCCGGCCAAGCACTCGGGCAAGATGTATGTCTTCTCCGGGGTCAGCACGACGTTCGGGGAATTCGCCAATGTGATCGGCGAGGCGTTGGGCAAGCCCATCACCTACATCGCCGTGACGCTTGAACAGGCCGAGGCGGCTCTGAAGGCTCGCAACATGCCGGATTGGCTTGTCACGCACCTGATTGCGATAGCGCGGGCTGGCGGCAAGGGCGCGTTCTCCAAGGAGAACACGCAGCCGATCCGCGACATCGTCGGCCGCGAACCGATCACGACCAAGCAGTTCGTGCAGGATTTCAAGGCGGCATTTGGCTGAGTTGGGTTTACGTGGAGTGCAGCCTCATAACAGACGTCATGGCCGGGCCTGACCCGGCCATCCATGACTGATTTCAGCGAATTCAGCCGATGAGGTGATCAGTCCTTGCGCCGCTGCATGGACCCCGGGTCAAGCCTGGGGGTGACAAGCGGGGGTATGCGGCTGCGCTGCGACTCGGTATCAGCCGACCGGCTCTTCGAACTTGAAGCCGATGGTCTGGAGGCCCTCCAGGGCCTTCTTGCCGTATTCGTTCTCGATCTCCTTGCCCAAACTCGGCGCGTAGGTGATCGGATCGACCTGCTGGTCGGTCTCCGGCACGATCATCACCAGAAGCCTCCCGACCTCGTCGGAGATGTTGAAGAACATCCGGTTCTCGCCGCGCGGGATCGAGATCATGTCGTTGGGCTCGAGGATCGTCTTGTGCTGGCCCTCGTCGCCCCAGGAAATCTCGAAGCGGCCGCACAGACAGAAGAAATTTTCCACCGTGTTGAGATGGCGGTGCAGGCCCGGGCCATTGCGCGGCGGGCATTCGGCGATGCTGACGATGAGCCCGCGCGGGCCTTTGACCGGGGCGCCGGCGCTGCGGCCCTGGTAGTCGGGCGGCGCCATCACCGGAAACACCTTGCGGGCGGTGACCTTCTCGACCGCGCCGGGCGGGATGTTGTGGGCCTCGAAGTTTTGCTTCTGGTAGGTCTGCAGCTTGTTGAAGCGGGCGGTGCGGGATTCCATCTGCTCGGGCGTCAGCGATTTGGATGTCACGGCATTTCCTCCACCTCGGCGTTGCGGGGCGGCCCATTGTCCTCCAAACGCTGCGTCGAAACCAGCCCGGTCAGCCGCGCTTCACGTTGGAAATGCGCGTCGGAACGCCGAACTCCCGGTGGCAGACATCGGCCAGGACCGCAATACCCTTGCGGATCTCGTCGTGGGTCGGGCTTGCGAAGCAAAGCCGCATCCGGCTCTTGCTATGTGGCTTGTTCACCGACCACTCCGGGCCGGGATTGATGGCGACGCCGGCTTGCAGCGCGGGCTGGTAGAGCTTCAGCGTGTCGACGTTGTCGGGCAGCTTCACCCACAGGAAGATACCGCCCTTCGGCTCCTCGAACTCGGCCGTGGTGCCGAACTGCTCGTTGAGCGATTCCATCAGTGTGTCGAGTTTCTTGCGCAGTCCCCGCGTCAGTTCGGGGATGTGCCTGGAGAAATGCGGCGCGCAGTATTCCGCCAGCACCATCTGCTCGACGGCGCCTGAGCCGGCGTCGAACTTGATCGAGAGCATGCGCGACAGGATTGCCCAGGGCGCGACGATGTAGCCGACGCGCAGCGCCGGGGCGACCGATTTCGAAAACGAGCCGATGTGGATCACGTTGGCGCTCTTGCTCATGGCGTGAATCGCCGGCGGCCGCTTGTGGTCCCAGATCAGGTCGGCGTAGCAGTCATCCTCGAAGATCGGCACGCCATGCGTCTCGGCGAGCCTGAGCATCTCGGCGCGGCGGGATTCTGGTAGGATGCTGCCGGTCGGGTTCTGCACGGTCGGGATGGTGTAGATGTATTTCGCGCGGATACCGCGGCGCTTGAGATCGTCGAGCGCGCTCGCCAGCGCGTCCATCCGCATGCCGTCTCGGTCGAGCGGAATGCCGATCGCGTTGACGCCCATGTGGGTCAGGCGGTTGATCGAGCCCTGATAGCACTCCTGCTCGATGATGACGGTGTCGCCACGGGCGAGCAGCACGCCGTTGACCAGATCGAGAGCCTGCAAGGAACCGGAGGTCACGAGGATTTCGTCTGCCGTGCAGACGATGCCGGCGTCGCGCTTGAGTTTCTGCACGAGGAAATCGCGGAGCGCGCGGTAGCCTTGCGGGCCGCTGGCAAGCCCATAGGTCGCAAGCGTGCGGCCCTCGCGCTTGAGCACCGCGTCAGATGCTGCGACCAGCCCGTCGAGCGGCAGTTCATCGGCGTCGTTGTTGCCGCCCGTGAAATTGTATTTTGGCGAGCCGGTCCATTTGACAGCAGGCGCTGGGAGGCCGGGGGGCAGGAGCGGGGTGAAGTCGAACGCGGTGGTCATTTTCGGGACTCTTTGTTGTCTCACGCCAATCCGCTGGCGCGCGCCTGTTCGAGCGCCATCACCGCCCAGTCCTTGTCGCCGTCGCCGTGTGCGACTGCACCGACGAGGCGGTCGCGCCAGACATTGCCGCTCGGCAGGGGCACGCCCTTGAGGCCTCCGGCCTCCAGCGCCAGGTTGGCGTCCTTCAGGCCAAGCACCGCCATCTGGCCGACTTTCGAATAGCTCTCGTCCACCATGATCTTGCCGTAGACCTTGTAGGCCGAGCAGTTGAACAGCCCGTCGGTCATCACGTCGTAGAAGACACTCGTCTCCACGCCGTATTTGCGCGTGAGCGCAAAGCCTTCGCCCATCGCCTCCATGGCGCAGCCGAGAACGAAATTGTTGGCGATTTTCATGGCGGTCGCGGCCTCCGGATCGGCGCCGCCCTCGAAGGTGCGCCGGGCGATGGCTCCGAACAGCGGTTTGCACTTGGCCAGCGCATCGGCTGGTCCCGAGGCGAAAACGCCTGCCGTGCCTGACGAAACGAGTTCCGGCCGGCCCATCATGGGAGCGGCCACCAGGATCTGGCCCTTGTCGGCGTGGGCCGCCTTGATCTTGCGGATCACCGGAATGCCGTGGGTACCGGCGCAGACGTGGACGCCGCCCTTCGGCAGCGATGCGAGAAGGCCTTCGCTCCGAAACACGACATCTTCCAGCGCCGCATCGTCGGCCAGCATGGTGTAGGCGACATCGCCGTAGCGGGTCGTATCGGCGACCGAGCCGAGGATTTTGGCGCCGGCATCTGCCAGCGGTTTCGTCTTCGCAGGCGTGCGGTTGTAAACCCCTACGTCGTGCTTGGCTTCGAGCAGGCGGAGGACCATGGCCCCGCCCATGCGGCCCGTCCCGATGAAACCGACCTTCATGGCATGACCCTCGTTATTGAAGTTGCGTTACTGAAGCTGCGCCCGCACCCATTCGATTTCGCGCGAGACGTAATCGACGATGTCGCCTGTCTTGAGATGATCCGGCAGCACGTCCCAGGTGTAGGTCTCGATCTCGAGCTGACGCGACAGCGGCTTTTTCTTGTGGAACTTCAGTGCGTCCTCGATGGCAAAGCGCGTGGTGCCGAACTCGCCGAGGTCGTCGAGGAACACCGGGACGTGGAAATGCGTACGCCATTCGCGCGGGCCCGGGTCGGTCTCCCAGGCCTTGAAGGCGTCTTCGAGATTGAGGAAGCGGTTGAGTTTGCCGTCCTTCTTCTCGACGGTCTGGGTGAGATAGATGGTCTTGGCGTAGCGTCGGAGCGTGTCGACATTTTTCTGAGTCACGTTTGGAATCCGCAAGGCTGCGGCTTCCTGCAGCTTGAAGATCGGAATGCCGGCGTCAACGAGCTTCTGCAGCGACACGGCGATGTCCTCGTACACCACCGCCTGATGGCAGATGTCGAACACGGTGCCGATGAATCGGCGCTGCGCGACGATCGCCTCGGAGATCGGCAGGCCGGAGAACTTCGCCAACATCTCGGCGGATTTTCCGGTGTAGAGATGGTTGGTGAAGTAATCGACCGTTTCTTCGGTGGTCTCCAGGAAGCAGAATGGCTCGGGTTCGAGCGCGAGCGTCACGGTGCGGCCGGTGCGCTTTTCGAGGTCGATCAGCCGGGCCGCTACCCGCATGACGTGCTCGGTGTAGCTGTCGATCACGGCCTTGCCGGTGACGTTGGGCTTGAAGCCCAAAGGTGCGCTCTGGATCGACGGCGAAATTCCCATTGGCACCACGTCGGCGAGAATTTCCGCGACGTTCATGGTGTATTGCGTGCGTTCTTCCGAGCGCCAGTCCGGCTCGTAGACCTGCTCCTTGACGATCTGGTTCTTGAACGGCCCATAGGGGAAGGCATTGACGGTGTAGAGATACATGTTGTTGTCGGCGAGGAAGCTTTTCAGCTTGTCGCGCTCGGGCTTGCTCTTTACCAGCGTCGAGGCCGAGGAATTCGACAGCCGCAGTGATACCCCGAACGGCGCGGTGGGGCAGACTCGCTTCTGCACCTGCGGCACGTAGGTGGTGAGCGAGGTCCACATGTCTTCCCAGGTGTCGCCGGGATGCACGAGCGTCGAATAGGTCAGGTGGCCGAGGCCGTTGCCGAGGTCCATTGCTGCTTGTTCTCTCTGTTACGAAATCTTTTCGACCTGGCCGCTTCTGGCGGAGCGGATGATGGCTTCGCTGGCCGACGCGCCGTGCACGATCTGCTCGGGCGTGATCGGGAAGGTCGCGCCGCCTTCGGCCGCGCGGGCGAAGGATTCGAAGCAGGTGCGGATGATATCGAGCTTCTCGGCCTCCCACACCTCCAGCGGCCCTTTGATCGGCTGGAACTTGCAGGCGCCGAACAGCCGCGTCCGCCGTTCCTCCGAGGAGGCGCCGGCGACATGGGTGACGCCTTCGAGCCGATGCCAGCCCTTGGAGCCAAACACCTGAATGCTGAAGCCTGGCCCGGTGGTTGTGACGGTGCCGAGATAGCCCGACATGCCGACCTTCATGCGGAATAGCATGGAACTCGTATCGTCGGTCTCGCCTTGCAGGACCCGCGCGAAGCTCTGGCAATAGACCTGATCGAACTCGCCGCAGAGATCGATCATGGCGTCGACCGCGTGCACCCCGAGCGGCGCGAGGCCGCCGACCGGGGCTTCCGTCTTTATGGCGCGCCATGCGGTCGGTTTCAGCAGCAGCGCGTTTGGAAACGTCATGTTGCATTCGACGTGCTGGATCACGCCAAGCTCGCCCGCCTTTATCCGCTCGCGCAGCTTCGTCATCTCCGGATGGAAACGGCGGTTATATCCGACGCCGATCGTGCGTCCGGCCTTACGCATGGCGGCGACTGCAGTTTCGGCCTCGAGCCTGGAGAACGTGAACGGCTTTTCGCAGAACACATGTTTGCCGGCGGCGGCTGCTGCCACGATCTGCTGCATGTGCCCCGAGGGCGGCGTTGCCAGCACTACCGCGTTGACCTTTGGATCGGCGAGGATTGCCTCGTAGCTGTCCGCGAGGCGGAGCGAGTATTGCTTGGCGAAGGCCTCGACGTCCGGCGAGACCGTGCGCGTCTGCAGGGAGACGAAGCGCATGACGTCGCTGCCCTCGGCGAGCGATTCCACCAGCGTCTTGCCCCACCAGCCCAGACCCACGATGGCGGCGTTGATCATGTTCACACTCTCAACTGGTCGCGTTTTCTATTCAGGCCGGGCTATTTGGGCCACGTCAGCATGGCGAGGGCGATGCAAGCCAGCATCCAGAACACGCAATACTCGATGCCGCCGATCACCCAGATCCACTTCTTGGTGACCTTGTAGGTCGCGGCACCGGCGACCAGGAGATGGAACGCGGCGATGGCTGCGACGTAAGGCGTGTAGATGTTGAAGATGAGCCCGATCGCCAGGAAGGTCTCGATGGTGCCGGCGATATACATCCAGGTCGCCGGCGGATTGAACTTGGCGGCGACGAAGAAGCCCAGCGTGGCGGGCTCGGTGAACTTGCCGACGATATGCGGGATGAAGAACAAACCGCAGATCAGGCGCAGCAGCACGATCCCGTTGAGCAAGTTGAATTTGTCAGCCCACGACATGCTTTCCCCCCGTGGCGTGATTGTCGGTTTATTTCAAAGGATTGTGTGGGACGGCGCAAGAGTGCGGGGCGGTTGACCGGCTCACCATCCAATCTTCTTGCCGCCCTTGAGCCAGCTCGCGCCCAAGGCATAGAGCTTGTCGGTTTCCGGGCCGTCGACCCCCGGCATGTCCTCCTTCACCTTGTAGCCGACCTTGGTCTGGAGGTAGGCAAGGTGACGGTAGCCTTCGGGGAAGCGCGCCAGGAGCTTCGGGTCGAGCTTGGGCGCCTGCGTCGGATCGACCGGGACGATGCTGTCCTTCTCGTAGGTCAGGCGGCGCCACACCAGGCCCCATTGGCCCTTGCGCTTCTCCAGGAAGTCGTAGAACCGGCCGATGCAGAGTACGTCGCACATCACGCCCTCCACCTCGGCGCGCTGCGAGATCGACATCTTCGTCTGGGCGATGGCGCGCTTGCCCTTGATGTCGATCGAGGAGCCGCCGAGGAAGTGATAGATGCGCACGCCCTTGGCGTAGCCCTTCAGGTTGGCTGCGATAAATTCCTCGTAGGTGCCCTGAAACCAGGTCGCCCACATCCGCCCTTCCGGGTGCCAGACGGTCCGGAAGCGGTCCCACTGAAAGCTGTCGCGCCACACCGCCCAGTTCTCGATCAACTCGCGGATGGCGAGCTTGTCCTGTATCTGACTGACCGGCATTCCTTCCCTCCCACGGCCTGCTGGCGCCGGCCATCCCGCTGCTCTAGCCTTTGCCAACATTAAGCACAGCCGAGGGTGGTATGGCGAGACTTGAGGGACGCACCGCGATCGTGACCGGAGGCGCGGTGGGCATTGGGCAGCATTATTCGCGGGCGCTTGCGGCCGAAGGCGCGCAGGTGATGATCGCCGACATCAAGGACGGCTCCGGCCTCGCGGCCGAGATCGCCGCCAAGCACGGCCTCAACTCCACTGACAGCATGACGTTCGACGTCAGCGACGAGGCGCAATGCAAGGCGCTGGTGGCGAAGACCATCGAGCGCTTCGGCAAGATCGACATTCTCATCAACAACGCCGCGCTCTACGCGCCGCTGCCGACGCTCAAGGTCACCGAGATGGACGTCGATCTCTGGGACAAGGTGATGGCGATCAACATCCGGGGACCGTTCCTGATGGTGAAGCACGTCGCCCCGCACATGATTGCGAAAAAATACGGCAAGATCGTCAACATCGGCTCGGGCACGGTCGCGCGCGGCATCCCCGACTTCTCGCACTACGTCACCTCGAAGGGCGCAGTGACGGCGTTCACCCGCTGCATGTCGCGGGAACTAGGCGGGCACGGCATCTGCGTCAACACGCTGGCGCCGGGTTACACTTTGTCCGACACCGGACTTACCAACACCGTGCATGTCGAACAGTCGAAGGCCGCCGCGGTGGCGCGCCGTGCGCTCAAGCGCGACCAGTACCCGGAGGACCTCCTGGGAAGCCTGATTTATCTTTGTTCCAGCGACAGCGACTTCATGACCGGCCAGCTTCTGGCGGTCGATGGCGGCTCGAACAACACCTGATTCGCTGTATTCGCCGTGGAACGGGCAGCCGCGGCGGCCAACCCCGGCGGCAAGCCCCGCAAATCGCGAATACCGCCTGCGGCAGCCGTGCGGCTACCAATTTGCCGGAAAATCGCTATGTAGAGGGCAACGCAAGCGAATTTGCCCTTTCTGAAAGGGCCCGGAATTCCAAGGAGATTACGATGTCCGTCGCTGCCACCGTCGATCCCAAGCACAACGTGCAGGGCAACCGTCAGGCCTATTACGACAAGATCAGCAAGAAGGACATGGCCCCGCTCTGGGAGGTGCTCCGCCATGTCGTCACCAAGGAACCGAAATCGAAGTGCGCTCCGAACCTCTGGAAGTACGACGACGTCAAGAAGCTGATGCTGGAGGCGGGCGACGTGATTTCCGCCGACGAGGCCGAGCGCCGCGTGCTGGTGCTGGAGAACCCCGCGATGCGCGGCCAGTCGCGCATCACCAACAGCCTGTTCGCGGGCGTGCAGCTCATCATGCCGGGCGAGATCGCCGAGGCGCACAAGCACGTCTCGTCGGCAATCCGCTTTGTGCTCGAAGGCGAGGGTGCGTACACCGCGGTCGAGGGCGAGAAGGCCAACATGTCGCGCGGCGACTTCATCTTGACGCCGAACTGGGCGCCGCACGACCACGGCAATCCCGGCAAGCAGCCGGTGATTTGGCTCGACGTGCTCGACATGCCGACGGTCAACCACTTCGAGACGTCGTTCATGGAGCACTTCGACGAGAAGGCGCAGAACACCGACCGCCAGGACGGCGACTCGCTGGAGCGTTATGGCTCGGGCGTGCTGCCGGACGGCTCGATGGACACGTTCAGCAAGCGCAGCCCGGTCATCAACTACACCTATGCCCGGACCAAGCCGATTGTGGAGCGGCTGAAGAAGGCCGGCGACATCGACCCGCGCCACGGCGCCCGCGTGCGTTATTCGAATCCGGTCACCGGCGGCCACGTGATGCAGACCATGGGCGCCTACCTGGCGCTGTTCCCGAAGGGCTTCAAGGGCCAGGACTACCGCTCGACCGACAGCACCATCTTCGTCTGCGTCGAGGGCCACGGCACCACCAAGGTTGGCGACAAGGTGCTGGAGTGGGGTCCGAACGACGTGTTCGTGGTGCCGTCATGGCACCGCTATTCGCACAACGTCAAAGACGAGGCGGTTCTGTTCTCGATCTCCGACAGGCCGGCGCAGGAAGCGCTCGGCATCTGGCGCGAGGGGCAGTAGGTCTCGGCTGTCTCGACCGGATTGAATTGATGCCCCGCCGAAAGGCGGGGCATTTGCTTATGCCGTTGCGGCGGCGGCGGCTCTTCGCCGCCGGCGCCGCAGGTGATCGACCAGCAGAAGCACGATCCCGGCGCCGATACCGATGAAGTTGATCGTGTGGCCGCCGGTGAAGCTCTCCGGCGGCAGCGCGATGGGCAGCGCGACGAAGCCGTAAACCAGCCGCATCGGAAAGGACAGCGGCGCGAGCGCGAAGCCGACGATCCCCGCCGTGCCGACGAACAGCGCGAACAGGATGCGCACGACGTTCCATACGATCAGGTAGCTCGGGCCGTCCATCAGCAGGCTCGGGGTGAGCACGAACAGGAATGGCAGGATAAATGTGCTCCAGCCGACCACGCAGGCGACCCATCCGGTGGTCCAGCCGTCGGTGCGCGCGATGTTGGCCGCGGCATAGGCCGCGAAGGCCACCGGCGGCGTGATCATCGACAGCATGCCGTTGTACATGACGAACATGTGCGCGGCCATCGGCGTGACACCGAGCTTGATCAATGCGGGTGCGAGCAGCGTCGCCGTCAGGATGTAGACGCTCACCGTCGGCAGGCCGATGCCGAGCACGAAGGCGAGGACTGCGATCAGCAGCAACAGCAGGAACACGTTTTCGCCGGACAGTGACAGGAGCTGCATCGTCATGCCGAAGGCCAGCCCGGAGATGCTCATGATCCCGACCATGATGCCGGCAGCGGCGCCGATCAGGATGATGTCGAGCGACACGCGCCCGGACTCGATGACTGCGACCGCGATCTGCTTCAGCGACACGCGATTGCTGCGGTAGCCGAAAATGAGCGCGAACACGATCAGGATGCCGGTGGCTGCGACCGCGGCCTTCTCCGGCGTCAGCAGCAGTACCTCCGGATAGATCAGCGCGACGACGAGAAAAACGATTGGCACCAGGAAGTGCCAGCCCGACGTGAGCACGCTTGAAAGCGACGGTATTTCCGCGGAGTCGACGCCGCCGATGCCGTGCTTGGCGGCCTCCAGATCGACGTGGATGAACAGGCAGGCGTAATAGAGGAGCGCCGGAATGGCGGCGGCGATGCAGACCGCGCCGTAGGAGACCTGTAAAAACTCCGCCATGATGAAGGCTGCGGCGCCCATCACCGGCGGCATGAGCTGGCCGCCGGTCGAGCCGACCGCCTCGATCGCGCCGGCGCGGTGCGGCGAGAATCCCGACTTGATCATGGCGGGAATGGTGACCTGGCCGACGGCGAGCACGTTCGAAACGGCGCTGCCGGAGATCATGCCGAACAGCGCCGAGCCGACCACCGCGATCTTGGCTGCGCCGCCGCGGAACCTCCACATCGCCGACATGGCGAGGTCGGAGAAGAAATCCGCGCCGCCGGTGCGCGCCAGCACCTGGCCCAGGATGGTGTAGGGGATGACGATCAGCACCGCGACCTGGAGGATGTTGCCGATCATGCCGTTCACGTCGAGGCCGACATAGGCGACCATGCGCTCGGGGCTGACCCAGCGGGTCTGGAAATCGCCGCCCAGGAAAGGGCTCACATAGACGTAGGCGGCGATCGCCAGGATGATCGCGACGAAGCCCCAGCCGGAGATGCGCCGGCTCGCATCCAGCACCAGGAAGGTCAGGATCGCGCTTCCGACGACGCCCTCGACCGGCAGCATCGCCAGCTCATAGGTCAGCGCCTCGTAGCGGACCGTGATGTAGCCCGTGAGCAGCAGCGAAACCGCGGCGCAGAGCCAGTCGAACCAGCGCGCATAGGCTGCCCGGCTGGCGGTGAAGGTCCACACCAGCGTGACGGCAAGGGCGCCGACCACCGGCCATGCGATGTCGCCCCGCGCGGTGTAGCGATAGATGAGGTAGATGACGATGACGCCCGCCGCGGTCACGCCGCCCTGGTCGATGGCGCTCGGTTGACGCGATGTCTCGGCGACGAAGGCGAGGGCGAGCGTGAGGCCCAGCGTTATCGCCAGGAGTTGCTCGGTGTAGAGCGATACGTTGAAGACTTGCCGCGGAACGTCCAGCACCCAGAGCACAACGCAGGCCACCAGCAGCGCCTGGAGAACGTTGGCCGCCAGCACTGTCATCTTCGACGATTCGGAGGCGAACTCCTCCGTGCTGGCAATGAATCGCTCCTCCGACGCGGCTGTAATGTGCGGTGTCGCGCCGGAGGGGGTGCGGTCGTCGTTCACTCGAATGCCTGTTCCCTAGTAGGCCTTGGCTTCGATCTTCTTATCCTGGAAGTATTTCAGCGCACCAGGATGATAGGTCATGGTGTGCTTGCGATGCATTGTATCCAGCGAGAAGTCGTTCATCGCCGGCGCCGTCGCCACCATGTCCGGCTTGTTGTTGGCCATCGTGTCGATGATCTTGGCGACGGTCTCATCCTTCATCTTGGAGTTGGTGAACAGGATGTAGTCCATGCTGTACACCTGCATCGCCTCGGAGACGCCGACGTAGGCCGGAATCGGCTTCACTTCGGTGAAGTAGCCGTAGGGAAAGATTTTGCGGCTCGCTTCGAGGTTGCCGCCGACCTTGACGGCGCGCACGCCGCCGACCGTGGCGTCGGCCTCGCGCACCTTCGGGCCGCCGAACGAGAACATGAACATGTCGTTGGCGCCGGCCATGAAATCGTCGCCGCCGCGCAGCACGTTGGGCACCATGACGGGTTTCACGTCGTTGAGGGTAAGATCCGCGGTCGCCAGCATCGCCAGCGTGTTCTTGTCGAGCGTCCGCATGGCGGAATAGCCAGCCGGCACGCGCTTGCCCTTGACGTCGGCCATGGTCACGATCCCGCTGTCCTTGCGGGTGAAGAAGCCGATGCGCAGCACGTAGATCGAGCCGATGATGCGCAGGTCGCTCTGCAGCTTGCCGGTCTCGATACCTTCGACCACCTCCAGCATGTTGGCCATGCCGAGATCGATCTCGCCCTTGGCGACCATGGGAATGAGCACCGACTCGCCGGCGGTGTTCTGTACGAGCGTGTTCAGCCCGCCCTTTTCCTTAAGTGTCTTGGCGATGGCAGACGCAACCGTATGCGCCAGCGTGCCCGGCTGCATGGTGGCGAGGCCGTAGGTCTGCGCCGACGCGGCTTTGCCGCCGAGAGTCATCGCCAAAGCCATCAAGGCAGCGATCAAGCCGCTGCGGGCGATCTTTCTAAATCCGTTACTCATGGAATTTCCCCCTGGTTCACTCATTCAATCCGTTCGATCACTGGACCGCTCGTGGCGTGACGTTTTTCTCCTTGAAGTACTTCAGCGCGCCCGGATGGTATGGCACGCCGTACTGCTTGTATGCGAAGGCCGGCGTGTACTCGCGGAGCACCGGCTGCACGGCGATCAACTCGTCCTTGTTCTGCTCCATCAGGGTCAGAATCTTGTTGACGAAGTCCTCGGGCATCTTGGCGGACACGATCAGCACGTTGTCGAAGCTGTAGACCTTCATTGGCTTCTCGACGCCGGTGAAGATCGGGCCTGGCCCGATATCTGTCAGATAGCCCCAAGGCATGACCTTTTTCGCGGCCGGCATGCCCGTCTCGTCGATTTCGAGCGCGCGGATGCCGCCAACGGTGGCGTCGGCCTCCTTCACCTTCGGCCCGCCGAAGGCGAAGGAAAACATGTCGGCATTGCCGGCGATGAACTCGTCGGCGCTGCGCATCACGTTGGGCACCAGGACGGGCTTGATGTCGGCCGGGGTCAGGCCCGCGGTGGCAAGCTGGGCGACCATGGTCTTTTCGATGTTGCGCATGGCGGAGTAGCCCATGCTCACGCGCTTGCCTTTCATGTCGGCGATCTTGAACAGGCCCGAGTCCTTGCGCACGAAAAACGGCGTGCGAAGCGCATGGACCGCGGCGATGAGGCGCATGTCCTTGAATTGGCCGTCGAACGCGTCCTGCGCCTCCATGATGTTGGTGATGCCGATCTCGACCTCGCCGCGCCCGACCATCGGATTGATGACCTGATCGCCGGCGGTGGGCTGCACCAGCATGTTGATGCCGCCCTTCTCCTTCAGCACCTTGGAGACGGCGGCCGCGGTGGTGTGATTGAGCGTGCCCGGCGGCAGCGTGGCAAAGCCGTAGGTCTGGGCTGACGCAGGTCCGACGCTCAGGGCCAGTCCGAGGACGGCGGCTGCCAAAGATCCAGTGGCGGCACGAATGATCGCAGGCATTTGCAAGTCCTCCCCTCAGGTTCTCGCTATTGAGCTGCTTTGATTTCGATCTTGTTGTGGGCGAAATACTTCAGTGCGCCGGGATGATATGGCGTGCTGAATTTCTTAAACAGCCCCCCAGGCGTGAAGGCTCGCAGCGCCGGCTGGACGGCCACGAGGTCGTCTTTGTTCTTGGCCATTGCCTCGATCAGCTTGTACACGACGTCGTCCTTCACCGTGGCGTTGGTGAACAGCAGATTGTCCCAGGTGTAGACGCCCATCGGCTTGTCGACGCCGATATAGAACGGGCCCGGCGCCGCCGGCGCCAGATACCCTTCGGGATAGATCTTGCGGGCGGCAGGCATGCCGCTTTCCGAAATTTCGAGCGCGCGGATGCCGCCGACGGTCGCGTCCACCTCGCGCACCTTCGGCGCGCCGAAGGCGAAGTAGAACGTATCGGCCGCTCCCGACAGGAAGTCGTCGGCGCCGCGGATTACGTTGGGCACGAGCACCGGAGAAATGTCGGCCTCGGTCAGGCCGCCGGTGGCCAGGATCGCCCGGGACAGGATGTCGAGCGTGCGTTGCGCCGAGAATCCGAACACCACCTTCTTGCCCTTGAGATCGGCGATGGTGCGCATGGTAGTGTCCTTGCGCACGAAGAACGCCGTCGGCAGCGGATGGATCGCACCGATCAGCCGCAACTCCGGCAGCCGGTTGTTTTCCACGGCGACGGACACTTCGAGCGCATTGGCGATGCCGAACTCGGCTTCGCCGCGGCCGACCAGCGGGATGATCACGGATTCGCCCGCGGTCGGCTGCACCAGCGCGTTCAGGCCGGCTTTTTCCTTGATGACCTTGGCGATCGCGGTGCCGGTGGTGTGGTTCAGCGTGCCGGGCTGCATGGTGGCGAGCCCGAGCGCCTGGGCTGCGGCCGGAGCCGATTCCATGGCGAGCGCAGAGAGCGCGCCGGAAAGGCCGAGCGCTGCGATGCGAACGATCCGTGCGATGGACATTTTATTGTTCCTCCTAGGCGGCAATCATTGCATAGCGCCGGGAGCAAGGCTATGCGCCGCAGCCGCCCCAAAACAGGGTCAGCGCGGCTGGACGCCGCACCGGCCGCGGGTTGCCGGCATGGCTGCGGCTTCCCCGTCACTCGCGCCGGCGCGAGATCACGTAGGATTCGTCTTAGAACCACAGCGCGCCGTGCTTCTGCAGCACCTCGCTGGTTGCCGCGAGGTAGCTTCCGTCGGCGGCGGCTTCCGCGACCCGGTGGTCCTCGACCTGCGCGACGTAGATGGCGGCGTTCCAGGCGGCGAACAGCGTCGAGGTGCCGATCGAGGATTCCTGGGTGATCTCGCTCGGCAGCGTGTGCATGTCGTAGCGGAACAGCGAACGGTTGTCGGCGTAGGCGTTGAAGTTGAGATCGCGCCCGGCGGGCCCGAGCTCCTGCTTGACCGCCTTCATGATCTGATGGCGGTCGTGCAGGAACGGGTTGTCCCCCGGCCAAACCTTCTGCACGATTTCGTGGCCCGGATCGTTGCCGTGCGAATGGATGGCGATCAGCCGTCCGCCCGGCCCGAGCGCTCGCGACAGCGGCGCGATCACGCGTTTGCCTTGAAGTCGAGCGAGGGGGATGCGCTGCCCACTTATGCCCACTAAAGTCTACCGAAAAATCCAATGAATTTCAGAGGCCTATCGGCAGTGCCGGGTGCGGGTCCGGACGAAGTGCGGTAATGAACATCGAAGTCATTCCCGAACCGAAAGCGCCGCCATGCCCCGCTTCGCCGCCAATCTCGCCTACCTCTTCACCGAACGGCCGCTGCTCGAGCGCTTTGGCGCGGCCGCGGCGGCTGGCTTCAAGGCGGTGGAACTGCAGGCGCCCTATGACCACGCGCCTTCGGCGCTCAAGGCCGAAATCGACAAGCATGGGCTCAAGCAGCTCGGCATCAACACCTTTGTAGGCTCCCGCCCGGGCGATTCCGGATTGGGCGCGGTGCCGGGCCGCGAGAACGACTGGGACGTGGTGTTCAAGCAGGCGCTCTACACCACAGTGGCGATCGGCGGCAGCGCGATCCATTGCATGGCGGGGACGGTGCCGCCGGAGCAGCGGCCGGCCGCGGAGCGCACCTTCATCGCCAACCTCGCGCGCGCCGCGGATCTGGCCAAGGAAAAGAACGTCACGCTGCTGATCGAGCCGATCAATCAGCGCGACCGGCCGAACTACTTTCTCACCCGCATCGAGCAGGCCGCCGACATCATCGTTAAGGCCGGCCGGCCCAACATCAAGATCCAGTTCGATTTCTATCATGTGCAGATCGTCAGCGGCGATCTCATCACGCGCTTCCAGAAACACCTGCCGCTGATCGGTCATGTGCAGATCGCGGCGGCGCCCTCGCGCGCCGAGCCGGACGAGGGCGAGATCAACTATCCGGGTGTGTTCGAGGCGCTCGACAGGCTCGGCTGGTCGGGCTGGACGGCTTGCGAATACAAGCCCCGCGCGCGCACCGAGGACGGCCTCGGATGGGGCCGGGCGTATGGACTGGGCGGGCACGCGGCCTGACCGCAAGTTCCCCAAAAACACGGGGAAAACAACAGCTTGTGTGGTTTACGGGGCCGGGCACTGGCTGCTAAATTGCAGTCATGTGGGGTAGGAAGCGCAAGGCTGCCGATGAAATGGCCCCCGCGGATGCGCCGCCCGGGCATCTGAAGAAAGCCGTCCGGCAGACCCGCATCGAAATCGCGGAAAAATCGAGCGTGGTGGTCGACCTCCGCGACGCGGAGATGGCGCGGCTCGAACTGCTTGATGACGCGCTCGATCCGCTGTTCGACGAGACCCCGCCGGACATCGACCTGTTCGACCGCGGCATCAGCCGGGGCGACACGCCGCGGTTGTGGATCGACGCCATCGCGCATGTGGCAATGGCGCGCGACAAGCGGCGCTACCGTTTCGTGCAGGACACCCGCTACGGTCGCAAGTTGCTGGCGGAATCAAACGACATCGCCGAGATCGTCGAAGCGGTCACTCATTACGTTGCAGCCCGCATCATCGAGCGCGAGCGGGCGCTGGCCGAGGACGAAAGTCCGCTGCACGACCGGTTGTACCGAAGCCTGCAGGGCAGCCGGCGCCGCTGGCGGTGGCGCATGGCGGGCGTCTTCCTGTTCGGCCTGATCTTCGGCAGCTTTGCCCTGTTTGCGGTGCTCTGGATCGTCGCATCGCGGCTGCCGCGATAGCCATCACACAAACAGCGCCTGCCGGCTCACCTCGGCAATGGCGCTGTCGCGCCATCCGCGCGCGATCATCGTGCAGCGCCAGGCGCCCCAGGCGCCTTCGATCTCATAGAGATTGTAGCCGGCCGGATCGTCGTGGTGGCCGGGTGCCCCCGATGCGGAGGGCACGCCGGCGACGGGGATGCGGGCCTGCGGCCCCGACAACCAGTGGAGCGACGCCTCGTGGTGATGGCCGTGCAGCACCAGTTCCGCGCCGTGCTCTTGCAGCACGTCGCGCAGCGCACCAGCATCGTCCAGGCGGCGGAAATAGTTTGCGCCCGCGAATGGCGGATGGTGGATCAGCACGACGCGGAACGCCTCGCGCCTGAGCCTGGCCAGCACCTCGCCGAGCCGGGCGATCTGGTCGCCGTGCAGCCGGCCGGTCGCGGCAAAGGGAAGCGTCGGCAGCGATGTCGACAGTCCGATCAGCGCCAGCGGCCCGCGCCGCCGCACGAAGGGGAAGCTCTCGCCGCCGTCGCCGCGCATGTAAGCATTCCATTCGCGCAGCGCCGATCCCACGGCAGCGCGCACATAGCAATCGTGGTTGCCCGGAACGACGGTCACGTCGCCGGGACCGCCGAGCTTCTGCAGCCAGGCTCGCGCCGGCTCGAATTCGCTGGCCAGCGACAGATTGACCAGGTCGCCGGTGACCGCGACGTGATCGGGAGCGCGGGTCTTGAGATCGGCGACCAGCGTCTCCAGCACATCGGCGCGATGGATCCCGCGGCGCTTGCGCAGCCAGTTGACGTAGCCCAGGCCGCGCTTGGACAAGAGCTCAAGCGGGCGCGGCCGGGGCAGCGGCGCCAGGTGCGGATCGGACAGGTGGGCGAGGACGAACATCGGCTGCGGCTCATGCTCTGACGAAGAAGCCGCACCGGTGATGACACAACGACGGTGAAGTTCAAGAGCTGCCGATCACGATCCCGGCGATGAACACGAGCGTGCCGCCGACAACGATCTGGAACGCCGCCGAAAGGAATGGCGTGTCCATGTACCGGTAACGAATCCAGGAGATCGCCGCGAGCTCGACAGCCACCACGATAATGGCCAGGACCGTGGCCGCCCAGAAATCCGGAATGAGATAGGGCAGGGTGTGGCCGACGCCGCCGATCGTGGTCATCAGCCCACAGACCGTGCCGCGGATCCAGGGCGTGCCGCGCCCGGTGAGCGACCCGTCGTCGGACAGCGCCTCGGCGAAACCCATCGAGATGCCGGCGCCGACCGAAGCGGCCATCCCCACCAGGAACGTTTCCCAGGTGCTGTGGGTCGCGAAGGCCGCGGCGAACACCGGAGCGAGCGTAGAGACCGAGCCGTCCATCAGGCCGATCAATCCCGGCTGCACGTATTGCAGCAGGAACATGCGGCGCTGGGTCTCGTCCTCCTTGGCGCGCGCGTCCTTGGTCAGGATGCTCTGGCCGAGCTTGTGGGCCATGTTCTCGTGCTCGGCCTCGATTTCGGCGAGTTCGGTCAGGAGCTTGCGAACCGAGACGTCGCGCGTCGTTTCCGTCGCCTTGCGATAGAAACGCTCCGCCTCGAATTCCATGTTCTCGGCGAACTTTCGTACCTCGTCGAGGCCCAGCGGCCGCATCAGCCAGAGCGGTTTGCTGTGATGGATGAAGCCTTTGACGTCCTGGCGGCGAATCAGCGGCAGGTACTCGCCGAATTTCGAGCGGTACATGTCGAACAGCATGGACCGGTGCCGCACCTCCTCGTCGGCCATCTCGTCGAACACCTTGGCGGAGGCCGGGAAGGCCTCGCGCAGCCCTTCGGCGAAGCCCCGGTAGATGCGGCTGTCCTCGTCTTCGTTGGAGATGGCGAGAGCGAGGATTTCCTGCTCGGATAGGTCTGCAAAGCGCTTCACATGGGTCTCTTGGGGTAACTTGGGACTATTTGAAGCTATATTAGAAATATTCTAATCAAGGAAGAGGTTGGATGCGCCCTGTCAAGGGCCACACGTTTTTTATTGCTGATCAACGACTTAGACTCATTTTATGTATGCCTCGTTTCGGCTATCGCAACACTGTCGCAACATTGGCGCCAAACTCGTTCGTCACGAAATTTAGCTATGTCTGCTTTGCCTCCGACAACAGACGTTTCCGGAATCGCGAGCATGTCCGCTTTTGCCAATAGCGGCCTCTTGCACCGCAGCAATGCTCGTGCGTTTGTAGTGGATATCTCCTTCAACGCGACAAGGCGTCTGAAACAAAAGCCTGCCGAGCGAATTTTGCCATCATGCACCCATTTCTCGCAGTTCTTGTCGCGCCCATTATGTTTCGCTTTCGTCGCCGCGCTTCGTTAAAGCTTGAGGTAATTGCTTTACGACATCAATTGGCGACGTTGCGCCGGTGGCGGAAGGAATTGTGTATTTCCTTGTCAGTCCGTAACTTGGGTGGTTTCAGAGGAAGCTTTCAGTGGCACAACGCGGGCTCAGACCACGCGCAGCAGTCCGCTATGTACGTTATCATCCCAAAGCGGTCGTACTAGGGCAACACGACCACGTCGCAGTTCGCCCTTGAGCCAGCATCGTTCGCATCCGAGGCAACTGCATTTCGGGCGTGCCGTCCTAGCGTTGCGGTAATGAATCCAAGAGCTCCACGAGGTACTGCTTCCAAAGCTCCGGATAGCGCGAACCGAAATGGCCGTGGGACTTGTCGCTCGCCGGCACGATAACGGACCGTGCATTGGGGATTTTCGCGACCGCCCGCTCCACCAGTCCGAGCTCGAGTGTGTTGGCCATGTCGTCGGCGAAGTTAACCGTCAGCAGGCGCGCCTTGATCTTGTCGAGGTCGGGTTCAGGGTCGTAGTCCCATGACGCTTCGAATCCGTACAAATAGTCGTTGGCATCGATTTTACGGCCGCCCTCGACGATACTGTCATACAGCGCGATGCTTTTCTCCCGGGTCGGTGCCGCTTCATAGGTTCTGACGCGGCTTTCCACGATGATGTTCTGGACGGGCAGCGCATAGACCCAATGCGACGGCTGCTTGACGTAGTTGCCGCCGTTGTAGTCAGGATCGTGGCGGATGCATTCGGTGATGATCCGGCGATAGAAAAAATTGTGACCGCTGATCGGCGCGGGCATCGCTACCAGCGGCATCAGCCCATCCATCATGTCCGGATATTTTCCGCCCCAGATCCAGGCCTGCATGGCGCCCATCGAAAGCCCGATGATCAGCTGCAGATGGTCGACGCCGAGACCTTCGACGAGCAGTTTCTGCGCGTCGACCATGTCTTTGTAGCCATAGCGCGGGAACTTGGCGCGCAAGCCATCGCTCGGCTTGCTCGAAGCGCCACAGCCGACACCATCGGGTACGATCAGATAATACCAGGCGCTGTCGAGCGGCTGCCCTCGGCCGAACAGTTGCGGACTGAGGAGATCGATAATGGTTTTTCCGCTGCCGTTTGTGCCGTGCAGTAGCAGCACCGCATTCGTGACACAGCCTGTGGAATCGCGCCGCGGCGTTCCAAAGGTGACGTAGTGCTGGCGAAGCTCCGGAAGCGTTTCGCCGGTCTGGAAACGAAAGTCGCGGACGATGAAATCGGCTTCTGTTCTATCGGTCGCTTGCGTGGTCGAAGGGTTCATTGCGTTGTCCAACGTGTATGATGGTGGGTTGCTAGGAGGGCGCCCCCGATGGGGTGCCGCGCTTGGTCTCGCATGCGTTAGCTATTCCGGTTTGATGCCGGCAGACTTGATCACAGTGCCCCACTTCTCGGTCTCATCGGCAAGAAGCTTGCCGAATTGGGCTGACGATTGCGGCGACGGGACTACGCCGAGGCCGGCCAGCTTGACCTTGACCGCCGGGTCGGCGAGCACCGCGTTGGTTTCCCTGTTGAGCCGGCCGATAATCTCGGCAGGCGTATTTCTGGGCGCGCCAAGACCGAAGGTTATAGCCACCTCATAGCCCGGCAGCGCATCGCCAATCGTCGGCAAATCGGGCAGCGCGTCATAGCGCGCGGTTGACGTGACGGCCAGACCGCGCAGCTTGCCAATCTTGATATGCTCGATCACCGGCGGCATGGTGGAGAAGATCGCCTGCACTTGGCCGCCGAGCAGGTCCGTCACCGCGGGCGCCAGACCCCGATAGGGCACGTGGACTAGATCGACGCCCGCCATCGCTTTGAACAGTTCGCCCGCCACATGGACCACAGTACCAATGCCGGCCGAGGCATAACTGACCTTGCCTGGATTGGCCTTGGCATACCCTATGAATTCCGGAACCGTCGTGGCCGCAAACGACGGGTTGACCACCAGCACCAGCGGCCCGCTGGCAAGTGCTGCGACCGGTACAATGTCGCGAATGAAATTGTAATTGAGCTTGTGATAAATGGCTGCGTTGACAGCGTCCGCCGAGCTGCAAGACACAAGGCTATAGCCGTCCGGCGCCGAACGTACGACAGCATCGATTCCCAGAGTGCCGCCGGCACCCGGTCGATTCTCGATCACGACCGGCTGGCCGAGTCGGTCCGATAGGCTTTGTCCTACTAGACGAGTGATGACATCGGCCGCATTGCCCGGGGCAAAGCCGACCACGACGCGCACCGGCTTGGCCGGATAAGCTTGCGCACTTGCCGTCCTTGGCAGGGTTGGCAGGCAGACAGCTCCTGCCGCCAAGTGAAGGAAAGTTCGGCGGGGAAGTGTCATGGCTCAACCTCCTGGTCTATTTCGATGATTTTAGCGGTCTCTCAACGGCTGCCCGCAGAAGCTACGCGGCCTAAATCTAAAAGGCGACCGACAATTCTCCCAGCTTCGCAGACTTGGAGAACCCGAAGAATCGAGACGGATTGTCCCAGAGAATTTTCTGGCGGACTTCCTCGCTGGGTACCCAACCACTGAACACGCTGGCCTCGCGACCATATTCAACCGGGGCGATTTTCATCGGGCGCTTCTCCGGCCCGACGTCGGGGTTCAAGAAGGACCAATCCGAACCCCATATGCACCGGTTCACTCCAAAAGCGTTCAGGAGCTCGACCGCATAGGGTTTGACATCCTCGTAAGACTGTTCCCTCGCGGAAATCCGGAAGCCGCCGGAAAGTTTGATGACGGCGCTGCTCGGGTTTGTCCTTGTCTTTGTCCGTACTCATATGCGGATCTCATCGTTAGCGCTGTTAAATATTTTGCGTGCGTAGGCCGCCGTTCGGCTAGCCGCTACACTCTCTCAGAGCGAGCAGGTTGTCGTTCCAGTAGCCGTCCGCGTGGGTGCGGAGGTATTCGCCGCTCGGGCCGTTCACGACGGCGACTTCGGCGCGCTTGCCATTGCAAGAAGCTGACGCAAGAAGATGCGCTCAGGCAAATACGAAAGCCCCTGGAAATTGCCAGGGGCTTTCGTATTTGCGGGCCAACGACGGAGCGGTGGTAGCTGGAGCTAACTAACAAATCGGTCGCGGTCGTGCGGCGCGGTGAAGTCGAGCTCGGGGCCGAGCGGCATGATGCCGGTCGGGTTCACCTTGCGCTGGCTGCCGTAATAATGTCGCTTGATGTGGTCGATGCTGACGGTCTCATCGACGCCCGGCACCTGATAGAGATCGCGCAGGTAGTTCGACAGGTTCGCGTAGTCGCCGATGCGCCGCAGGTTACACTTGAAGTGGCTGTAGTAGACCGCGTCGAAGCGGATCAGCGTGGGGAACAGCCGCCAGTCCGCCTCGGTCAGGCGCGGGCCCGCGACGTAACGCTGCCGGTACAGGCGCCGCTCCAGATCGTCCAGCGCTCCGAACACGTTGCGGAATGCCTCCTCGTAGGCTGGCTGCGCGGTGGCGAAGCCCGCGCGATAGACGCCGTTGTTGACGTTAGGATAGACCAGATCGTTGATGGCATCGATCTCGCTCCGCAGCTCCGGCGGATAATAGTCGGCGCTCTCGTTGGTCAGCGCGTCGAACGCTGAATTGAGCATCCGGATGATCTCGGAGGATTCGTTGCTGACGATGGTCTTGCGCTGTTTGTCCCACAGCACGGGAACCGTCACCCGGCCGGTGTATTTGGCATCCGCCAGCAGATAGATCTCCGAGACTTTTTGCGTCCCGTTCACCGGGTCGCCGCTCGATCCCTCGTCTTTGTCGAAGGTCCAGCCCTGCTCGCCCATATGCCAGGACGTGACCGACATCGAGATGACGTTCTCCAGCCTTTTGAGATGCCGGAAGATGATGGTGCGGTGCGCCCAGGGGCAGGCGAGCGAGACATAGAGATGATAGCGGCCGGTCTCCGCGGCAAAGCCGCCTTCGCCGGAGGGGCCGGGGCTGCCGTCGGGAGTGATCCAGTTGCGGAATTTCGTGGTCGGCCGGTTGAAGCGGCCGTCCTGCATCCGCGACTTGTCGAAGCTGTCGTCGCGCCAAACGCCGTCGACCAAAAGTCCCATCGGCCTCTCCAATGCTGTCGGGGGCAATGTAGGCGCTGGAAGCCCCAAGCGACAGAGATGGACCCGCTTCACCCCAGGTGCTATCCGCCATGATGGGCCAGCGCCATGAACGACCTTTCCCTCACCATCCTGCCGGAATCGTCGGACGACGCGCTGGCGATCGATCGCTTGAACGCGCGGACCTTCGGGCCGGGTCGGTTCGCCAAGACCGCCTACCGGATCCGCGAGGAAGTCACGCATATTCCGGAGCTTTCGTTCACGGCGCGGGTCGGTACGCTGCTGGTCGGCTCGGTGCGGCTCTCGCCGATTGCGATCGGGCAGGCGAAGGCCCTGCTGCTCGGCCCTCTGACCGTTGAGCCGCCGTTCCGCGACCGCGGCATCGGCCAGGCGCTCATGGCGCGGGCACTGGCGGAGGCTAAGGACAAGGGCCACCGGCTCGTGGTCCTGGTGGGCGACGAGCCCTACTACGGCAAGGCAGGCTTCAGGACCGTTCCCAAAGGCCAGGTGACCATGGACGGTCCGGTCGATCCGGCGCGGCTCCTGATCGCGGAACTGATCCCCGGCGCCTTCGACGGCGTCGGCGGCACGATCCGGCCCGACTGGAACGGCCGATAAATTGCCCTGTGAATTGTCTTGCCTGCGCAACAGGCCGGCGCGAAGGTTCGGCGACGCGCAATTCCCGCGCACCCAAGCGAGTGCGATGCCATGAAACGCTTGATGATGTTGACGATCGCCGCCGCGATCGGGGCAACGCTCCCCGCGCAGGCGCAGAAGTAGCAGTTCGATCTCTCCACCACGACCTGCAAGAGGTTCTTCGAGTACGACAAGGACAATCTGGCGATCATGTTGATGTGGCTTGACGGCTATTACGCCGAGGATGACGCGCCGCCGATCGTCGATTTCGACAAGATGGCGGAGAACAGCAAGAAGCTTGGCGAATACTGCGGCAAGAACCCGGGCCACAGCGTGATCACCGCCGCCGACAAGGTCATGGGCGGCGACAAGTAGCGGTGTCCGCGGCGGCGGTATGATGGGGCCGACCGCCCGGCCGGTTTCCTTGTTACCTGTTCATGCGTCCGGCGCGCGCGCTATCCCGCGCCGCGAACGGGTGCAATCCATGAACAAGTCGCTGATGCTGACGATCGCCGTGGCGCTGCTGGCTGCGTCGCCGGGGCATGCCCAGCGGCTGGATCTCGCGGCCGTCAAATGCCGGGACCTTCTTGCCACCGCCAACAAGGACAATTTCGTGCCGATCCTGATGTGGCTGGGAGGCTACTACAGCGAGGAGAATGCCTCTCCGATCGTCGACTTCAACACGATGAGAGAACACGGCGGCAGGATCAGCGAGCACTGCGGCAGGAATCCGGGCGACAGCGTGATCGACGCGGCGGAAAAGGTGCTGGGCAAATAGCAGGCGCGGTCAGCGGCCCTCTCTGGCCCAAGTTGCCGCGAGCGCCCCGACCAGCAGCAGCAGGCCGAGCAGGCCTGCGAACATCGGTAGCACGCCGATGCCGCGCACGACGCTGGCGTCGCGCATCTTCAATCCCAGCCAATCGTCGCCGCGATAGGTGTCGCTCGACCGCATGGCGACGATCCGCGGCAGCGCCACGGCGCCAGATGCATCCGCCAGCCGCCGCGCATCGCCGCCAGTCGCCGCCGCGAAAAGACCCAGCACCTCGGTGGTCGACGTCACCTCGGCGAACTCGCGCGGGTTGGGCGGGCCGACGTTGACCAGCGCGTTAAGCTTGCCGTCGGTGGCGCGCCACAGACCGAGCTCGGTCGCCCGGATCGAGCCGCGCCACAGGCCGGGATCGCCCGCCGCGAGCGTGACGGCGCGCGTCACGCCCGACGGCAGGGTCAGCGTCACCTCGCTCACGCTGTCGGCCATGGTCTGGCGCTCGATCAGGAGATCGCGGCCGCGCACGATCAGGCGCAGCGCCTCCTCTTCAAGATCGGGTTGCTTCATCAGCCAGTGCGACAGCCGTCGCATCAGGTCGAGGTGTGGCCCGCCGCCCTCGAAGCCGCGCGCCCAGAGCCAGATGTGGTCGGACAGCAGGAGGCCGACCCGGCCTTCGCCCTCGCGCGAGAGCACGAGCAGCGGCTTCTTGTCGGGACCGTCGATGATGGTGGTGCCGTTGGCGGCGCGGGTGTCGACGAGACGGAACCAGCGGCTCCAGTGCGGCGGGTTAGTGTCGGAGCCCGCAAGGCCCCGTGTCACTGGATGACGCTTGCCGGCCTCGCTCAATTGTGCGTGGAACGGCATCTCGACGGTCCGCCCGTTCGGCTCCGCCGGCAGGATCTGTTCGAGCGGCGTGCGCCAGAGGCTGGTCTGGCTTGCGTAGTCGGGGCCGGCCGCGACCAGCACGGCGCCGCCCTCCTGCACGTAGCGGGCGATGTTGTCGAAATAGATGATCGGCAGCACGCCCTGGCGGGCGTAACGGTCGAAGATGATGAGGTGAAAATCCTTGATCTTCTGCTGGAACAGCTCGCGGGTCGGAAACGCGATCAGCGACAGTTCGTTGATCGGCGTGCCGTCCTGCTTCTCCGGCGGGCGCAGGATGGTGAAATGGACGAGATCGACGCTGGCGTCGGATTTCAGAAGATTGCGCCAGGTGCGCTCGCCGGCATGCGGCTCGCCCGAGACCAGCAGCACGCGGAGCTTGTCGCGCACGCCATCGATCGAGACCACGGCGCGGTTGTTCACCGGGGTAAGTTCCCCTTCGAGTGGCGAGGCCTCGATCTCGACGATGTTCGGCCCCGCGTGCGGGATCGGAATCCGCGCGTTGACGGTGTTACCCGGCGTGACGTTGCGGCGCTCCAGCACCTCGCCGTCGCGGCGGATGGTGACCTCGGCGGGAGTTGGCCGCGCGCCCTGGTCCTCGACGCGATAGACGATGGTCTGCGACTGGCCGACAATGCCGAAGCGCGGCGTCGTCACCAGCACCACGCGGCGGTCGCGCTCGTTGCGGGCGCCGGTGATCAGCGCGTGGACCGGCGCGTTGAAGCCCAGCGCCGCCACCTCCGCCGGCATGTCGTGGACGCGGCCGTCGGTCAGCATGATCGCGCCGGCGACGCGGTCGGGCGGTACGTCGGCCAGCTCCGCGCTGAGCGCGGAGAACAGCCGGGTGCCGTCGGTCTCGCCGTCGGCTTCGCCCGCCTCGACGAAACGCACGTCGAGGCCGGGGATGCGGCCGAGCCGCTCGGCCAGCATCGCGCGCGCGGTCTCGGTCTGCTTGATGCGGTCGCCGAAATTCTGGCTCGGGCTCTTGTCGATGACGACTGCCACCACCGACGACAGCGGCTCGCGGTCCTCGCGCGTGAATGACGGGTTCGCGAGCGCCAGCACCATCATGGCGAGCGCCAGTGCGCGAACGGCCCAGCCGCGGCTCCGCACGAAGGCGAGCAGCGCCACCAGTATAACCGCAAGCGCCAGCGCCGCCCACAGAACGTAGGACGGGACCAGCGGCGCGAAGTTGATGCCGAAACCCACGATGCGTTCCTTACTGCCCCAACCGTTCCAGCAGCGCCGGGACGTGGACCTGATCGGCCTTGTAGTTGCCGGTTAGCGTGTACATCACGATGTTGACACCGGCGCGGAAGGCAAACTCGCGCTGGCGCGGCTCGCCCGGAACCAGCGGCAGCATCGCCTGGCCATCGGTGCGCGTGGCCCAGGCGCCCGCCATGTCGTTCGAGGTGATGATGATGGAGGAGACGCCGTCGCCGGCGCGCGCGGGGCGCTTGCTTTCGTCGGCCTGCTCGTCCGCGGTCGGCAGCGCCTCGACCCAGAGCTGGCCCGAGTTGAAGCGGCCGGGGAAGTCCTTCAGCAGGAAGAACGTCTTGGTCAGGACGTGATCGCGCGACACCGGCTCGAGCTCCGGGATGTCGAGTGAGGAAATGATGTTGCGCAGCGCCAGCATCCCGGGCGAGCGGTTGGCGCCGCCGGGGCCGGGTGGCGCCATGATGGCGTCGCGGGTGTCGAACAGCACGGTGCCGCCGTTCTTCATGTAGGCGTCGATCCGAGCGAGCGCCGCGGGCGATAGCCGCGCCGCGCCGGGCACGATCGGCCAGTAGATCAGCGGGAAGAACGAAAGCTCGTCGCGGGCGATGTCGAGGCCCACCGGCTCGCCGGCTTCGAGCGCGGTGCGCTGGGAGAGAAACAGGGTGAGGCCCTGCAGCCCGGACTTGCTGATGCCGTCCACCTCGGCGTCGCCGGTGACGACATAGGCAAGCCGCGTCTCGATCGTGGCCTTCATGGCGAAGTCGGCGTCTGCGGGCGCGCTCGGCGCGGGCGGTGCAATGCTCAGCGCAGGCGGATTGGGCCGCCGGGGCTGCTGCTGTGCGCTGTCCTGCGAGAATGCCTGCGAGCCGAACGTCAGCGCCGTGATCGCGACCGCGAGAAGGAGCGCCGCTGCCGCGCGCTGCGGCCGCTTGCGCGGGATCTGCCCAAGGCCGCCAGCAAGCAGGAGTACCACCAGCGCGTCAAGCGCGAGCAGACCCAGCGCCGCCAGCAGAACCGGGCCGCGCAGATCCTGCGGCTCGCCGACCTGATAGGCCTCAAGCCGTCCGCGCAGCGGCGCGTAGTCGATGCCGGCCAGCCGGTCGGCGGGTGCGAGCGTGTTGACCGCGAGCAGGCCCTCCGGGGGCCCATAGAAACCGGGCGGATGATCGGCGGTGGCACGCGCGACATAGCCCACCGGCACCGGCCGAGTGATCGCGGTCGGCGGGCCGAACGCGCCGAAGCCGTCGAGGATGCGGGTCGGCGGCACCACTTCGCGCTCGGGTTTTCCCTTGGCCGCGTCGTCGGTGGCTGTGGCGGTGCCGGCCATGCCGACCATGCGGCGGAGCATCTCGACGAAGCTGCCGGACAGCGGCAGATCGGACCAGCGGGTGTCGGCGGTGACATGGAACAGCACGATCATTCCTTTGCCGCGCTTGGTGGCGGTGACCAGCGGCGTGCCGTCGGCGAGCGTCGCCCAGGTGCGGTCGGCGAGGCCAGCTTCCGGTTCGGCCAGCACCTGGCGCGTGACGTTGACGTCCTTCGGGACCGTCATGGTGGCGAACGGGCCTTCGCGCGAGAACGCGGCGAGCGGCTGGGGCTGGTCCCAGCTCAGGCTGCCGCCGAGCGTGCGGCCGCCGCGGCGAAGTTTCACGGGCACCAGATCGTCGTCGGAGCCGGCCAGGCGCGGTCCTGCAAAACGCACCAGCATGCCGCCGTCCTCGACCCAGGCGATCAGGCGGTCGCGGGCCTCGCCCGAGACGTTGCCGACATCCGCCAGCATGATCATCGGGACGTTCTGCTCGATAAAGCGGCGCACCATCTCGGCCGGAGCGGCAATGTCGGCAAGCCGCACATCGGCGAACGGGTTGAGCGCGCGAGAGAGATAATAGGTCGAAGCGAGCAGCGGCTGCGCGGTGTCGGAGGTCGAGCCGGACACGATGCCGACGGTGCGGCGGCGCCAGCGCTTGTCGAGCAATTGCACGGCGCCGGCCGAGCGCTCGTCGGAAATTTCCAGCCGCGCGATGTCGTTCCTGATCTCGACCGGCAGGTTGATCTCGGCGGCGGTCTCGCGCTCGTCTTCCTTGAAGGCGAAGCGCGTCTCGCCAAGCGGCAGGCCTTTTAGGTCGAGCGCGCGGATGACGCCGTCCTCGGTGCCGCCGGTGTTGGCGCGCAGCACCTTCACTGTCAGCCCACCCGCAGCGTTGTCGGCGGCGGCGAGCGCATGCGCGGTCGGTAGGCCGCCGGTGACGATCGAAACGGTGCGGCCCTCGGTCGAGCGGGCGAGGCCCGCGATGAATTCCGAACCGCGGCCGAGATCGACGCCGTCGGAGAGCCAGATCACCTCCATCTCGGGGCTGGCGGCGAGCAGGCGCGTGATGGTCGGCAGCGCGTCGGTACGCTCGATGGCGTGGGGCTTGGGCTTGATCTGCTGGAGCCGGACGCGGGCGGCGGCCGGGGGTTGCAGCAAGATGTCGCGGGTGGCTTCGCCGAGCGGGATCAGGGCGACGCCGCGGTTGTCGGCCTCCGCGCGCGCCATGATGTCGTCGGCGGTGCGAAGCCGCGCGTCCCAGCTTGCCGCGGCGCCGAAGCCGTCGTCGATCAGCAGCGCGATCGGCGTGGCTCCGGTCGTGGTCGCGACCGGCGGATTCCACAAGGGGCCCGCCGCGGCGAGGATGACGAGCGTCGCCAGCGTCAACCGCAACAGCGTCAGCCACCAGGGCGTGCGTGCCGGGGTATCCTCCTTTGGCTTGATGTCGAACAGGAGCCGCGTCGGCGGAAACTCGATGCGCCGGGGCCGCGGCGGAATGAGCCGCAGGATCCACCACAGCACCGGCAGGCTGAGCAAGCCGAGAAGGACGAGCGGCGAGGCAAAGCCGAGCGGCAGTCCCATCATGCGGACCTCCCGAGCGCCATGCCATGCGGCCGGCGGTTGGAGGTGGCTGCGTCATTGCCCTCGCCGATACGGGCGTGCAGCGCGAGCAGGAGCTCGTTCGCCGGCCGGTCGGTGCGGTGGATGGTGAAGCTCCAGCCCAGACGGTTGGTCTCGGCGCGGATTTCGTCGCGATGGCGTTGCAGCCGCGCGGTGTAGTCGGCGCGCCAGTTCTCGGCGCGGCCGGCGGTGATCTCGCCATAGCCCTCCGGCTCGGTGAACTCGATGCGCCCGGAATAGGGGAAGGTCTCTTCCGCCGGATCGACGATCTGGACGAGGTGGCCCTGCGAGCCGTTGCTGGAAAGCTGCGTCAGGATCGCGCGGATATCTTCGATCGGGCTCCACAGGTCGGACAGCACCACGATCTCCGACAGCGATGCAGGGGCAAAGTCCACGGGCAGGCTCGCGCGCTCGGTCGGGTCGTGGATGAGTGCCTCGGCCATGCGGTCGATCACGGCGCGGCTGCCGGTCGGGCGCATCAGGCCAGGCAGGCCCACGCGCTCGCCGGCCTCGACCAGAATTTCTCCCAGTGCAAAGGCAATCGTCAGTGTGCGGTCGAGCTTGCTTTCGCGCGCGAGCCGCGACGAGAACGCCATCGACGGCGAACGGTCGGGCCAGAGCCAGATGGTGTGCGCGGCCTCCCACTCCCGCTCGCGCACATAGAGATTGTCGTCGCGTGCGGAGCGCCGCCAGTCGATACGGCGGGCTTCCTCGCCGGAGACGAAGCGGCGGAATTGCCAAAAATTCTCGCCGGAGCCGGAGCGCCTGCGGCCATGCAGTCCGTGGATGACGGTCGCGGCGATCTTGCGGGATTCCAGGATAAGACGCGGCAGCGAGGCGGCAAGCGTGCGGCCCGCGCCGCTTGCCCGCTGTGTTGCCTTCAGTTCGTCTCGACCCCCGGGTCCGTCAGCGGCCATCGGTCAGCCGAGGCGCGACGTGAGCTTGCCGATGACGCCGCCGAGGGTTTTGCCGTCGGCGCGGGCGGCGAAGGTGAGCGCCATGCGGTGCTTGAGCACGGGCTCGGCCATCGCGATGACGTCGTCGATCGAGGGCGCCAGCCGCCCGTCGAGTAGCGCACGGGCGCGCGCGACCAGCATCAGCGCCTGCGAGGCGCGCGGACTCGGGCCCCAGGCGATCAGCTTGCCAAGGTCGCCGGCGTCGGGACCGGGACGCGCCGAGCGCACGAGCTTGAGGATCGCATCGACCACCGACTCGCCGACCGGCAAGCGGCGCACTAGGCGCTGCGCTGCGATCAACTCGTCGGAGGTCATCGCGGCCTTGGGCTTGGCCTCGTCGACGCCGGTGGTTTCGAACACGATGCGGCGCTCGGCCGCGGCGTCGGGATAATCGACCTCGATTTGCATCAGGAAGCGGTCGAGCTGCGCCTCGGGGAGGGGATAGGTGCCCTCCTGTTCGATCGGGTTCTGCGTCGCCAGCACATGGAAGGGCTTGGGCATGTCGTGGCGGGAGCCAGCGATGGTGACGTGCTGCTCCTGCATGGCCTGAAGCAGCGCCGACTGGGTGCGCGGGCTGGCACGGTTGATCTCGTCGGCCATCAGCAACTGGCCGAAGATCGGGCCGGGGATGAAGCGGAAGCTCCGCTTGCCGCCCGCACCCTCTTCCAGCACTTCGCTGCCGAGGATGTCCGACGGCATCAGGTCGGGCGTGAACTGGATGCGGCGGGCGTCGAGGCCGAGCACGGTTCCGAGCGCCTCGACGAGCTTGGTTTTGGCGAGGCCGGGAACACCGACGAGCATGCCGTGTCCGCCGCAGAGCACGGTGATAAGCGTGCGTTCAACCACCTGCTCCTGGCCGAAGATGACGTTTCCGATGGCGGCCTTGGCCGCGGCGACATGAGTGGAGGTCGTTTCCGCGGCCCGGACGATCATGTCCTCGAGCTTCTCCACTCCTTCTCCACCTGCTACCGCCATCATGCACTCCTAGATTTTTATTGGTTCCGAAGCTGGTCTTTGAGGTGATCTTGGCTCATGCACAAACAATAATCATGCCACCCAGAATACTATTCCGATTCCCCGAGCCGCGTTCTCACATTTCCGTCGAAACACCGCTATTTTTCTGCATAAGCGGTGTGCGGTGAGGGATGTTTTGCGGGCTTGCTATACGTAAGGTCAACAATGGCGAACGAAAGGCATGCGGGGGGACTGGAAGGGCTCGCCAGCAATGCACGCCAGGAAGGCGGCAAAGCGGGCAAGGGCCCGCCGCCGGTGCATCTATGGAACCCGCCGTTCTGCGGCGATCTCGACATGCGCATCGCGACCGACGGCACATGGTACTACCTCAAGACCCCGATCGGCCGGCCGGCCCTGGTCAAGCTGTTTGCTTCCGTGCTCAAGCGCGAGGGCGACAAGTATTTTCTGGTCACGCAGGTGGAGAAGTGCGGAATCACGGTCGATGACGCCCCGTTCCTGGCGGTGGAGATGAAGGCCGAGGAGGGTGAAAAGGGCCGCGTGCTGAGCTTCCGCACCAATGTGGACGATTGGGTCACCTGCGGGCCGGAGCACACATTGCGGTTCGAGCCGGAACCGGATACCGGCGGGCTCAAGCCCTATCTGCACGTGCGGCGCGATCTGTGGGCCAAGGTGACGCGGGCGCTGTTCTACGATCTGGTCGAGCTTGGCGAGGAACGGGACATCGACGGGACTCGGATGTTCGGGATTGTTTCCGGCGGTGAGTTCTTCGCGATGGCGCCGGCCGACAGCTTAAAGGAATTCGCCTGATGCAGCCCGGCGTGCCGCTCGACGAGGTCAAGGCGCCGACGCACGAGTTCTTCGAGCGCGCGCGAGCGCGGCTCAGCCGCGAGGTGACACCGGCGTTAGCCGACCTTGATGCGGCCGTTCGCATCCGTGGCGATCTCGATCTCGATCCGGAGCTTTGGGTGAAGGCCGGCGTGAAGGCGACCAAGCCCGCCGCCGTGCTGGTGCCGGTGGTGGCGCGGCCCGAGCCCGCCGTGTTGCTAACGCTCCGATCGCCCGATCTCAGGGGCCATTCCGGGCAGATCGCTTTCCCCGGTGGCAAGATCGATCCAAGCGACAAGAGTCCTCAGGCGGCGGCGCTGCGGGAAGCGCAGGAGGAGATCGGGCTGGACGAAAAGTTCATCGATCCGATCGGTTATCTCGATCTCTATCTGACCTTCTCCGGCTTCCGTATTCTGCCGTTGGTGGCGCGCGTCAATCCGGACTACCGGCTCACGATCAACCCCGGCGAGGTCGCCGATGCCTTCGAAGTGCCGTTGGAATTCCTAATGCATCCCGGCAACCACCAGCGTCACAAGCGCGACTGGAAGGGCATCGAGCGCGAATACTACGCCATGCCGTTCAACGACCGTTACATCTGGGGGGTGACTGCGGGTATCCTGCGCAATCTCTATGAACGGATCTACGCCGGATGATCCGCCCCATATTCACAGAACTCGCGCTGTTCCTGGCGCCATTCGTGGTCTACGCCATCTATCTGGTGGCGACCAAGGCGGCGTTGCTGGAGCTTTCGTCCTGGCCGCCGAAGGTGCTCGCCTCGCTCGCCATCGTGGCACTGGTCCTGATGATCGGCAGTTTCATCGTTCTGGCGCACTTCTCCGGCGCGCCGGTGGACGCAACCTATGAGCCCGCGCATGTCGACGAGCGCGGCAATTTCATTCCGGGACATGTGCGGTGAGCGCGCCGCTTGCCTCGCTGAAAGACGCCGCATGGCTGCGCGAAGGCGCGTTGGCCAGGCTGCTTGCCGTGCTCAACAGCGCCGGCGAGGAGGCGCGCGTGGTCGGCGGCGCGGTGCGCAACGCGCTGCTCGGCGAGCCGATCGTCGAGTTCGATGTGGCAACCACCGCGTTGCCCGAGGAAGTGATCCGGCGCGCCGCGGCCGCGGGCTTTAAGCCGGTGCCGACCGGAATCGACCACGGCACCATCACGGTGGTGATCGACAGCCGGCCGTTCGAGGTGACGACGCTGCGCCAGGACGTCGAGACCTTCGGCCGCCACGCCAGCGTGCGCTTCGGCCGCGACTGGCGGGCCGATGCCGAGCGGCGCGACTTCACCATGAATGCGCTGTCGGTCGGCGCCGATGGCGTGGTGCTCGACTATGTCGGCGGCATCGCCGACCTGCAGGCGCGCCGCGTGCGCTTCATCGGCGAGGCGAGGCAACGCATCGCCGAGGATTATCTCCGCATCCTGCGTTTCTTTCGCTTCCACGCCGCCTATGGCCGCGGGCTTCCCGACGCGGCAGGTCTTGCCGCCTGCATCGCCGGGCGCGCGGGGCTTTCGCAATTGTCGCGTGAGCGGGTGCGGATGGAACTGCTTAAGCTTCTGTTGGCGCCGCACGCCACTCCCGCGCTCGCGGCAATGGCGGAATCCGGCCTGCTGGTGCCGGTGCTGGGCGGCGTTCCCGATCTCGCTGGCTTCGAGAACATGGCCAATGTTGAGGCTGCGGCCGGCATGCAGGCGGATGCCGTGCAACGGCTCGGCGCACTCGGCGCGCGCATTCCCGAGGACGCCGAACGGCTGTGGCAGCGGCTTCGCCTCTCCAACGCCGAGCATGAGCGGCTCAAATCCATGAGCGAAGCCTGGTGGCGGGTCACGCCAGCGAACGAGAAGGACGCCCGCGCGCTACTCTATCGCCTCGGCCCTGAGCGTTTCGTCGATCGCGTGCTGCTCGGGTGGTCGCGCTCCTGGTCGCGCACCTCCAGGGCCGTTCAGGACGAAGCCTGGCGGGCGTTGGCGAAGCTGCCGGAGCGCTGGGCCATCCCGGTGTTTCCGCTCAAGGCGGCCGATTTCATGACGCGCGGCGTGCCCCAAGGTCCGGCGCTGGGCGCCGCCATGCACGAAGCCGAGGCGGCCTGGATCGCTGCGGATTTCCCGGCCGGTCAGGAAGCCATCGCAGCCATTGCCGCCGCCGCGGCAGCCGAAGTCCGCCCCATGTAGTGGCGGTAAAATCACCGGGCGTGTTAGAATGCCGGTGGAGTTCGAGAGTATGTCGCGTTACGAACGCCCCAAGGATATCGCCCGCAGTTTCGCGCAGAACAGCGCACGCCGCAGACTTGCGCGCGGCGATTCCTACCGGCGCGAGACGTTCGCGCTGCCGCGCGAGGCCGCCCGCGAAAAGGCCCGCGAGATGTTCCGCCGCTTTCCCACGGCCGCCTACATGACCGCGATCGAGAGCTGGCGCGAATTGCCGGACGGCGGCATTGAGTTCACCATGCGCCGGCTGCCGAGCGCGGATTGATCTGGCGCCCTGTTCGCGCCTCGCGATCGCGTCTAGGTTGCCGCAGTGGTCACCGCATTCGCCGACGTCACCATCTACCAACTCCTGCTGGTCGCGGGCGTGGCGCTGTTTGCCTCCGTCCTCGGCGGCGCCGCGGGCTACGGGACCGGCGCGCTGATGCCGCTGATCCTGGTGCCGATGGTGGGCGCCGAGCAGGTGGTGCCGATCATCGCGCTGGCGGGGCTATTGACCAACTCCGGCAGGGTGCTGGCATTCCTGCGCTTTGTCGATTGGCAACGCGTTTGGCTGGTGGCGATCGGCGCCATCCCGCCCTGCCTCGTCACCGCTTATGGATATACGCTGCTGACCGGCAAGGGCGCCCAGCTTGTGATCGGGGCCATGTTGGTGCTGACCGTGCCGCTGCGTTACATGCTGCGCCGTCGCGCGGTGGTGTTGCACAACCGCGGTCTGGTGCTGGGCTCGGTGGGCTACGGCGCCGCGGTCGGCGGCACGGTCGGCGCCGGCGTCATCCTGCTGTCGCTCCTGATGGCATCGGGCCTTGCGGGCTCCGCCGTGATCGCGACCGACGCGGTGTTGTCGATTGCCATCGGCGTATCGCGGCTCATGGTGTTCGGATTTGCCGGCGCGCTCACGCCCAAGGTGATCGCCTTCGCCCTGCTGATCGGCGTCGTGGCTTTTCCCGGCGCGTTCCTCGCCAAGGCCTTCGTGGCGCGGCTGCCGATCCATGTGCACACCGCGATCCTCGACGCTGTGGTGCTGCTCGGCGGCGCGGTGATGGTGATCGGCGCGCTGATTCAGTAATTCACGGCCACTTCACCACCGGCGGCATGGATGACAGGATCGAATCGACGTTGCCGCCGGTGCGCAGGCCGAAGATCGTGCCGCGGTCGTAAAGCAGGTTGAATTCGACGTAGCGGCCGCGGCGCACCAGTTGTTCCTCGCGCTCCGCGTCGCTCCAGATCTTTGCGAAATTCGCGCGCACCAATTCCGGATAGATCTTCAGGAAGGCGCGGCCGACGTCCTTGGTGAAGGCGAAGTCGGCGTCCCAGTCGCCGCTGTCGTGCCAGTCGTAGAAGATGCCGCCGATGCCGCGCATCTCCTTGCGGTGCTTCAGGTAGAAATACTCATCGCACCATTTCTTGTATTTGTCGTAGGGCGCGATACCGGCATGCGCGTCGCAGGCCGCCTTCATCGCCGCATGAAAGGCCACCGAATCCGGATCGGTTTGCGTGCGGCGGCGGTCGAGCACCGGGGTGAGATCCGCGCCGCCGCCGAACCATGCCTTGCTGGTGACGACGAAGCGCGTGTTAATGTGCACCGCCGGGACATGCGGATTGTGCATGTGCGCGATCAGCGAGATGCCGGAAGCCCAGAACCGCGGGTCAGTCTCGGCGCCGGGGATTTCCTTGCGAAACTCCGGCGAGAACTCACCGTGCACCGTCGAGCAATGCACACCGACCTTTTCGAACACGCGGCCGTTCATCATCGACATGACGCCGCCGCCACCCGGCTCGCCGCTGTGGTCGGCGCGCAGCCAGGGCGCGCGTTTGAAGCGGCCGGCCTCGCGGTTCGCGAGCGGCGCGCCTGCGGGCAGCGCATCTTCGACCGCCTCGAACGCAGCGCAGATGTCGTCGCGAAGCCGCTCGAACCAGATGCGGGCTTGGGTCTTGCGGGCGTCGAGCGTCCCGGCGTCGGGGAGGGGGGTGGCCATCGATACGATCTTATTCATTGCGGAGCCCGTTCGTCTGCCTCATCGCTTCGCCCAATGCCATGGCGGCGACCATCGCCACATTGATCGAGCGCAAACCGGGCCGCATCGGGACCAGGAGCCGCACGTCGGCGGCCGCATGGACGGCATCGGGAACCCCGGCGGATTCGCGGCCGAACATCAGAACATCGTCCGGCCGGTAGCCGTGATCGAGGTAGGACACGGCGGCGGAGGTGGTGAAAAGGATCAGGCGCAGGCCCTTCGGCCGCCGCCAGGCCTCGAACGCCTGCCAACTGGAGTGTCGCACGATCGACACCTGATCGAGATAATCCATGCCGGCGCGGCGGAAGGCGCGGTCCGAACTCGGAAAGCCCGTGGGCTCGACGATATGGGCTTTGACCCCGAGGCAGGCCGCGAGCCGCAGAATCGTGCCGGTGTTCTGCGGGATGTCGGGCTCGTAGAGGGCGATCCGCATGGCCGTCGTTTCGGCCCTGAATCGATCCGCGTCAATGCGCGAATCGCGAGATAGTCAAAGGATTTGTGCGGCTCTTGGTCATTGCGGTGCGGGCGGGCTTGCGCTCTCTTTGTAAGGGTGCCAATAAACCCCGCCGGATTGCTGCCTTTCGTCCTTCCCCAGGACCGGGGGGCGGCCGGCCCAACCGCCACCGCGGGCTGCCAGTCCAATCTGGCAGATGCGTTTGCGGTTCTCCTCGCGGGTGGGCTGACTGGCCAAAGAGGGACCTGGACTGTGACAGCAACTTCGGTCGAGCCGACCCGCCGCGATTTCCTTTACATTGCAACCGGCACAGTAGGGGCCGTCGGCGCGGCAGCGGCGCTGGTGCCTTTGATCGCGCAGATGAATCCGGATGCCTCGACTATCGCCGCCGGTGCCCCGGTCGAGGTCGATCTCACCCCGATCGCCGAAGGGCAGGTCATCAAGGTGTTCTGGCGCGGCGCGCCGATCTTCATCAACCACCGCACCAAGAAAGAGATCGAGGATGCTCGCAAGGTCAATGTTGCGAGCCTGCCCGATCCGCAATCCGACGAAAAGCGCGTCAAGTCTGGCAAGGACCAATGGCAGGTTCTGATCGGCATCTGCACCCACCTGGGCTGCATCCCGCTCGCGCATTCGGGCGAGTACAACGGCTATTTCTGCCCGTGCCACGGCTCGGTCTACGACACGTCGGGCCGTATCCGGCAGGGTCCGGCTCCGAAGAACCTTCCGCTGCCCCCCTACAAGTTCCTTTTCGACTCCAAGATCCGGATCGGCGAAGAGGACGCGGCCAAAGTTTAGGGTTTTGATGATGAGCGGACATTCGACCTACCAGCCGCAAAGCGCATTCATGAAATGGATGGAGCGCCGCCTGCCGATCGCAGGGCTGGTGTATTCCTCCTTCGTGTCCTATCCGACGCCGCGCAACCTCAACTACTGGTGGACGTTCGGCGGTATCCTGATGTTTCTGCTCGGCGCGCAGCTCGTCACCGGCATCATCCTGGTGATGCACTACACGCCGCACGCCGACATGGCGTTCAATTCCGTCGAGCACATCATGCGCGACGTGAATTACGGCTGGCTCTTGCGCTATCTGCATTCCAACGGCGCCTCGATGTTCTTCGTCGCCGTCTACATCCATATGGCGCGCGGCATGTACTACGGCTCCTACAAGGAGCCGCGCGAGGTGCTATGGATCCTCGGCGTCATCCTCTACCTGCTGATGATGGCGACCGGCTTCCTCGGCTATACGCTGCCCTGGGGCCAGATGAGCTTCTGGGGCGCCACCGTCATCACCAACTTCTTCTCGGCGATCCCGCTGGTCGGGGAATCGGTGGTGACGTGGCTGTGGGGCGGCTATTCGATCGGAAATCCGACGCTGCAGCGATTCTTCTCGCTGCATTACCTGCTGCCGTTCGTGATCGTGGGCGTCGTGGTGCTGCACGTCTGGGCGCTGCACATGGTAGGCCAGAACAACCCGACCGGCGTCGAGCCGCAGTCCGAGAAGGACACCGTCGCGTTCACGCCCTACGCCACCATCAAGGACGGTTTCATGATGGTGTGCTTCTGCCTCGTGTACGCTTGGTTCGTGTTCTACGTGCCGAACTATCTCGGCCACGCCGACAACTACATCCCGGCCAATCCGTCGGTGACGCCGACGCATATCGTGCCGGAATGGTACTACCTGCCGTTCTACGCGATCCTGCGCGCCATCCCGAACAAGCTTCTGGGCGTGATCGCGCTGTTCGGCTCGATCGGCATTCTGGCGTTCCTGCCCTGGCTCGACACCTCGCGGGTGCGCTCGGCCAAATACCGGCCGCTGTTCAGGCAGTTCTTCTGGATCTTCATCCTGGTCACGGTCGGGCTGGGCTGGCTCGGCTCCAAGCCCGCCGAAGGCGGCTATGTCCTCGCCTCGCGCATCCTGACGTTCTACTACTTCGCGCACTTCATCATCATCCTGCCGGTGCTCGGCTGGGTCGAAAAGACCAGGCCGCTGCCGAACTCGATTTCCGAGGCCATCCTGAACGAAGGATTGCCGCTCGGAGCGTCCGGCCCCGCGCCGACTGCAACCAAGAACTAGAGGCAGACCGATGGCCCGCTCAGTTCTCGCCCTCGTTCTCGCCGGCTCGCTTTTGGGCCTTGTCGCCGCGGCGCCGCAGCCGTCCTTCGCTGCGGGCGAGCATGAAACCCCGGCGCCGCCGCGGCAGAAGTGGTCGTTCTCAGGCCCGTTCGGGAAGTTCGATCGCGCGCAGCTCCAGCGCGGCCTCAAGGTCTATCGCGAGGTCTGCGCGGTCTGTCACGGCCTGAAGTATGTGGCGTTCCGCAACCTCGCCGACCTCGGCTACTCCGAAGCGCAGGTCAAGGCGATCGCGGCCGAATACAAGATCAAGGACGGCCCCAACGATCAGGGCGAAATGTTCGAGCGTCCCGGCCGCCCGGCCGACTATTTCCCGACGCCGTGGGCCAACGAGAACGCCGCGCGCGTGCAATACAACGGCGTGCCCCCCGACATGTCGGTTCTCGCCAAGGCGCGCGGCTATGAGCGCGGCTTTCCCTGGTTCATCTTCGACATGTTCACCCAGTTCCAGGAGCATGGCGTCGACTACATCCATGCGCTGATGGTCGGCTACAAGGAAAAGCCGCCGGCGGGTTTCACGCTGCCGCAGGGGGCGTCCTACAACGAGTACTTCCCCGGCCACGCCATCGCCATGCCGCCGCCCTTGTCCGACAAGCGGGTCGACTACACCGATGGCTCGCCGGCCACGACCGACCAATACGCCAAGGACGTCTCGGCGTTCATGATGTGGGCGGCTGAGCCGCACATGGAGGCGAGGAAGCGCATCGGCTTCCAGGTGATGATCTTCCTGCTGGTGTTCGCCGGTCTGCTCTACTTCGCCACGAAGAAGGTTTGGGCGGACGCGCACTGAGACAAAAATCATTCGACGATCTTGACGGAGGGCCCCATTGCTTAGTCAAAGCATGGGGCCCTTCGCATTTCGGGGCCTCTAGGGAACAGGCAGCATGACCAAGGCCGTGCTCGGCGTGATCGGCGGCTCCGGCATCTACGATCTGCCGGGGCTGGAGAAGGTGCGCGAGGAGCGTATCCCAAGTCCCTGGGGCGAGCCGTCGGGCGCAGTGCGGATCGGCGAGATCGCGGGCCTGCCGGTTGTGTTCCTACCCCGCCACGACAAGGGCCACAGGCTGTCGCCCTCCGACATCAATTACCGCGCTAACATCGACGTGCTCAAGCGCGCCGGCGTCACTGATCTCGTGTCGCTGTCGGCCTGCGGCTCGTTCAAGGAGGAATTGCCGCCCGGCACCTTCGTGCTGATCGACCAGTTCGTCGACCGCACCAACAAGCGCGAGAGTTCGTTCTTCGGCAAGGGACTGGTGGCGCATGTGTCGATGGCGCATCCGGTGTCGCCGCGGCTGCGCATCCATCTCGCCGCGGCGGCGGCGGCGGAGAACATCGCGGTCGTGCGCGATGGCACCTATGTCTGCATGGAAGGGCCGCAGTTCTCGACGCTCGCCGAAAGCCTCACCTACAAGAAGCTCGGATATTCTGTGATCGGCATGACCAATATGCCGGAGGCCAAGCTCGCCCGCGAGGCCGAGCTTTGCTACGCGACCGTCGCCATGGTGACCGACTTTGACTGCTGGCACCCCGACCACGACGCGGTCACGGTGCAGGACATCATCAAGGTGTTGACCCTGAACGCCGAGAAGGCCAAGCGCCTGGTGGCCCGGCTCGCCCGCGATTTCCCGCGCGAGCACGAGAATTGCCCGATCGGGTCCGACCGCGCGCTCGATACGGCCCTGATCACGGCGCCCGAGGCGCGCGATCCCGAATTGATCAAGAAGCTCGACGCGGTGGCGGGGCGGGTGCTCGGCCGCTGAGCGGTTGCGTCCCGTCCCATGCTTCGCCAGAGTGCGCCTGCCCGCAAGTCATACGAGAACGTCCATGACCGCACCCACGCTGCAATTCGATCTGCGCGAGACCATCCGCACTATTCCAGACTATCCCAAGCCGGGGATCATGTTCCGCGACATCACCACGCTTTTGGGCAACGCGCGCGCCTTCCGCCGCGCGGTGGACGAACTGGTTCAGCCGTGGGCCGGCATGAAGATCGACAAGGTTGCCGGCATGGAGGCGCGGGGCTTCATCCTGGGCGGCGCAGTGGCGCATCAGGTGTCGGCCGGCTTCATCCCGATCCGCAAGAAAGGCAAGCTGCCGCACAAGCGCGTGAGCATCGCCTATTCGCTGGAGTACGGCCTCGACGAGATGGAGATGCACGAGGACGCGGTGGAGAAGGGCGAGAAGGTCATCCTGGTGGACGATCTGATTGCCACCGGCGGCACCGCCGAGGGCGCGGTCAAGCTGCTCAAGCAGCAGGGCGCGGACGTGCTCGCCGCCTGCTTCATCATCGATCTGCCGGAGTTGGGCGGCGCCGACAAGATCAGGAAGCTCGGCGTTGCGGTGCGCACGCTGATCGCGTTCGAGGGGCACTAGCCGTCAGGCGGAATGTTTCAACTGCGGCGCAACCTCGCCGAGCAGGAGTCGCACCTCGAGTTCGCGGAAGCCGATGGAGACCTTGCGCATCCAGTCGAAAAGCTCCGACGTGGTGTCGGTCGTCTTGCTGGCATAGGCGACGAACGAGAAGTTCGATCGGTCCACCACCGAGCGGACTACCGGCGACAGCGCGGGAATTTTGAGCGCCTCGCCGCCGCGGCGCGTGGGCGGGAAATTGGCGTGATAGCGCGTGAACTGCGGAATATACTCGTTGAGCACCGGCACGAGCGGCAGGTCCGGAAATCGGTCCCTGAGCATGGCATAGCCCTGCTGTGCGCGCTCGTCGGGATCGGCGAGAAGCGGCACCATCGGCGCGACCGCCCGGCGCCTGGCCTCGGCCATGAAATCGATCTGCTGCATCACCGCGAAGAACCGGTCGAACGGCGCATTGCCGAGGTACCACTTCATCATTACTGATCGGGGAAAAGAACTACTTCAGAAATATCCGAATCAGATTGATGTTGGTGTTCTGAATCAGTTTCCCTAATTTATCGCTTTTCGAACCAAAAGAAATGAGAGCGAAGCTAGTCCCGAAGCCAATGACTCTGCACCGATACATCTAGTTGCTTTAGCAACCCCCGATGAAGCAATTCAATCCGCCGAAGACGAAATTGCACAAAATCTCAAAAGCCAATTGCTGGAACGCATATACGAACTTTCACCAGCATTTTTCGAGCAGCTTGTTGTGGATTTGATTGTTGCAATGGGATACGGCGGATCAAAGGGTGCGGTTCGTGGTTAGCCTTGCGAACCATACGCAGCCCCCCAAAAAACAGTTTTGGAAATACCGCAATACGAAAATGGGACTCCACACTAGAAATGCGGCACTTCCATCGTGCCGCCGCCGCCCGGTCGGTTTTCCAGCACGAACGGCTGGCCGATCTGCTTGGACACCTAGTCGAGCACCACGCGCCCGACGAGGTCGCTGGCGTTGCCGGCGGTGAAGGGGCTGATGACGGAGATAGCCCGCGTTGGCCAGTTTTGCTCGGCGGCCCCGGATGCGCCGGCGACGATCAGCGCGCCCACCAGACCGGCGTGCAGAATTCGTGGATTCATCATGGCATCCGTCCCTGGATCGTGCCGGGGTGGCCGCTTCTGAAGGGGGGCGCTTGCGCCGGATATGGCTCCGAGGATGCGCAGTTATGGCGCTGGCGGCAAGACGGTTTGCGCCGCCGCGACGCTACGCCGCCGTGTCCCTGATCTTCACCGCGGCCTCCAGATCGACCGAGACGAGCTGCGAGATGCCGCGCTCGGCCATGGTGACGCCGTAGAGCCGGTTCATGCGCGCCATGGTGATCGGGTTGTGGGTGATGATGACGAAGCGGGTGTCGGTCGAGCGCCCCATCTCGTCGAGCAGGTCGCAGAAGCGCTCGACGTTGTGGTCGTCGAGCGGTGCGTCCACCTCGTCCAGCACGCAGATCGGCGCCGGATTGGTGAGGAACACCGCGAAAATCAGAGCGAGCGCCGTGAGCGCCTGCTCGCCGCCGGAGAGCAGCGACAGCGTCGCGGGCTTCTTGCCGGGAGGCTTTGCGAAAATCTCAAGGCCTGCTTCCAGCGGGTCGTCGTTCTCGATCAGCCGCAGTTCCGCGGTGCCGCCGCCGAACAGCTCGGTGAACAGCCGCTGGAAGTGCGTGTTGACCACGGCGAAGGAGGACAGGAGTCGCTCGCGCGCCTCCTTGTTCAGGCTGATGATGCCCTGGCGCAGCCGCGCGATCGCATTGACGAGATCGTCGCGCTCGGCAGTGAGCGCGCCGTGCTGGGTCTCGATCTCGCCCAACTCCTCCTCGGCACGCAGGTTCACGGCGCCGAGCCGCTCGCGGTCGCGGCGGAGCCTCTCCAGCTCGGACTCGATGGTGGCGACGTCCGGCAGCGGGGCGTCCGGCACGATGCCGGCAAGGCCGCCGACCGCGTCGGGCTCGACCTCGATCATCTCGCGAATCTCGTGGGCGATGTCGGTCAGCCTCCGCTTGGCGCCTTCGACACGTTCTTCGGCGCGCGCGGCCTCCTCGCGGGCGGCGCCGAGCGCTTCAAGCGCTGCCCGCACTACACGGTCGCAGGCGCCAAGCGCGTTCTCGGCCCCGGCCAGGCGGTCGGCGGCGGCGCTGCGCGCGGCTTCCGCGGTCTGGATCTCCGCGATCAGCAGACGGCGCTTTTCCTCGAAGATCGCGGGCGCATCGGCGAGCGAGGCGCGTTCCTGACGGGCCTCGGCGCTGCGGGTGTCGAGGGTGGCGATCTGGGCGATGGCGCGCTCGCGACGGTCGCTCCAGGCCTGCCGGTCGGAACCGATGGCGTTCAGCCGGCGGTCGGCAAGCTCAGCCTCGCGCGCCAGCGCCTGCGCCTCGGCGCGGACCTCGGCGAGCTCGGCGCGCTTGCCTTCGATTTCGGTGCGGATGGCGGCGAGCTGGCCTTCCAGGTCCGCTGACGGCGGTAGCGCGTTGAGCGCGCCCTCGGCGACGCTCAAGGCCGCCTGTGCCTCGTCGCGGCCGGTGCTCAGCCGGGTCTTGGCCTCGGTGAGCGCGGAGATGCGCGCGGTGTTGCGGCCCATCTCGCGCTCGGCCATGGCATGTAGTTCGCGCGCGCCGTCGGCATCGCGTTGCGCGTTGCGCCAGTACTCGCGGGCGTTGGCCTCGGCGGCGCCTGCCGCGGTCAGGTGCGCTTGCGCGGCCTCGGCGTTCTTGCGCTTGTCATCGAGCGCAACGCGCGCGGTGACAAGTTCGCCGTCGATGTCGGACAGCCGGCTGCGCTGCGCAAGGCGGCGCGCGGCGCCGGTCGGGGCGTGCGCATCGGCGGCAAAGCCGTCCCAGCGCCAGAGATCGCCGTCGCGCGAGACGAGGCGCTGGCCGGGCTTGAGCAGGCTCGCGAGGCGCGCGCCGTCGGCGCGTTCCACCACACCGATCTGGGCGAGGCGGCGGGCGAGTTCTGGCGGCGCCTGCACATACTGGGCCAGCAACTGCGCGCCGTCCGGCAGCGCCGGGTCGGACGGGTCGACCGGGGCGCCCATCCAGCGCATCGCATGGCTCTGGTCGACCGGCGCGTCGAGATCGTCGCCGAGCGCCGCGCCAAGCGCGATTTCGTAACCCTTCTCGACGGTGATATTGTCGATCACCGGCGGCCACATGCTCTGGGTCTCGACCGCCAGAAGCTTCATCAGCGTCTTGGCTTCGGTATCGAGCCGCTGCACCGCGCGCTCGGCCTCGGCGAGCGGAATGCGGGCGGAGTCGAGGTTCTTGCGCGCGACACTGTGGGCGGCCTCGGCCGCGACGGCAGTCTGCTCGCCTTGGGCAACGGCGGCCTGCGCGCTTTCGACGGAAGCGCCAAGCACGGCGAGGTCGGGCCGGCTTTCGCTGACGGCGGCAAGGCCCGCTTCGATGTTGGCGATCTCGGTTTCGATGCGCGCGACGCGCTCGGCCTGCTCGCGGGCGGTCTGGGTGAGCTGCTTGCGGCGCGCGGTGAGGTCGGCGAGCGCGCCGGTCAGTTCGCCGAAGGTCTTTTCCGCGGCGTTCACCACGGTGTCGGCCTCGGACGCGCGGATGTCGACACCGGAGCGGCGCTGCGCGCTCAGGCGAGTTTCGTTGCGGAGCGTCTGTTCTTCCTGGGCCAGCTGCGTCAGCGTCGCCTCCGCGTCGGCGACCAGCGTGCGCTCGCGCGCGACGTCCTCCTCGAACTGCGCCAGCCTGCGGTCGAGCTCGGCGAGACGCTCCCGGGCGCGAGTTTCTTCCGCGTCGAGCGTGTCGCGGGTAATGAGAAGGCGTTGCAGGGCGGCGGCGGCGCGCGCTTCGGCATCGCGGAGCGGCGGCACGGCTTCCGCCGCGCTCTCGCGGCCCCGGCCGGTCTCGGTCTGGGCGATGGTGGCTTCGGCGACCGCGCGAACGCTCAGATCCTTGGCGCGATCGGATTCCGCCACCTCGGCGTTGGCGCCGAGCCAGCGCAGGTAATAGAGCGTGGCCTCGACCTTGCGGACCTCCGCCGAGACGTTGCGGTAGCGGATCGCCTGCCGCGCCTGGCGCTTGAGGGCGTCGATCTGGCCGGCCATCTGATTGACCACGTCCTCGACGCGGAGAAGGTTGGTTTCGGCGGCCTTGAGCCGCAGCTCGGCTTCGTGGCGGCGTGCGTGCAGGCCGGAAATGCCGGCAGCCTCTTCAAGGACGCGGCGGCGCTGCTCGGGCTTGGCCTGGATGATCTCGCCGATGCGGCCCTGATGGACCAGCGCTGGCGAGCGCGAGCCGGTCGAGGCGTCGGCGAACAGGGTCATCACGTCGCGGGCGCGAACCTCGCGGCCGTTGATGCGGTAGAGCGAGCCCTTCTCGCGCTCGATCCGGCGCGAGATGTCGAGTGTGTCGTGCTCGTTGAACTGGCCCGGCGCTTCGTGCTTCTGGTTGTCGATCTGGATCGCGACTTCGGCGGTGTTGCGCGGCGGCCGGTTGTTGTTGCCGGCGAAGATCACGTCGTCCATCTCGACCGCGCGCATCGATTTGTGCGAGGTCTCGCCCATCACCCAGCGCAGCGCTTCGACGAGGTTCGACTTGCCGCAACCGTTCGGCCCAACCACGCCGGTGAGGCCCGGCTCGATCAGGAAGTCGGTCGGCTCGACGAAGGACTTGAAGCCGATCAGCCGCAGACGGGTGAGTTTCATTCCAGTTCAGGTCCTAATTGCGAGAACGAGGGGTAGCGCGTTGGCGCGGAGAATGAATCGGCGGCCATCAGACAGCAACAGAAAGCCGAGCCTTATCCCCGCCTGTGTCGTCCAAAGGGCGGAAAAACCTGTGAGAATCAACGGAATACGGCCAAATGACGACCCCCGGCGATTGCCAGGCGGCGCCTCGGGCGGAGAGGCGGGACGGGGCCGCGACAGCCCGGAAGCGGGGCCGTCTGCTGATTCGTGGCGGCTAGCTCTTCGGCAGAATCGGATCGATGACGTTGGCCAGATCCTCGATCGACTGGCCGCCGATCTGCTTCTTGCCGTTGATAAAAAGTGTCGGCGTCGACGTGACCTGGAACTTGTCGGAGGCGCGCTTCTGCTCGGCCTGCATCGCATCCAGCATCTTCTGGTCGGACAGGCAGGCGTTGAACTTCTGCTCGCTCATCCCGGCCTGCTTGGCGATTGCCATCAGCTTGGGAATGGGCTTTTCCACCGCCCATTGGCGCTGCTGCTGGAACAGCGTCTCGATCAGCGGAAAAAACTGCTCCTTGTCGGCGCAGCGCGCCAGCATCGAGGCGCCGGCGGCCAGCTGGTCGAGCGGGAATTCGCGGAAGATGAAGCGCACCTTGCCGGTGTCGATGTAGCGCTTCTTCAGTTCAGGATAGGTGGTTTCGTGAAAGGCGGCGCAATGCGAGCAGGTCATAGAGGCGTATTCGACGATGGTGACCGGTGCGTCGTCCTTGCCCAGTACGCGGTCGCCGAGCGGCGGCGGGACCAGAAGGTCGGACGCGCTCTGCGCTGCCGCCGGCCGCAACGCTTCGATACCGCCGATGGCAAGCACGATCGCAACGGTACTCGCGCCCCAGAGCAGCTTCCGACGTGTGATCACCTGAAAACTCCGTAAAGGTTCAATTCCTACGCAGCGTCGGGCAGCAATGTGGCATTGGCGGGCCGGTTCGCCAAGTGTCACAGGGATCGTGCGGTCACGTTCGTTTGATCCGGAAACTGCCCCGATTCAGCGGCCTTTGACGGCGGCGCCGAGACGCCCGAGCGCCGCCCGAAGCCCGTCGTTGGCGACGGCGGTGAGCGTGGCCTCGACGCGCGCTGCCTCGACGGGGTCGATCTTGGGCGGCACGGATTTGGCCTTGGGGCCCGACAGCGGCGCCTGGCGGAGCGCGATCCGCCCGACCGCCTGCCAGCCGAAAAAACGATTGATCCGCTCCAGGATCACGGCGGACTGGTGCTGGATCTCGATCGACACCGGTCCCTCGACCCGCAGCACCAGCGTGGCGGGCTCGGCCTGCTCGCCGTTGACCTCGCGCGGCCATTGCATCTTGATCGGCTCGGCGTGGGCGGCGATATCGTGCCCCACGATATCCTTCCAGCGCGTCACCAGTTCCGTTGCGGCGAATCCCTGCTTCCGGAACGCATCCGCCATGAACTCCGATGTGAGTTCGGCGAGCTTGCGGACGGGGCGGGGCTTGTTCACGGCGTTGGGCCCGGTAAAAGCGATCTATGAGGGTATCAGGGGCAGCGGTCCGAAAGAAGCGCGACACGGCGGCTGTGGACGAGATGCCCGATCCCGCGGTGCTGCTCGCCTGGTACGGCCGCCATCGCCGCCACCTGCCGTGGCGTTCCGCGCCCGGCGAGCGAGCCGATCCTTATCACGTCTGGCTGTCGGAGATCATGCTCCAGCAGACCACAGTCAAGGCGGTCGGACCCTATTACACAAAGTTCCTGGCACGATGGCCGGACGTGGGCGCGCTCGCGGCAAGCCCGCGCGATGACGTGCTCCGCGCCTGGGCCGGGCTTGGCTACTACGCCCGCGCCCGGAACCTTCACACCTGCGCGAAGACGGTCGCCGGGCAGCACGGCGGACATTTCCCCGACACCGAAAGCGGATTGCGAGCCTTGCCGGGCATCGGCGGATACACCGCGGCGGCGATCGCGGCGATTGCGTTCGGCCGCCGCGCGATCGCGATCGACGGCAACATCGAGCGCGTGATCGCCCGGCTGTTTGCCGTCGAGACGCAATTGCCGGCGGCGAAGCCCGAGATTCGCGCGCGCGCGGAGACCCTGGTGCCGCAGCGGCGCGCCGGCGACTTCACGCAGGCGATGATGGATCTCGGCGCCACGATCTGCACGCCGAAGAAACCGGCCTGCGGCATCTGCCCCTGGATGGCGGCTTGCGCCGCGCGTGCGCGCGGCGACGCCGAGACATTTCCACGCAAGGCGCCGAAGGTGGAGGGCAGGCTCCGGCATGGCGCGTCGTTCGTCGCCATCCGAGCCGACGGCCATGTGCTGGTCCGCACGCGGCCCACGAAAGGGCTGCTCGGCGGCATGACCGAGGTGCCTTCGACCGACTGGACGCACAGCTTCGACGAGGCGGTCGTGCTGGCGCAGGCGCCGCTAAAAGCGAAATGGCGCCGCCTGCCCGGCGTGGTCGAGCACGGCTTCACGCACTTTTCCTTACAGCAGGTGGTCTATGTGGCGCGGGCGCAGCCCCGGACCAAAGCGCCGCCGGGCATGCGCTGGGTGGCGCTTTCGGCTCTGCACGGCGAGGCGCTGCCCAACGTCATGCGCAAGGTGGTGGCGCACGCCGGCCTCGGCGCCCGTCCCAGGTAGTGTTGCTACGGTTGCTTCTTGGCGCGCGGCAGGAAGGCCCGCAACGGCCGCTTGATGGCGCGGGAACAGGCGCGTGTGAGTGTCTTGCCGCCATCGGTCCAGGTCTGCGTGCCCTTGAGCATGGCGCTGCGCCGCACGAAGGTGCCGCTGTATTTTGCCTGGTATTCGCGGCTGCCGCCCTTCCACGAACCTTCCAGGCTGATGGACTGGCCGTCGACCTTGCCGGCGCCCTTCTCGATCACTGTCTCAGGGAGCTCGCGTAACCGCACCACATGGGTGTAGCTCGCCGAGCCGCCGGCGATCGTGACGTCGATGGCTTCGCGCATCCTGTTTTCCGTGAACGGTAGCTTGTCGCACATCAGCGTGCCGCGATAGACGGCGTCGCGCACCTCGGCTGCCGCCGGAGCCGCCGCTGTCACGAGTATCGCCGCGGCAAACATGCCGATCGCATTCCCCCTCCGCGCCATCGCCATCCTCCCCTCGGGTATTTTCATTGTTGCGGCCGTTGTGGCCTTCAGAATCCGTACAGCGTCTTGGCGTTCTGCGTCAGGATGCGGTTGCGCACCTTGCTGTCGGGCGCCCATTCGTTGAGCAGATCGAGCAGGTCGCCGTCGTTGGGCATCTCGCTGCCGTCGAGATTGACGTGCGGCCAGTCCGAGCCCCACACCATCCGCTCCGGCGCGTGCCTGGCGAAAAGCTGAGCCATCGGGGTCACCGACGGATAGGGAAAGTTCTCGTCGGTGCAGCGCATCGGCCCCGAGAGTTTGAGCCAGACGCGGCCGCTGTCGAGCATCTTCAGCACGGCCTTCACCGCTGGCTGATCGACGCCGCCGGCCGCGGGGATGGCGGCGAAATGGTCGAGCACGATCTGGTTCGGCAGCGCGAGCAGCTTGTCGGCATAGTCGATGATGTCGGTGCCGTGCGGATAGAACTGGATGTGCCAGCCGTGCTTGTGCACGCGGGCCGCGATCTCTTTCGAATAGTTCGGCACGTGCTGGCCGCGTTTGTGGCTCATCATGCGCATGCCGCGCACGCCCAGCTTGGTGAGCCGCCCGATCTCGTATGAGGGCGTGTCATCCCGCAGGAGCGCGATACCGCGGAATCGCTCCGGATATTTCGTCAGTACGTCGGCGAGCAGCGAATAGTTGCGGCCGTAGCCGCCGGGGCTGACGATGACGGCGGTGGACATTCCGAGCTTGTCCTGCAAGCCGAAAAAGGTTTCCGGCAGCGCTTCATGCGAAATGTAGGGGCTGTCCGGCGCGAAGGGATACTTCGCCGCGGGCCCGAACAGGTGGATGTGGCTGTCGCATGCCCCGGGTGGCGCCTTGAGCTTCGGCTTCTTCGGATGGGGATCAGGGCCTTGGGTCAGCTTCGGCATGCAGGGGGCGTCCTGTCCGGGGGAAAGTCCAGGCGGGAATTACTGCAGCTTGATATTGGCCGCTTTGGCAAGTTCGCGCCACTGTGGCAGTTCGCGGGCGATCAAGGTTGCCAGTTCCGACGGCGTGCCACCGACCGGCTCGACACCGTCGCGCTGCAGGCGTTTGACGATATCGGGCGCGCGCGCAGCCTTGGCGCTTGCTGCGGCAAGCTTGTCGATGATGGCCTGCGGCGTGCCGGCCGGCGCCAGGATCGCGATCCAAAGGATGCCCTCGTAGCCGGGTAGGCCCATCTCGGCGATGGTCGGGGTGTTGGGCATGAGCTTGGAGCGATGGCGGCTGGCGATGCCGAGCATGTGGAGCTTGCCGGCGGCGACATGCGGATTGGATGTCGTGTAGGTGTCAAGCTTGAGCTGCACGACGCCGGCGAGCAGGTCGGTCATCGCGGGCGCGGCGCCACGATAGGGAATGTGCGCAACCTCGATGCCCATGCGCCGCAGCAGCAGTTCCATGGTGACGTGCGGCAAGGTGCCGGTGCCGGCCGAGGCGTAGTTGAGCAGGCCCGGGCTCTTCTTTGCATGGGCGACGAATCCGGCGAAGGTCGAAAATGGCGCGCTGGGATGGCTCACCAGCACCTCCGGCACTTCGGCGATGACCGAGACCGGGACGAGGTCTTTCTCGGTGTCGTAGGGCAGCGACGGCTGCAGCGCCGGGATGATGGTGTGGTTCGGCGTGGTCAGCAATAGCGTGTAGCCGTCGGGCGGCGCCTTCGCCACCGTGTCGGTCGCGATGATGCCGCCTGCGCCCGCCTTGTTCTCGATCACGATCGGCTTGCCGAGGTCGTCCGCCATTTTCGCCGCGAACATGCGCGCGACGATGTCCACCGCGCCGCCCGCCGGGAACGGCAGCACCAGGCGGATCGGTTTGTCGGGATAGTCGGCGCGGGCATGACCCTGGCTTGCCAGAACGAGGCCGAGCACGGCGGTCAGCACGCTCATCGTTCTGCGCACGACACACTCTCCTTGAAGACTTGTTCCCTAGTGGCTTGCCCCTTGAATTTCCCGCGCCATTCGTCCCGTATGGGGCCGGACCATGGCTTACATCCTACCCCGCGCCGAGGGCGCCGCAACGAAAGACGGCCCCGGGCAAACCCCAAGGAGATTGCGATGACCATCCAGCGCTTCGAGAACGGCCCACGCATGTCCCGCGTGGTGGTGCACAACGACACGGTCTATCTCGCCGGGCTGACCGCCGAAGCCACGGTGGGCCAGAGCGTTGCCGAGCAAACGAAGGAAATCCTGGGCAGGATCGACGGGCTGCTCAAGCAGGGCGGCACCGACAAGTCGAAGCTCCTGCAGGCGACGATCTGGCTGCAGGACATCCGCGTGGTCGATGAATTTAACAAGGTGTGGGACGCCTGGGTGGTGGCCGGACAGACGCCGGCGCGCGCCTGCATCGAGGCGCGGCTGCAGTCGCCGGCGAAGATGATTGAGATTCAGGTGACCGCGGCGCGCTAGGCACATCGGTTTCCCGGTCGCGTCGGAACGATTGAGGTCTATGCGGAATCTGCCCTTGCGAAGCAATCAGGAGCGTTGCCATGACGAGGCTACGGATTTCATTTCAATCCGGTTCGTGTGTTGAGGCTTCTGCGCCGCTGGGCATGCTCGACCGGCGCGCCGCCCTGTCGATGCTGCTGGCGCTGCCGTTGACGGCGCCGGCGTTGGCCCAGTCCTATCCGGCGCGCCCGATCAGAACGCTGCTGCCGTTCGCGCCCGGTGGTGTTACCGATGTCTCGGCGCGATACGTGGCTCAGCTTATGGCGGTGTCGCTTGGGCAAAATCTCATCATCGAGAACCGCTCCGGCGGGGGTGGAGCGATCGGCGCTACTGCCGCAGCGCGCGCCGAGCCCGATGGCTATACGATCCTGGTCGCGAGCTCGGCGACGCACTCCATCCTGCCGGCAATGTCAGAAAAGCTCGAATACGATCCGATCAAAAGCTTCGCGCCGATCTCCGGCATGTCGAACGCGCCTTACCTGCTCGTTGTCAATGCCGATGTGCCGGTGAAGAACGTCAAAGAGCTCGCCGAATACGCCAAGGCCAATGCCGGCACGTTCAATTTCGCAGCAGCGACCGGAACCCCGCCGCATATCCTGGCGTATGTCTTTCGGGCGCTGACTGGAACGGACTTTCCTGTCGCGTTGTACCGGGGAGGAGGGCCGGCGATGGCCGACCTGTTCGCAAATCAGGTGCATGCGATCTTTCAGCCGACCACCATCGTCATTCCGCTCTTGGACGATAAGCGCATCAGAATTCTGGGCATCGCCACAGAGGAACGATCGAGTCTGCTTCCGGACGTGCCGACACTGGCCGAACAGGGGTTCCCGCAAATCGTCGCCAACTCCTGGAACGGACTCGTTGCGCCCGCCGGCACGCCCGCGCCGATCGTCGGCCGGCTCAATCAGGCTGCCAACGAGGCGCTGAATTCGCCTGAGCTGAAAGCCAGGTTCGGAGGTCTCGGAATCACGATCATCGCGGGAAGTACGGACCGGTTCGGCGCATTCATGAGGGATGAGGCGATCCGCTGGGACGCTCTCGTCAAGGCGGCGAAAATGCCGAAATCGTAGCTTTGTCGCGGCACCGTATGGACTCCCGGATCAAGCCTGGGGGCGATAGTTTGCTTGTGGTGCCGGCCTGGTCGACAGCAGTCCGACCACAACTACTGCTGCATCTGCCGCCGCATCTGCTGATCGTCGTAGTGCAGCGGCTCCATCGCCCACGACACCTGATCGTAGCCGTTGGCGTAGTTGCGCGCGGTCTGCGTCGGATTGCGATTGACCAGCGGGCGCAGGCACATCGGATGTGTCAGGCTTCTGATCTCGTGCTCGATGGTGAACAGATGCTTGCCGGTGTCGAGATCGGTGATGTCGCGGAAACGATACTGGTATTGATTGTCCTCGCGGTTGACGAGGCAGCGCTCGCCCAGCCGCTTGTGCGGGCCGGAGAAGTTGACGACGTAGATCTGCACGTGGTGCTCGTCGTAGTCCGGCAGCGGCTTGTCGGTCTCGCGGAACAGCAGGTGCTGGTTCTTGCCGACGGTGACTTTCGCCGTGGTGCCGTTGCCGTTCACCACCTCTGCCGGCACGTCGATCATCTCACGATAGAACTTCGCGATGCCCTTGGCGGTGTCCGCCGGCACGTCGAACTCGACATAGGGAATTCCGAGATTGATGCGGCCGAAGCGCGCGGCGTCCGGCTCGTGCAGGCGGATGGTGTTGCCCCAGGGGCAGGTCGCCTGGACGTAGTCGTTATGCTCGGCGAAATCGAACTTGGTGTCGGTGAGCTTGGGCTTCACCGTGGCGAGCCGCCGGAGCAGCGCCTCGCGGTCCTCGATGACGATGCCGGTCTTTCCGCGCAGCACCTGCGGCTTGCCGGTCGGCAGGTGGAACTGGCTCCGGCCGACGTTCATCCACATGTTGTCGTCCATCACCATCAAGTATGGATCGCGGGTAAGGCCGAGCCCCGCGCCGTAGAACAGCGAAGCGATGCGCTGGTCGGGGATCGTGACGTTGACGTGTTCGAGGTGGATGGCGTTGCCGAGATCCTCGGCGGCGCGGTCGAAGGTCTTCTGCATGGGGGTCATGGGGCGCGATCCCGAAAAGGTTTGATGTGCGGATTATAGCACAACGCGGAGCGGACGCAGGAGGGGCAACAGCTGCGAGCAGCCCTGCTATGCTCCAGGAAGAAGAAACTCGGGAGGACCCATGTACCCGACCACCACGCCGCCTTTGGTGCTGAACGAGCGCCTGCCCGACCCGGCGGTGAAAATCCTCGATCCGAGCTTCGAGAAGTACCGCCTGCCGCTGGCGAGCGTGGAGCGGTTGACCCAGGGCTATAGCTGGGCCGAGGGGCCGGTCTATTTCGGCGACGCGCGGTGCCTGTTGTGGAGCGACATTCCCAACAGCCGCATCATGCGCTGGGACGAGGAAACCGGGGCGACCAGCGTCTATCGCAAGCCCTCGAACTACGCCAACGGCAACACCCGCGACCGCCAGGGCCGCCTCGTCACTGCCGAGCACGGCCGGCGCGTCACCCGCACCGAATACGACGGCCGCATCACCGTGCTGATGGACCGGTTCGAGGGCAGGCGGCTGAGCTCGCCGAACGACATCGTGGTGAAGTCCGACGATTCGATCTGGTTCACCGACATGACCGCTGGCCTCGTCGGCAACTGGAACGGCGAGGTTGCGGAGCAGGAACTGCCGCAGCGGGTCTATCGGCTCGACGGCAGGACCGGGCAGGCGACGGTCGTCGTTGAGGGGCTGGTGCAGCGGCCGAACGGGCTTGCGTTCTCGCCCGACGAAAAGAAGCTCTATGTGATCGAGAGCGAGCCGGGGAGGCGGGCTATCTATGTGTTTGACGTGGCCGGCGACGGGATCAAGCTCGCCAACGGCCGCATCCTGATCACCTGCACCAAGGAGGAAACGCCCGACGGCTTCCGTGTCGATGCGGACGGAAACCTCTGGTGCGGTTGGGGCATGGGCCGGGCAGAACTCGACGGCGTGCGAATTTTCAATCCGCAAGGCGCCCCGATCGGCCATATCGAACTGCCGGAGCGCGCCGCCAACGTCTGCTTCGGCGGGCCGAAGCGCAATCGCCTGTTCATGGCGGCGAGCCATTCGATCTACGCGCTGTACGTGAATACCCAGGGAGCGTTGGGCGGATGAGCGAGCGACCCGGAATTCTGGCAATCTGGAACGATTGCGCGCCCGGCCGCGAGGCCGAGTTCGAGGAGTGGTATCAGCACGAGCATTTCCATGAGCGGATTGCTGTGCCCGGCTTCCTGCTCGGCCGGCGCTATGAGGTGGTGTCGGGCAGCCCGCGCTATTTCTGCTTTTACCTCACGCAATCGCCGGACGTCCTGAAGTCCGCCGCCTATCTCGAACGGCTCGACAATCCGACGCCGATGACCCACCGGATCATGTCGGACGCTTTCCGCGACATGAGCCGCACGGTTTGCCATCGCACCTTGCGGTTCGGCGCAATGCGCGGGGCGGCCTCCATCACGGTGCGTTTTGGTGAAAGCCCAGAGCAGGGCGCGCTCAAGACCATCTTGGACGCAATGGTACGAGACAAGGCCGTTGCCTGTGGTGAAATCTGGACAGCCGCGGATGCCGGCACAATTCCAGTGTCCGAGGAGGAGCGCCTGCGCGGCGGCGACCGCAAGATCGCGGCGTGCCTGTACGTCGAGACGCTGCGCGTGGCGGAGGCTGAGAAGGTTGCTTCGGAATTGTCGAGCAGGTATCCGGCCGCGGTGGTCGGTGTGTATCGCCTGCTCTGCGAAATCAGACCGGCCTGAGCGTCAGGCTTCCGTCATATCCGCCCTGAACTCGGCGCGCAGCGCGTCGATCGAAACGAGCCCCCTCGGCGTTTCGAGATGCCAGAAGGTCCAGCCGTTGCAGGCATCGAGGCCCTGCGCCAGCGCGCCAATGCGGTGGATTGAGCCGACCTGATCGCCGAGCGCGACCGCGCCGTCGGCGCGCACCAGAACCTTGTGCCGCTTCGTCGCGTCGACCAGCTTCGCGCCGGCCGAAATGAGCCCGCGCTCGATCAGCGACGAGAACGCCACGCGCGGTGCCTCGCGCGCGGTCATGAATGGCGCGAGCGTCGGCGCCTCCAGCGGCTTCACCGCGGCGATGCGTTTTTCCGCGGCCTTTGCGTAGGCCGGATCGCGCTCGATGCCGATGTAGCGGCGGCCAAGATGCGTCGCGACCGCGCCGGTGGTGCCGGTGCCGTTGAACGGGTCGAGCACCAGATCGTCCGGGCGCGAGCTTGCGAGGATCACGCGGGCGAGCAGCGCCTCGGGCTTCTGCGTCGGATGCAGCTTCTTGCCGTCCAGACCTTTAAGCCGCTCCTCGCCGGTGCACAGCGGCAAGGTCCAGTCGGAGCGGACCTGGATGTCCTCGTTGCCGGCCTTGAGCGCCTCGTAGTTGAAGGTGTAGCGGCCCCCCTGGTCGCGGGTCGCCCAGATCATCGTCTCGTGTGCGTTGGTGAAGCGCCGGCCGCGGAAGTTCGGCATCGGATTGGACTTACGCCAGACCACGTCATTGAGGATCCAGAAACCCAGGTCCTGAAGCACCGTGCCGACGCGGAAAATGTTGTGATAGGAGCCGATCACCCAGAGCGTGCCCGAGGGCTTCAGAACCCGCTTGCAGGCGGAAAGCCAGGCGCGGGTGAATGCGTCATAGGCCGCGAAGCTCGCGAACTGGTCCCAGTCGTCGTCCACCGCGTCGACCTTGGAATCGTCGGGGCGCTTGAGATCGCGCTGAAGCTGGAGGTTGTAGGGAGGGTCAGCGAAAACGAGATCGACGCTGTCGGCCGGGAGCTTTGCCATCTCGGCGACGCAGTCGCCAACGATGATGCGCGCCGAATGAGGCGCCGAACGCGGGTGCTCAAAACTACCGCGGGGCGCCCTTGAGGGCGCCCCGCGACGCGACACAACCATGACTCAGAACTCTGACTCTGGGCGACGCAGTCGGCGACGCGGGACCTACAAACCGACGACCTTTAGAATGCCGCCTCAAGGTAAAAATTGCGTTTACAGCAATTAGGGGTCTTCCGTTCAAATCGCTGCGGAACCATATCGATTTGGATCGAATTGGGGCGCGAATGCGATCGCGAGAGCGATCCGTGATTGGACTTACATCTGGCACCCGGCAACAATTGCCCAGTTTGGGCGACGGAGATTCGCAATGCGCTTGGACGACATGCCCGAAAGCAGCAACGTCGAGGATCGCCGCGGTGACGGCGGCGGTTTCGGTGGCGGCGGAGTAGGTGGCATCGGCGGCGGCGGTCTTGGCATCGGCGGCATGGTGGTGCTCGGCCTGGTCGGCTGGGCGCTCGGCATCGATCCCTGGATGCTGATCCAGGGCGCCAATGTCGTGATGGGCGATCGTGGGGGATACGAGCAGCAGCAGCGCGTGCCGCACCAGCAGGAAGCGCGCCGCACCGGACCGCCGGCCGACGAGACCGGAAGATCCGTCGCCCGCGTCCTCGGCTCGACCGAAGTGGTGTGGAAGGACATCTTCGCCAAGGAAGGCCAGACTTATCGCGCGCCCAAGCTCGTCATGTTCGCGGGCCAGACGCGCTCGGCCTGCGGCCAGGCGCAGAGCGCGATGGGCCCGTTCTATTGCCCGAACGACCGGGAGGTCTATCTCGACACGTCGTTCTTCAACGATCTGGAACGGCGCTTCCGCGGATGCAGCGGCAAGGCCTGCCAGTTCGCGCAAGCCTATGTGATCGCGCACGAGGTCGGCCATCACGTGCAGAACCTGCTCGGCATCCTGCGGAATGTGCAGCAAGCGCAGCGCGCTTCCGGCGACCGCGCGCAATCCAATCGCCTGCAGGTGCAGGTCGAACTTCAGGCCGACTGCTTCGCCGGCGCCTGGGCGAAGAACGCCGAGGCGAAATACAAGTTCATCGAGCCGGGCGACATCGACGCGGCCCTGCAGACGGCGTCCGCGATCGGCGACGACACGCTGCAGCGGAAAACGCAAGGCACCGTCGTGCCGGAGAGCTTCACCCACGGCAGCGCCGAGCAACGCAAGCGCTGGTTCATGACCGGCTTCAAGGAAGGCACCGTAAAAGCCTGCAACACTTTCGCGGCAGCCCGGCTATAATCCCACCACCATGGCCGGCATCGACGACAAACGCCCCTTTGTCCCGCTCAAGATCGCGGTGCTGACGGTGTCCGACACCCGCGAGCTTGCCGACGACAAGTCCGGCGGCACGCTGGCCGAACGGATCGAGAAGGCCGGCCATGTGGTGGCGGGCCGCGCCATCGTCACCGACGACGTGGAGAAAATCCGCGCGCAGATGCGGACCTGGATCGCCGACAAGGCGATCGACGTGATCATCTCCACCGGCGGCACCGGCTTTACCGGCCGCGACGTGACCCCCGAGGCGGTCGAGCCGCTGTTCGAGAAACGCATGGACGGCTTCTCCACGGTGTTCCACATGGTGAGCCATCCCAAGATCGGCCCGTCCACGATCCAGTCGCGCGCGACCGCGGGGGTGGCCGGCGCGACATTCATCTTCTGCCTGCCGGGCTCGCCGGGCGCCTGCCGCGATGCCTGGGACGAAATTCTCGTGCATCAACTCGACTACCGCTACCGGCCCTGCAATTTCGTCGAACTGATGCCGCGGCTCGACGAGACCATGCGCCGGCCCAAGGCCCAGGGCTCAACGGCTTAAGTCGCGACTGCCTGAATCATAACCTCAAATCCCAGTGCTCGCTGACCACGTTCTTGCCGAAGCTTTTGCGCTTTTCGCTTGAGGTCAGGCGGAAGCCCGCGCGCTCATAGGTGTGGCGCGCGACGGTGAGCACCTTGTGGGTACAGAGCGTGATGCTGCGATAGCCGCACTGCCGGGCGAACCGGATGCATTCGTCCGTGAGGCGGGTGCCGAGGCCGCGTCCGCGCGCCGCCGGATCGACCAGAAGCAGGCGCAGGCGGGCCACCTTCTCGGAGTCTTTCACCAGGAACACCGATCCGACGTTCCGGCCGTCCATTTCCGCGATCCAGCAGCGCTCGCGCTTGGGGTCGTATTTGCTGGCGAAGTCGGCGACGATCTGCGCGCACAGGCCCTCGAAGTTTTCCGCCCAGCCGTATTCCCGGAGGTAAAGCTCGGCATGCCGGGCGACGATCGGTGGCCTAGGACCGGAGCTTTTTCTTGCGGGAAATCCTGCGGCGCGGCTCCCGATCGGAGCCATGCCCTTGCCAGTAGGGGAGAAAGCGCGGATTCTGGACGCAGAAGGCGGCGCTGCCCCACAAGCCGCGTTCGTTGCTGCACGCTTCAAACGTCCGAAAGCGACAGCGCTCCGTCACGGTGCCGCGACCGATGCTGGCCTTCATGCACCACGGCCCGTCATAGGCCTGCGCGGCTGCAGCCGGCATCAGCGCGGCCGTGGCCAGAACTCCGCACATCAGCAGCTTTCGCATGGGTGTCGTCTCCCGCCCGCCACGACCGGTTCTTATGGAACAAACCCTGAATCTCGACGTTGTTTCAACACGTCAGGAATTTTCAGTGCGGCGTCGGTATTTGTTCTTGTTTTGTTCTCAAGGATGGATTAGATAGCGGCAATGTCACATTCATTGGCACGTTCATCAGCAGTTCTCCGCAGCCCGCCGGCGTTGGTGCCCTCTGCGCCGGCGGGCTACTCGCCGCCCGACATCGGTATCGCCCGAGACCGGCGCCGCGGCCGCGGCACGCTTTCCAACGTATCCGGCCGCTACGAGCCGATCGCGCGGATAGCCTTCGACGACGGCTGGCAGAGCCTGGAGGAATTGCCGGCCTTCGCCACCACGGTGTTGGTCGATTCCACGCGCAAGATCATCACCCGCAACGAATCGCCGGATATCTCGTTCGACCGCTCGATCAATCCCTATCGCGGTTGCGAGCACGGCTGCGTCTATTGCTTCGCGCGGCCGACGCACGCCTATCTCGGGCTGTCTCCGGGGATCGACTTCGAGTCCAGGCTGTTCGTGAAGCCCGACGCGCCGGCGCTGCTGGAGAAGGAACTGTCCGCGCCCAATTATGAGCCGCGTACCATCGCGATCGGCGCCAACACCGATCCGTACCAGCCGATCGAGCGCAAGTACCAGGTGATGCGCGGCATTCTCGAAGTGCTGGAGCGCGCTGGTCATCCGGTCGGTATCGTCACCAAGTCGGCGCTGATCCTGCGCGACCTCGACATCCTCACGCGGCTTGCCGAGCGCAACCTGGTCAAGGTGGCGCTGTCGGTGACGACGCTCGACGCCAAGCTCGCCCGCACCATGGAGCCGCGAGCGGCGACCCCGGGCCGCCGTCTCGAGGCGCTGCGGCAATTGTCGGCGGCCGGCATTCCGACCTCGGTGATGGTGGCCCCCGTCATCCCGGCCATCAACGACGCCGACATCGAGCGTATTCTCGACGCGGCGGCTATGGCGGGCGTCAAGGGCGCGGGCTATGTGCTGCTCCGCCTGCCGCTCGAAGTGCGCGACCTGTTCGTGGAGTGGCTCAGGGCCAACTATCCCGATCGCGCCGACCATGTGATGAAGCTCATTCGCGACATGCGCGGCGGCAAGGACTACGACGCGACCTTCGGCGTGCGCATGAAGGGCACCGGGCCCTATGCCTGGATAATCGGCCGACGGTTCGAGAAAGCCTGCGCGAAGCTCGGCCTTAACAGGGAGAGGGCGGTGCAGACCACCGAGCATTTCCATTCGCCCAGGCCGCGCGCCGAGCAGCTCAGCCTGTTCGGCTGAGACCGTCGACCGTCGCAGCATCGCCATATTTCGTCTCCGGCTTTCACGGCGGCACGGCTGCGTCATTGACTTGGACGGGCCGGCGCGCAGGATCGCCCGGCATGAGTCGGACCGCCGCCGCCAAACCCGCGCGAAACGTCGAGCGCCTGCCGCTGGTCGAGGAAATCCTCCGCCCGACGTTCCGTCGCGAGCGCCGCGCGCTGGCGAAGGGCGTCTGGCCTGTCGCGGGATGCGACGAGGCCGGGCGCGGCCCGCTCGCGGGCCCGGTGGTGGCGGCCGCGGTCATCCTCGATCCCGACCGCATTCCGCGCGGCCTCAACGATTCCAAGAAGCTCACGCACGAGGAGCGCGAAAAGCTCTACGCGAAAATCTGCGCCACGGCGGAAGTCGCGGTCGCCTTCGGCTCAACCGACCGCATCGACCGCGACAACATCCTGCGCGCTTCGCTCTGGGCGCTGGCTCGCGCCGTGAGGGCGCTGCCAGTACGGCCCAAGCTCGTGTTCGTCGATGGCCGCGATCGGATCGACTGCGGCTGCGACTGCGAGGCGGTGATTTCCGGCGACGCGCTGGTGACCTCGATCGCCGCGGCCTCGATCGTCGCCAAGGTCACGCGCGACCGGCTGATGATGCGGATGGGTCTCGCCCATCCGGGCTACGGCTTCGAGCGCCACATGGGCTACAGCGTGCCGGAACACTTCAAGGCGCTGAACCGGCTCGGCCCCACCATCCACCACCGCCGTTCGTTCGCGCCGGTCGCGGCCTTCTACAACGAGGCCGTGGTCGAGGTGACCGTGACGGAAGCAGCGCTGCCGCTGGAGCCGTAGCTGGACCTTGTCCGGCGGTTGGGTTCACGGGGCCGCCGTTTTTGTATATTGCAGGCTTGGTATTGTCTGGGCAGCCCGGCGGCGTAATGGTTTCCATCTCCTTGTTCGTCGAGCTGTTGCGCACGCGGCCGCGCCTGCTGTTGTGGACGATGGCGGCGCTGCAGGCCGTGCTGTGGACGCTGATGCCGGTGCTGTTCTATGCGGCGCCGCCCGGGCAACTCCCGCTGGTGCTGGCGATCGGCCACGAATTCCATTTCGGCACCGAGTTCGGCCCGCCGCTCGCCTTCTGGATCGCGGAGATCGCGTACCGCTCTGCCGGCATGTTCGGCGTGTATCTGCTTTCGCAGATATGCGTCGCCGTCACCTTCTGGGCGGTGTTCGCGCTCGGCCGGGCCATCGTCGGCGCGCCGCATGCGACGATGGCGGTGTTGCTGATGGCCGGCATCGCGGTGTTCTCGGTGCCGACCCCGGAGTTCGGTCCGGCCATTCTCGCCACGCCTCTGTGGGCGCTGATGTTGCTGAACTACTGGCTTGGCGCGCAGCGGGGAGGCTGGGTGCATTGGGTCGCCCTTGGCGTGGCGGCGGGCCTGCTCCTGCTCACCACCTATGCCGGCCTGATCCTGATCGGGCTGCTTGCACTCTACATGGTGGCGGCCGCCTATGGCCGCGCCCAGCTTGAAACCGTCGGCCCCTGGATTGCCGGCGTGGCGCTGACCGCGGTGCTGTTTCCATATCTGATCTGGCTCGATCTCAGCGCCGGCATCCGGTTCCTGGACCTGTCGGCCATCGAAGGCAATCTGCGCACCTGGGGCTGGCTTGTCGTGGCGCTGCTGCTGAGCCACGCAGGCATGGTCATCCTGATCGCGCTCGCACGCGGCTTGGTGGTCGCCTCGCGAGACACGCCGCTGGTCATCGAGCGGCTGCCCGCGCATCCGGCGGCGCGCGGCTTCGTCTATTTCTTCGCGCTCACGCCGATCGTGGCGATGGGCCTGTTCGCGCTGTTCAGCCACCGCCCGGAGAACTTCATGGCCGCGCCGTTGGTCGTGCTGTCGGGGCTGGCGGTCGTCGTCGCGGCCGGCGAGCGGATCAAGATCGAGTATCAGTACCTGATCGGCTATGCGTGGATCGCGCTGCTGGTGCTGCCGCCGGTGCTGATGGCGCTGGTGATTGTGGTTCAGCCATGGGTTCTCGCGGCCGATCTGCGGATCGGGCGGCCGGCGGAGGAGATGGGTCAGTTCTTCGGCGACAGCTTTGCGCGCCGCACCGGTCAGCCGCTCGCGGTCGTCGCGGGGGACCAGGCGCTCGCCGTGTTGGTGGCGCTGGCGGCGCCGAGCCGTCCCAGTCTTTATCTTGAATCCGCGGCCGATAACCGCTCGCACGTCACCCGGCAGGACATCGCGGAAAAGGGCGCGGTGGTCGTCTGGCCGACGACCGATCCGCAAGGCCGCCCGCCGCGCGAAATCCAGCAGCAGTTCCCCGATCTGGTGACGGAGGTACCACGCGCTTTCGCCCGGCAATATCAGGGCCGGATGCCATTGATGCGTGTCGGCTGGGGCATGGTTCGTCCGCGCGCGCAGGGCAATGTATCCGCGCCCGTGCCGCCGCCGCGGCAGACCCGTCCGGAGCCGCCACCTGCGTTGCAGCCTGTGCCGGAGCCGCAACCGGCGCTGCCACCTCCGGCGCCTCCGCCTCCGCAGCTTCAGGAGCCTGCGCCTCTTCCTCCGCCGCAGCCCCAGCCGCAACGGCGCCCTCTGCCGCAGAGTCCGCAACTGCACGGGCCTCAATGATAGCTTTGGCCCGGCCCGATCTTGCCGCGGAACAGCCAATAGACATAGACGGTGTAGGCTAGGGTCAGCGGCAGCAGCACCACGGTTCCGATCAGCATGAAAGTCTGGCTCGATGGCGCCGCGGCGGTCTGCCAGATGGTAAGTGACGGCGGCACCAGATACGGGAACGATGAAATCACGAGGCCGGCAAATCTCAGCAGGAAAAGTCCGATCGTCGCGATGAAGGACACGGCCTCGCCGCCCCGGCGCAATGAGCGCCAGGCCGCGCGCGCGGCGAACGCAGTCAGCAGCGGCACCGGCCAGAGATAAAACAAATTCGGCAGCGAGAACCAGCGCTCCCTGATCCGCGGGAGCGCAAGCGGCGTCCACAAGCTCACCGCCGCCATGAAAGCCAGCACCGCGAACAGGAGCCACGTCGCCTGCGCCCGCGCGCGATCGGCCAGCGGGCCCGTGGTCTTCATCGTGAGCCAGGTCGCGCCGAGCAGCGCATAGCCGAACGAAACTCCGAACCCGCAGAGGAACGCGAACGGCGTCGCCCAGTCGAAGGTCCCGCCGGCGTAGGCGCCGTCCTTCACGGCGATGCCCTGGATCATGCCGCCGAGAACAATGCCCTGAGCGAAACCGGCGATCGTCGAGCCGCCGGCGAAGGCCAGGTTCCACAGCGCCTTGTTCGCGCCGATCTCGCGGAATTCGAACGCGACGCCGCGGAAGACGAGGGCGAGCAGCATCACGATCACCGGAAGATAGAGCGCCGGCATGACGATGGCGTAGGCCATCGGGAAGGCGACGAGAAGACCGACGCCGCCCATCACCAGTCAGGTTTCGTTGCCGTCCCAGAACGGCGCGATCGACGCCATCATCTGATCGCGCTCCTTGTCGTCCTTGGCGAAGGGAAACAGCATGCCGATGCCGAGATCGAAGCCGTCAAGGATGACATAGAGCAGGACCGCGCTGCCGATAATGCCGGCCCATATCAGCGGGAGATACCATTCCACGATCATGCTCCCTTTGTGGTTTTGCCGGCGGCGGCCAGCGTGCCGCCGAGCAAGATCGCCGGCTCGTCGGCCGCCGCGGCGTCGAGGCCCTTCACGATCAGGCGGTTGATGAAATAGATGCCCGCGGAAAACACAATGCTGTAGACCACGACGAACAGCGCGAAGATTACGGCGATGGCGGGACCGATCACCGGCGAGGTGGCGTCTGCGGTGCGGAGAATTCCCTGCACCAGCCAGGGCTGGCGGCCGCTCTCCGTCACCACCCAGCCGGCGATCACCGCGATGAAACCCATCCACCAAGTCTGCGCCATTACCAGGAGATACCAGCGCGTTTCAAAGAGCTTCCCACGCCACCACAGGAATGCGCCGAACACGGCGGCGGCGGCCATGAAGAAGCCGATGGCGATCATGATGCGGAAGGCGAAGAACACGGTAACCAGCGGCGGCCGGTCGTTCGGCGGCACATCCTTCAGCCCGGGAATGAGTCCATTCCATTGATGCGTGAGGATCAGCGACAAGCCGTGCGGGATGGAAATCTCAAAGTGGTTCTTCTCGGCCTTGGCGTCCGGCCAGGCGAAGATGTGGAAGTCGTCGGGCTTGGAGCTGTCCCAGTGCGCCTCCATGGCGGCGACCTTCGTCGGCTGATGCTTGAGCGTGTTGAGGCCATGCAGGTCGCCGATCAGGATCTGCAGCGGCGCCAGCACCACGAGCAGGCCGATCGCCATGTGCAACATGATGCGCGCCTCTTCGACGTGATCGCCCTTCAGCAGATAACGGCAGCTCACCGCCAGCACGACGAAGCCCGCGGTGCGATACGAGGCGTTGAGCATGTGGGCGATGCGATAGGGGAAGCTCGGATTGAACACGATCGCCCACCAGTCCACCGGGAAGGCAACGCCGTCGCGCATCTCATGGCCCGCCGGCGTGTGCATCCAGCTATTCGCCGAGAGAATCCAGAACGCCGACATCGCGGTGCCGATCGCAACCACCACCGCCGAGAGCACGTGCAGCCAGCGCGGAACCCGCTTGGCGCCGAACAGGAGGATGGCGAGGAAACTCGCCTCCAGGAAAAAGGCGCTGAGTACCTCATAGCCGGCGAGCGGGCCAATGATGTTGCCGGCAACGCGCGAGAACCGGTTCCAGTTGGCGCCAAGTTCCTAGGACAGCACGACGCCGGAAACCACGCCCATGCCGAACGACACCGCGAATATCTTGGTCCAGAACCTAGCGATCCGCAGAAAGCGGTCCTGCCCGGTCAGCCATGCCGTCACATGCAGCGTGGCGATATAGGCCGACAGCCCGATGGTAAAGCTCGGGAAAATAATGTGAAAGGCGATGGTGAAGGCGAACTGCAGCCGTGCCAGCAGGACGGGATCGAAATCCATGGGTTCAGTCCCCGCAGGAATCCGGGACGTCCAATCGCAACGCCCCGATAACATGTCGGCCTGCCTGTTGAATTCCGCAAGAGGGCGGCTGTTCCCGCGTCCCGTCGCCGCTATGCTTGGAGGCGCTGGGCTGTGCGGACTTCAATCGGGGGGTGACCATGAGCGATACGACATCGGCGTCCGGGGGCTTTCTCGAGCGCCAGTTCCGTCTCAAGGAAAACGGCACCGACGTCCGCACCGAGTTCATCGCCGGCGCCACCACCTTCCTCACGATGGTCTACATCGTGTTCGTCAATCCGCAGATTCTCGGCAAGGCCGGCATGGACCCGGGCGCGGTGTTCGTCGCGACTTGCGTCGCCGCCGCGGTGTCCACGCTGGTAATGGCGTTCTATGCCAATTACCCGATCGCGCTGGCGCCCGGCATGGGGCTGAATGCCTTCTTCGCTTTCACGGTGGTGCTCGGCTACAAGTACACTTGGCAGCAGGCGCTCGCGGCGGTGTTCTGCTCGGGCGTGCTGTTCTTTCTGATCTCAATCTTCCGCCTTCGCGAATACGTCATCAACTCGATTCCGAAGAACCTCAAGCTCGCGATCTCCGCGGGCGTCGGCCTGTTCCTCCTCATCATCGCGCTGGAGGAGGCCAAGATCGTGGTCGCGCATCCGGCAACTCTCGTTACGCTCGGCGACCTCAAGCAATGGCCGGCGATCCTGTGCCTGCTCGGCTTCGTGCTGATCGTGGCCTTGAACTATCGCAAGATCGTCGGCGGGACGGTGATCGGAATTCTCGCCGTCGCGGTAATCGGCATTCCGCTGGGGCTTGCGCAATATGGCGGCATCGTCGCGGCGCCGCCGTCGCTTGCGCCGACGCTGCTCAAGCTCGATTTCTCGCGCCTGTTCGAACAGACCTTCATCATCGTGGTGTTCAGCTTCCTGCTGGTCGACATTTTCGACAACGCCGGCACCTTGATCGGCGTCTCCCACCGCGCCGGCCTGCTCGACAAGGACGGCAACCTGCCGCGCATGCGGCAGGCGTTGCTTGCCGACAGCTTTGCCGCCATGTTCGGCTCGCTGATCGGCACCTCGACGACCACGAGCTACATCGAAAGCGCGGCGGGGGTGTCGGCCGGAGGGCGGACGGGACTTACGGCGGCGTTCGTCGCGATGTTCTTCCTCCTGGCGCTCTTTTTCTCGCCGTTGGCCGGCATGGTGCCAGCCTATGCGACGGCTGCGGCGCTGCTCTATGTTGCCTGCGTGATGGCGCAGGGGCTCGCTGAGATCCAATGGGACGATCTCACCGAATACGCGCCCGCGGTGGTGACGGCGGTGACGATGCCGCTGACCTATTCGATCGCGACCGGGATTGGGCTCGGCTTCATCACCTATGTGCTGTGCAAGGTCATCGCCGGGAAATTCGCCGAGGCCAAGCCCGCGGTGGTGGTGCTGGCGATACTGTTTGGCATCAAGTTCGCGATTACGGGATGAGACGCCGCCGGATCGGCCAGCGCTACGGGCGCAGGCCGTAGCGCGCGAATTCCTCGGCGATGTCCGGCTTGATCGCCTTGGCCGCGGCGAAGTCAACGTTGCCGCCGTTGCGGTCGCCCTTGCGGGTCTTGGCGATGCCGCGACCGTAGAGCGAGCCTGCAAGCTTCGGGTCGAGTTTCAAGGCCGCGTCGTAATCCTTGATGGCGTTGTCGGTCTGGCCGAGCTTGAGATAGACGAGGCCGCGGGTGTCGATCACGTCGGCCGCGTTGGCCTTGATCTTGAGCGCCGCATTGCAGTCCGCCAGCGCCTGCTGCGTCTGGCCGGGGCTGATCGCGCGCACCCAGCAGCGCGCGCTCCAGGCGTCCATGTTGTTCGGTTGCAGCCGCGTTACCTCGCCGTAGTCGGCGGCGGCGCGGGCGAAGTCGCCCTTCCGCTGATAGGCCGAGCCGCGATTGTTGTAGGCGTAGATGGAATTGGGATTGGTCTTGATCGCCTGGCTGTAGTCGGCCAGCGCGCGGTCAAAATCCTTCTTGGCCTCGTAGGCCGCCGCGCGGCTGTTGAGATATTCGGGGTCTTCCGGATCGAGGCGCAGCGCCTGGCCATAGTCGCCGATCGCGCCGTCGAAATCGCTTTTGCCGAACTTGGCGTTGGCCCGGAAATAGTAGGCGTTGGCGAGATTTTTGAGCGTCTCGCCGATCACGGCGTCGCAGCTCTTGACCGCGTCATCGGCCGAAGCCGACTTTCGTTCGTTCATGCAGGATGCGGCGGCCTGTGCCGACGCCGCGCTCGATCCGAGCGTCTGAGGCCGGCGCTGCGGGTCGGTCGGCGAGGGCTGCGCCGCCATCGACGACGGCGCGGATTGCGATGAAGGAGAAGGCTGCGTGATGGTGGTCGTCGTGCCCCGGTTCTGGGCTGGCTGCAGGCTCGAACCTGAGCGATAGCTCGGCGACTGCTGATAGCTCGGTGACTGCTGATAGTTCAGGCGCTGCTGGAACGGCGACTGCGCGTTCGCGGCGCTGCCGGCGACGAGCCCAAGCGCGATCGCCGAATGGTTAATCTCAATGCGGCCTTCTCGCCGCGCAATGCTGGTGGCGTATTGGTCCCGATCATGCGAGCATCATCGCGCGAGAGCGGCGAAACGCAATGAAACCCGTTTTCTTTCTGTTGCTCAGGTTAATTTGCTATCCGACGCTCGCGATTGTGCTTGCCGCGGGTGCAGCCCTCATCGTCGTCAAAGTTAATGGCCAATGCCCGCCCCTGACCGAGATCGGGGTGACCTGTGTCACGAAATTCTTGCAACGAATCGCGGACTTCGGCCTCGCGGTCGGGGTGTTCACGCTCGACACCGGTGTGCCGATCGTTCTTGCGGTCGGCGGGTTGATCTTCCTGCTCCGCGACCTGCGCCGCCGCCGCCTTAGCTGAGCGCCTTCTTGATCGCCAGCAAGTCGCGCCATGCGAGCCGCTTGCCGATCGGCGAGTGTAGGAGATACGCCGGATGCAGCATCGGCATGGCGCGGATTTCGCGGGTGCCGGTCTGGTAGGGAAACCAGCGGCCGCGGTTCTTCATGATGCCCTGGATGCCGAGCAGCGCGCCGGTTGAGGGCTGGCCGACGGTGACCAGGATTTCCGGGTTGCACAGCTCGATCTGGCGCTGGATGAACGGTAGGCAGATCTGCGTCTCGACCGGCGTCGGTGTGCGGTTGCCCGGTGGCCGCCACGGCACGATGTTGGCGATGTAGACCTTGGTGCGGTCGAGGCCGATCGCCGCCAGCATGCGGTCGAGCAACTGTCCCGAGCGTCCGACGAACGGCAGCCCCTGCTTGTCCTCCTCCGCGCCCGGCGCCTCGCCGACGAACATCAGCCGCGATCCGGGCGTGCCGTCGGCGAACACGAGGCGGCTCGCCCCGCCCTTCAGGCTGCAGCCATCAAAGCGGTCCAGGATGGCGTGCAAGTCGTCGAGGCTCGCGGCGCTGCGCGCCGCTTCGCGCGCCGCCATGACGGCGGCGTCGGGCGTGGGGGGAGGCGGGACCGCAGGGGCTTTCGCCGGAGCGTTGCCGGTCCGGACGGCGGGCGCGGGAGCCGAGTCTCCGCCGCCGACGCGTGGCGCCGAAGTAGGCGGCCTGGTGGCGGTGGGCTCATCGCCCGACAACCAGTCCTTGGCGTCCTCGCCGGTGGCCGTGTCGACGCCGGCTTCGGCGTAGAAGGCAAGGAGGTCGCGGGCGGTCTTGCTGCTGGGGGTCATGTGCGATCGTTAGGTGCCGGTCGGAAACGCCCAAAAATTGGGTCGCCGCTATAACATTAGGCCAAGCGGTCCTTTTCCAAATGGTGGCCTTTCGCCATAGGATTGCCTCTCGTGCTTCCGCACAGGGTATCATGTTATCCGCCGATAGCTCTGCTGGCCCAGTCTAGCTGTAATAAGGGATTGCAAGAACGCCATGGCCGACGACACGCCCGCCCGGGAATCCATGGAGTTCGACGTCGTCATCGTGGGCGCCGGGCCGGCCGGGCTCGCCGCCGCGATCCGGCTCAAGCAGCTGTCGCCGGAACTCGGCGTGGTGGTGGTCGAGAAGGGCTCCGAGGTGGGGGCACATATCCTCTCAGGCGCGGTGATCGACCCCATCGGCCTCGACCGGTTGCTGCCGGAGTGGCGGTCCGAGGACACCCCGATCAAGACCGCGGTCAGCGACGACCGCTTCTACTGGCTCGGACAGTCGGCGGCGCTGCGGCTGCCGAATTTCTTGATGCCGCCGCTGATGTCGAACCACGGCAACTTCATTGTCTCGCTCGGCAACGTCTGCCGTTGGCTCGCGACCAAGGCCGAGGCGCTCGGCGTTGAGATCTATCCGGGCTTCGCCGCCACCGAAGTGCTGACCGAGAGCGGCGCGGTCATGGGCATCGCCACCGGCGACATGGGCATCGGCAAGGACGGCAAGCCGAATGCGAGCTTCACCCGCGGCATGGAACTGCGCGCTAAGTACACGCTGTTCGCCGAAGGCGCGCGCGGCAGTCTGTCGAAGACGCTGATCGCAAAGTACGGGCTCGACCAGGGCCGACAGCCGCAGAAGTTCGGTCTCGGGTTGAAAGAGCTCTGGCAGGTCGCGCCGGACAAGCACAAGCCGGGCCTGGTGCAGCACTCGTGCGGCTGGCCGCTCGACAATTCCACCGGCGGCGGCTCCTTCCTCTACCACTTCGACGACAATCTGGTGTCGGTCGGCTTTGTGGTTCACCTCAACTACTCAAATCCCTACATCTCGCCGTTCGAGGAATTCCAGCGTTTCAAGACGCATCCGCACATCCGCGGCACGTTCGAGGGCGGCAAGCGGCTGTCCTACGGCGCGCGCGCCATCACCGAGGGCGGCTATCAGTCGGTGCCGAAGCTGTCGTTTCCAGGCGGCGCGCTGATCGGCTGTGCGGCGGGCTTCGTCAACGTGCCGCGCATCAAGGGCAGCCACAACGCCATCCTGTCTGGAATGCTCGCGGCCGAACACGCCGCCGAAGCGCTGTCCGAAGGGCGCGCCAACGACGAACTCGCGAGCTACGACGATGCCTGGCGAGACGGCGACATCGGCCAGGACCTTTGGCGGGTCCGCAACGCCAAGCCGCTGTGGTCGAAGCTCGGCACATTCCTGGGCATCGCCGCGGGCGGCATCGACATGTGGAGCAATACGTTGGGCTTTTCGCTCCTCGGAACGCTTGACCACGGCAAGTCCGACGCGGAAACCCTCAGGCCCGCCAGCGAGTGCCGCCCGATCGCGTATCCGAAGCCCGACGGCAAGCTCACCTTCGACCGGCTGTCGTCGGTGTTCCTCTCCAGCACCAATCACGAGGAAGACCAGCCATCGCATCTGCGCGTCGCCGACATGGCGCTCCAGCAGGCGTCCGAGCATTTCGTCTATGCCGGGCCCTCGGCGCGCTATTGCCCGGCCGGCGTGTACGAGTGGGTTGAAGAGGGCGGCAAGCCGCGTTTTGTCATCAACGCGCAGAACTGCGTCCATTGCAAAACCTGCGACATCAAGGACCCCAACCGCAACATCACCTGGGTGCCGCCGGAAGGGGGCGGGGGGCCGAAATACTCCAATATGTGACCGGGGTTCCCCGCGCGGTCACGATACCGCCACACCGCGATTCGCATGATGTGCCGCGCGGTGGCGTGGCATTCCTCTCCTTGCGGGCGGAGTGCAAAAAGGCCATTCTGAGCCCAACTCGGAGGGCTGGCGCACCGCCGCCCATGGAGGCAGCCACTCGTGATTGTTCCGACTTCGATCCGATGCTTGGCGGGCGTCGTTCTAGGCGCCGCAACGCTGCTTCTTCCGGCCGGGCTTTTCGCCCAAGGGGCTGCGCCGGACGCTCAAATCTCGACCCACACGCCCACGGTGCAAGAGTTGTCGCGGCTCTCGGCCTCGGGGAGCTATCTCGCCGCGCGCCACGCCGGCACCCAGCGCGACGCCGGTGCTGCGGCCGCCTATTACCGTGCGGCGCTCCGTGGCGACCCGAAGAACAGCGAATTGCTGGAGCGCGCCTTCCTGTCGGTGCTGGCGGAAGGCGACGTCGAGGAGGCGGTTCGCCTTGCCGACAAGGTCATCCGTCTCGACAAGAATCACCGCATCGCCCGGCTGGTGATCGGAGTCCACGCGCTCAAGCAGAAGCAATACGTCGTCGCCAAGACCAACCTGTCGCAGTCCATTCGCGGCCCCATCACCGATCTCGCCGCCACGCTGCTCGGCGGCTGGGCGAGCTACGGCGCGGGCGATGCCAAGGGCGCCATCGAATCGATCGACAAGCTGCAGGGCGCCGAATGGTACGCGCTGTTCAAGGATCTGCACGCCGGCTTGATCCTCGACCTGTCCGGCAACAAGAAGGAAGCCGGCAAGCGCTTCGACCGCGCCCAGAAGCTCGATGCCACCGCGCTCCGGCTCGTCGAGGCGCACGGCTCCTGGCTCTCGCGCAACGGCCAGAAGGATGCGGCGCTGAAGCTGCTCAAGGCATTCGACGCTCAATTGCCGCGCCATCCGCTGATCGTCAAGGACATCGAGAGCCTCAACAGCGGCAAGCAACTGCCGCCCCTGGTGGTCGATGCGCTGACCGGCGCGGCCGAACTGCTCTATGGGCTCGGCGCGGCGCTGGGCCGCCGCGGCGGCGAGGATCTCGGGCTCGTCTATCTGCAGCTCGCTCTCTATCTCTCGCCCAACCAGCCGCTGGCGCTCCTCTCGCTCGCCGATCTCTACGAGCAGGTGAAGAACCCCCAGCTCGCCATAAAGATCTACGAGCGCGTGCCGCAAAGCTCGCCGTTGCGGCGCAACGCCGACATCCAGCTCGCCGTCAATCTCGACACCATCGAGAAGACCGACGAAGCCAAGCAGCGTCTGCAGAAGCTTCTCGCCGAGCGTCCCGACGACATCGACGCGATCATGGCGCTCGGCAGCATCCTGCGCGGCCGCAAGGCATTCGACGAATGCGCCCAAGTCTACAGCAAGGGCGTGGCCACCATCGCCAATCCCGAGCGGCCGAACTGGCTGATCTTCTATTTCCGCGGCATCTGCAACGAGCGCGCCAAGAAATGGGACGCGGCTGAGTCGGATTTGAAGCAGGCCCTCAAGCTCTATCCCGACCAGCCACATGTGCTGAACTATCTCGGCTATTCGTGGATCGATCAGGGCATCAATCTCGACGAGGGCATGCGGATGATCCGCCGCGCCGTCGAGCAGAGGCCGGATGACGGCTATATCGTCGACTCGCTGGGCTGGGCCCACTACCGGGTCGGCAACTACGACGAGGCGGTGAAGAATCTGGAGCGCGCGGTCGAGCTCAAGCCCGACGATCCGACCATCAACGACCATCTCGGCGACGCCTATTGGAAGACGGGCCGCTTGGTCGAGGCGGAATTCCAGTGGTCGCACGCCCGCGACCTCAAGCCGGAGCCCGAGGAACTCGTCAAGATCAAGCAGAAGCTGGCGGCCGGGCTCCCCGAGGAGACGTCGTCGGCGTCCAATGCACAAAAGAAAAAGCCCGGCGACGGCGGTTGAGTGCGGCCAGGCTGCATGCTGAATTTGCAATGCCCGGCCGGTTTGCCGGGCATCGGCATTTTGGGGAGCCGCGCATGGCAGGTGGCGACAAGGGCGGCCGGGATGGATAAACGTGTCGCATGGCTGCCCTCGTCGAACACGCCCCGGCCAAGGTCAATCTCACGCTCGCGGTGCTCGGCCGGCGCGCCGACGGCTATCATCTGCTCGACAGCCTGGTGACGTTCGCCGGAGCAGGCGACCGGCTGGCACTGGTTCCCGGCGGCACGCTTTCGCTCCATGTGCGCGGATTGACCGCGGCCGAGGCGGGCCCGCTCGACGGCAATCTCGTGCTCAAGGCCGCGAGGGCGCTGGCGACGGAAATTCCCAATCTCAAGGTCGGGCGTTTCATGCTCGACAAACGGCTGCCGGTGGCGGCGGGTCTCGGCGGCGGATCGTCCGACGCCGGCGCAACTCTCCGGCTGCTGGCTCGAGCCAACCGTCTGCCGCTCGACGACGCGCGGCTTCGCAAGGTGGCGCGGCGGACCGGCGCCGACGTGCCGGTCTGCGTCGATCCGCGCCCGCGGCGGATGCGCGGCATCGGCGAAATACTCTCGGGGCCCCTCTCGATCCCGAAACTTGCCGCGGTGCTGGTCAACCCCGGCGTCGCGGTGCCGACCAGGGACGTGTTCGCGATCCTGGGCTTCAACCCCGGCGAAGCGGCCGCGAGCGCCGGGCGGGCTCGCGCGTTGCCGCGCGACCGTGGCGGCTTCGTCGCCTATCTCGCAGGCGAGCGCAACGACCTCGAGCCTGCCGCCATCACGCTTCAGCCGGTGATCGCGCGGGTGCTCATGGCTCTGCGTGGAGAGCCGGGCTGCGATCTCGCCCGCATGTCGGGCTCCGGCGCGACCTGCTTTGGGTTGTTTGCGTCGTCGCGCGCGGCGGCGGCTGCGGCCCGCAGCATTTCGGCGGCGCATCCGCGCTGGTGGGTGAAGGCGACGGCGTTCGGTTAGCCAAGTCGCAAGAAAGCCACGCGGTCGTAGATTTGGTATGAACCTACCACGAACCTGAATTCATTTTCGTTAGTGTGCAATTTGAAACCGTCCACACAGCCCGTGGTGCACATCGAGCACAAATCCGGCGATCGGCCTTCGCGCCCGGCGAGTGTGAATTCTTGAGAGGCGACGCGATGGAGACTTGGCAAGCATTCCTGTTGGGCGTGATGGCTGCCTGCACGCCGGGCCTCGTCATCTTTGCAGTCATGCTCTATTTCGCACCGACCGGAACGGAGAGGTAAGCTCGGTTCTGTACCGCGGCGCTGTGTCAGCGAATGCGCTTCCCAGCCGATGCCGGCGGGTGCGTTGTCCGCGGATTCTGCTCTCTCTAGTGCGTCCGGGCGGTGCAGAATCCCACCGCCTCCTCGATCGCCTGCTTCATCTCCGAGGCCGGAAAAAGCGCCAGCGCGTCTCGCGCGATCGCGCCGTAGTGCTGGGCGCGCCC
>SHVN01000174.1 GCA_009694215.1 Xanthobacteraceae bacterium
CGTTGGGTCGTCGAGCGCACCATTGCTTGGCTCAACCGGTGCCGAAGGCTTGCCAAGGATTGCGAGATCCTCAATCGCAAGGCGCGGGCGTTCTTGCGCCTCGCGTCAATCCGCCTCATGCTCCGGATACTTTGTAATCCCGCTTGATGCTCCCGGACAGACTCTAAGGGCACTGGGAAGCGCCCACTGCACATCTATATTTGACGTGATTCAGGCGCAGCCGGCCTACGCCGCGCTGGCGGACGGCATGGCAAGCACGGCGTAGAGCGCGTCCGCGTCGTGGGAGTTGCGGAGCTTGCGCGCGACTTCGGGATCGCGAAGCAGGCGCGCGACACGCGCCAGCGCCTTGAGATGATCGGCGCCGGCGCCCTCGGGCGCGAGCAGCAGGAAAATCAAGTCCACCGGCTGGCCGTCGAGCGCCTCGAAATCGACCGTTCGCTCCAGCCGCGCGAACAGACCGAACACTTGGGAAAGCTTCGCAAGCTTGCCGTGCGGAATGGCAACGCCGTTGCCGACGCCGGTCGAACCCAGCTTTTCACGCTGCAGCAGGATTTCCAGAATCGCCCGGTCGCTCTGGCCGGTGAGGGCTGCCGCCTTGGCGGCAATCTCCTGCAACGCCTGCTTTTTCCCGTTGACCTTTAAGGCCGGGATGATCGCGTTTGGCGAAACGAGATCGGTGGTCGGCATGGAACCGGTCCGGAGTCGGATTGCGATCAACGATGCTGGATAGAAGGCCGCGATTTATAGGGACCGCCATCCCCGCCCGTCAATGGCCCTCCACTGGCAAGGCGGGAGGGTCGATCCAGCCCACATTTCCGTCCGCGCGGCGATACACCAGATTGACGCGGCCGTGGCTGGCATGGCGGAACACCATGATCGGAGCTCCGGTCATGTCGAGCTCGGTGACGGCTTCGCTCACCGAAAGCCGTTTCAGCGCGGTGGTGGATTCGGCGATGATCACCGGGTTGAACGTGGCGATTTCGTCCTCACTCTCGTGTTCCGGAGCGGCGATGACATAGCTCGGCGCGTCGATCACCGGGACATCGTCCGGCGTGCGGCCGTTACTGCGGCCATTGCCGTGATAATCCTTGAGCCGGCGATGATAGCGGCGCAGCCGCTTTTCCAGGTTGTCCGCGGCCTGATCGACGCTGACATAGGCGTCCGCCGCCATCGAATCGGCGCGCAGGACGATCCCGGAATCGAGATGCACCACGCATTCGGTGTGAAAGCCGAAAGCCTCCTTGCCGACCGTGACGTGGCCTGAGAATCCGCCATCGAAATACTTCTCAAGAGCCTCGAGCACGCGGGCGCTGATGCGCTCGCGCAATGCTTCACCGACCTCGATATTCCTGCCGGATACGCGAAAGGGCATGGATGGCCTCCGGTTGCAGTCCCCGCCAAACACCGCTTCGCGCCAGTCCCCACGGACCCAACTAGGAACCACCCCGCGAACTGTCAATGCGATGGATTGTCCGTGCTGATGGTCCTGGCTTCGCTCGGTGCCCTACTCGGCCATCGCCAGCTTGTCCCTGCGGCGCTGGACCGAGGATGGGATGCGCATGGCCTCCCGGTATTTGGCAACGGTGCGGCGAGCGATGTCGATACCGGACCCGCGAAGCCGCTCGACGATGGTGTCGTCCGACAGCACGTCGCTCGCGCTCTCCGCGTCGATCAACTGCTTGATGCGATGCCGCACCGCCTCCGCGGAATGCGCGTCGCCGCCATCGGAGGAGGCAATCGACGAGGTGAAGAAATACTTCAGTTCGAAGATGCCGCGGTTGGTCGCGATGTATTTATTGGCGGTGACGCGCGACACCGTCGACTCGTGCATGCTGATGGCGTCGGCGATGGTCTTGAGATTGAGCGGGCGCAGGTGCTGCACGCCCTGCATGAAGAAGCCGTCCTGCTGTTTGACGATCTCCATCGCGACCTTGAGGATGGTCTTGGCGCGCTGATCGAGCGCGCGCATCAGCCAGGTCGCGGACTGAAGATTCTCGGCCAGATAGGTCTTGGTGCTGTCCTTGGCATTCTTCGACAGCTCGGCATGATAGCGCTGGTTGACCAGGATTTTGGGAAGCGTGTCGGAGTTGAGTTCGACGATGAATCCGCCGTCCAGGCCGGGACGCACGTAGACGTCGGGCACGATCGGCTGAACCTGCGTCGAGCCGAAGGCCAGACCCGATTTCGGATTGAGGTTGCGGATCTCCGCGATCATCTCGCTGAGATCCTCGTCGCCCACGCCGCAGATGCGCCGCAGGCTGGCGAGATCGCGCTTGGCCAGGAGATCGAGGCGGCCGACGAGGGCAGCCATCGCCGGATCGAAGCGGTCGCGCTCCTTGAGCTGGATCGCGATGCACTCGGTGAGATTGCGCGCGCACACGCCCGGCGGATCGAACCCCTGGACGATACCGAGCACCGCTTCGACCTCCTTGAGCGGGGCGCCGAGCTTCTCGGCCACGGAGGCGAGATCGCCGGTGAGATAGCCAGCCTCGTCGACCATGTCGATCAGGTATTGCCCGATCATCCGCCGGACCGGATCGGCGATGGCGAGCGACAGTTGCTCGGCCAGATGGTCGGCGAGCGTCGGCGTGGCCGACACGAAGGACTCAAGATTGTAGTCGCCGTCCTCGCGCCCGCCGTTGCCGACGCCGGCCCATTCGGAAGGCGCCATCGGCACATCGGCGCTTGAGCGCGGCGCCCGGCTTGCCTCGTCGGGGAATTCGTTTCCGAGATCGGTGCCGAGCCGCTCCTCGATCGCGCTGCGGCTGGTCTCCAGGCTTTCATCGATCCGGTCGGCGCCGGCGCCCTCCCCTCCGGGGACGTCGCCGTCGCCGCTGAACTCCGGCGCGACCGGCTCGGCCGCGCCATCGATCACGCCCGGCTCGCCTTCGGCGGCGCGCTCGAGCAAGGGATTCTTTTCGAGCTCCCCCTCAACGTAGGCCGCGAGATCTAGGTTCGAGAGCTGCAGCAGCTTGATGGCTTGCATCAGCTGCGGCGTCATCACGAGCGCCTGGCTCTGCCGCATCTGCAGTCGTTGCGTCAGTGCCATCCGATGACCGCCGGTTGGTCCAGTTCTTGCTTATCTAATTCCGACGCGCTTGTATACTGCATTACGGTATAAGTCAGTACCAGTTGAAGACTAAAGGTTTTTTATACAGGCCGGCCAATGCGATCGGCGTCCGAGGCTTGGTCTTGCTTGTTATTTGAGCATGACGCCAGACTGATTCCCGTTTTCGGCGCGAGGCTCAGAGCTTGAACTCTTCGCCGAGATAGAGACGGCGGACTTCCGGGTTGTTCACGATGTCGTCGGTGCGGCCCTCCATCAGCACCTCGCCCGAATAGATGATGTAGGCGCGGTCGGTGAGGCCGAGCGTCTCGCGGACGTTGTGGTCGGTGATCAGCACGCCGATGCCGCGGTTGGTCAGATGGCGCACCAGCGCCTGAATGTCGCCCACCGCGATCGGGTCGATGCCGGCGAACGGCTCGTCGAGCAGCATGTAGTTCGGCCGCGACGCCAGCGCGCGTGCGATCTCGCAGCGTCGGCGCTCGCCACCGGACAGCGCGATCGACGGCGTCTTGCGCAGCCTGGCGATGTTGAATTCGTCGAGCAGCGCATTGAGATCGTGCTCGCGGCGCTTCTTGTTCGGCTCCACCACCTCCAGCACGGCGCGGATGTTTTCCTCGACGGTGAGGCCGCGGAAGATCGAGGCCTCCTGCGGCAGATAGCCGATGCCAAGCCGGGCGCGCTGGTACATCGGCAGGGTGGTGACGTCGTGGCCGTCGAGCTCGACGGTGCCGCGGTCGGCCGGGATCAGCCCGGTGATCATGTAGAAGATCGTGGTCTTGCCGGCGCCATTGGGTCCCAGCAATCCGACCGCCTCGCCCCGGCGCACGTAGAGACTCGCGCCCTTCACCACCTTGCGATTGCCGAACGTCTTCTCCACCGCATGGGCGGCCAGATAGCCCTGCTGGACCGCCGCCTGGTGCTCCGCCTGCCGGCGGGCGCTCTCGTCGTGCTGCGGATGCTGCTGCGCCTGCGGCTCGGCATGCTGTGTGTAGGCCTGCGCCACATGCGCTTCGGGGCTCCGGTCGTAGTGCTGCTGCGGCCGGGCGTATGGCACGGCGGGCTGCGCGTAGGATGGTGCCGCCTGCCAATCGTCGGTCTCCTGATAGCGCCCGCGCGTCTGCATCCGCGGGCCGGAGCGGGGGATCCGGTCGGCGCGCCCGAGCCCTATCAGCCCGCCCATCGTCGCCAGATTGATCCGCCATCGGCTGTCGGCCACCGCCGCCGGCTTTCGCCGGCGCACCGGGGCGCGGCGGCGCCGAAACAACGTGAGCAGGTCGTCAAGCACGTCGGCTGTCCAGCTCCGGGGCTCGACCTTCGATCCAAGCGTGATCTTTTCCGACCTTCCTTCGCCCGCCGAAGTGGGCTTCGCGAAGGCAGGAAACCGGTTCCCACCCCGGATCAAGTCCGGGGCAGGCATTTTCAGGATCACGCTTCGTGATAGTGGCTCGAACACAGGCTTTCAATCGCACGCGCTCCATGTCCACTCAATTCGGTGAACTGGGGGAGGACGGCCCCTGGCCGGGCTTACTGCGCTGGAACGGGCTAGGCGCGGCATCCTGCCCGTTCTGAGCTCCTTGATGAATCAGCATCTTGACCGGCCCTTTGCCGGCCTCGACGCGCGACACGCCGGTGGTGAGATCGACCACCAGACGCTCGCCGCGCATGATGTTGGCGCCCTGGCTGACCACGACGTTGCCGAGCAGGGTGACGGTGTTGGACTTCATGTCGAACAGGGCGGTGTCGCCGTTGGCGGTCTGCTCCTTCTGGGTGACGCTTACCCCGCCGCTGGCCTCCAGCCGGCTGATCGACGAGGAGCCGCCGGGCCCCGGCGCCGCGGCCTTCATGGGCGCGCCTCCGGCCTGGGCTGCCTGGCCTTGCTGGCCCTGCTGCTCGTAGAACACGGTCAGCAGCTTGCAGCGCATGACGGTGTCGCCCTGCACCACCTTCACATTGCCCTTGAAGGTCGCGACCTTGTCCTTGTCGCGGACCTCGAGCGACGCCGCTTCGATCTGCACCGGCTGGCCGCGATTCTGCTGGAAACCCTGGAGCGCGTTCGGAGCGTTCTTCGTGGTGCCGGGCTGCGCCGCCGCACCGGGCAGCGCGGCAGCCATGAGCGAAGCCGCGAGCGCGCCGCGGCGGATCGCGCGTCCCGAGAGCTGTTTTACCCACGCGATCATTGCTTGGGCGCCGCCGGCTGACTGGCGTCACCGAGGCCCTTCAAATTCATGACGACCCCGCCGATGAAGCGGACGATCTCTCCGGACTTCGCGACTTCAAGACGATCGGCGTTGAGCGTGGCGTCCTGAGTGAAGACCGCAACCGGCTTGCTGGACACGACCTCGCCGCTGACGGTGTCGACAACCGCTTCCTCGAGATGCATCTCGTAGCCGCTCGAAGATTTCAGCGTCACGTTCTGGTTCAGCGTGAGCACGCCCGCCTTGCGGTTGAACAGGCCCGTCGTCGCCGAGAGGAAAATCATGCTCTTGTCCTCGGTCTCGATCTTGGCGCGAACCTCCTGCAGCTCGATCATGTCCGGCTTGGTGACGTCCTGCGCGGCGGCCTTCGCGTTCAGCTCATACCAGCGGCGGTCGCGCGTATAGCCGCTGAGCTTCGGCGATTCCATGGTGACCTTGGTGCCGGAGATAACGAGCTTTCCGGCATCGGTCGGCAGGCGGACGAGAACCTTCAGCGGGTCGATCCATCGCACCAGCACCGTCGCGCCGAGGATGAGCGCGATGGTCACCGGGATCGCCACGCGAAGCATGCGCACCCGCCGGCTGTGACGCGCGGCGCGCTGGAACGCGCGCGTCTCATCGCGGCGCTCGCTGACAGTGAAGCCGTGGCTTCCCGTTCCCTCAAGCGTGGATGTGGTGGACAGGCTCGCGTCCTCGCGGTTCAGAATTGCCCAGAATCGCCCAGAATCGTCACCATAACGTTCATATCACGGTTCAACCGGCAAGAATCCGCTCCGAATATGGCCCGTTAACGGCCAGTCCGGTCACGAATGGGCAAAAATGTCCTCTGCCGGCCAGCCGGCGAGGTCGAGCCGGGCCCGATCCGGCAGGAACCAGAAGCAGGAAGCAGCCAGTTCCCCGCGCCCC
>SHVN01000175.1 GCA_009694215.1 Xanthobacteraceae bacterium
GAACCCGCGCAGCGTGTCGGGCTTCAGCGCCGCCGGTATCGCCGCCGAAAGCACCAGCGTGGCGACGTTGGCGACCGGAATGAGGTCGCGGTCCGCGTCATAGGGCAGCTTTTCATGAGAATAGGGGTGCACGGCGAAGGTGCCGACCGGAACGTAGAGCAGCGTGTGCTCGTCGTTGGCGGCGATGAAGGCGTTGATGGCGACGAGCCCGTCCCCGCCCGGCCGGTTTTCGATCACCACAGGCTTGCCCCAGCGCGCCGTGAGCTTGTCCGAGAGCAGGCGCATGGTGATGTCGGCGCCGCTGCCCGGCCCGAACGGCAGGATGAACTTCACCGCCCGCTGCGGATAGGTCTGCGTCGATGCGCTTGCGGCGCCGTGGAGGGTGGCGAAAAGAGCGAGTGCGGCAAGCAAAGCCAGACGCGACATGGATTGTCTCCCGATCATGCGAAGAGACCGCATGATACCAGCCCCCGGCGGGCGATGCGACAGCGAATGTCTAACGCTCCTGGATCAGCTTGAGCAGCCGCTCCGGCGTCAGCGGCAGGTCGCGGATGCGGACGCCGAACGGATTCAGCGCGTCCTCGACCGCCGAGACGATCGCCGCGGGCGCCGCGATGGTGCCGCTCTCCGCCGCGCCCTTAACACCGAGCGGATTGAGCGGCGTCGGCGATTCCATGTGCACGACCTCGATCGGTGGCACCGTGTCGCTGCTCGGCAGCAGATAATCGCCGTAGGTCACGGTCTGCGGCTGGCCCTGCGCGTCGAAGCGCATCCATTCGTAGAGCGTCGCGCCGATGCCGTGCGCAACCGCGCCCAGCACCTGGCCGTCGACGATCATCGGATTGATGATGCGGCCGGAGTCGTGAACCACGATGTAGCGGATGAGCCGCACCATTCCGGTTTCGGCGTCCACCTCCGCCTCGCAAATGTGTGTGCCGTTGCAATAGGTCAGCGCCGGTGCCGGGAAGTCGATCGCGGCGGCGAGCCCCGGCGTCACGCCGTTCGGCAGCGCGAAGCCCGGCACGCCGCCGATGGCATGCGCGATCTGCGCCAGGGTCTTGCGCATCTGCGGCACGCCCTTCACCTGCACTGCGCCGTCCTTCAGCTCCAGATCCTCCACCGAAGCTTCCAGCATTTCCGCCGCGGCCTTGATAGCCTTCTCGCGCACCGCGATGGCGGCGAGATGGACGGCGTTGCCGGCGGTTACCGCCTGGCGGCTGGCGAAGGCGCCGAAGCCCAGCGCCGTGCCGGCTGTGTCGCCGGCGATCACGTCGATGTCCTCGGGCTTCACGCCGAGCACGTCACAGGCGAGTTGCGTCAGCATCGACCGGGTGCCCTGGCCCTGCGCGCTTGCCCCGGTGGTGATGACGATCCTCCCCGACGCGCCGACGCGAAGTCCCGCGCTTTCGAACGGCCCGCGGCCGGTGCCCTCGACATAGTTGGCGAGGCCGAGGCCGATGTAACGGCCCTCCTTGCGCGCCGCCGCCTGCCGCGCCGGGAAATCCGCCCAGCCTCCCGCCGCGAGCGCGCGGCGCTGGCATTCCGGATAGTCGCCGCTGTCGTAGGTCATGGTCGAGCCGTCACGCTGCTTGACTGGCGTGGCGTAGGGCATCTGCGACGGCTGGATCATGTTGCGGCGGCGGACCTCGTCGCGTGCGATCCCGAGCTTTTCGGCGACGGCGTCGAGCAGCCGCTCCATCACATACATGCCCTGCGGGCGACCGGCACCGCGCGTCGGCGCGCAGGGCACGAAGTTGGTCAGGCACCAGTTGATGTCGAGCCGATAGGCCGGCAGCACGTAGGGCCCGATCACGTTGGTGCCGGCGTTGTAGGCGAGCGCCACGCCATAGGGCGTGCAGGCGCCGTGGTCGTGGCAGAGCCTGCCGCGAAGCGCCAGCATGCGGCCCTGCGCGTCCACCGCCATCTCCATGTCCCAGTCCTGGTCGCGTTCGCCGACCGTGGCGACGAAATTCTCGCGCCGGTCCTCCATCCATTTCAGTGGGCGGCGAAGAAGCAGCGCCGCTGCAGGCAGCGCCATCTCTTCGGGATGAAACGCCGCCTTCGGGCCGAAGCCGCCGCCGGTGTCGGGCGCGGCCACGCGGATTTTGCTTTCGGCCACGCCGAGTGCAGCCACCAGGATTTGCTTTGCCCGATGCGGCGCCTGGGTGTTGGCGTAGATCGTCAGCGTGTCGTCGATCGTATCGAGCCGCACCGCGATGCCGCGCGCCTCGATCGAGTGACCGCCGCCCTTGTGCAGGCGAAATCGCGCCTTGATCCGGTGTGCGGCCCGAACGAACGCGCCGTCGACATCGCCGTAGTCGATGCTCTGGCGCGCCACCAGATTGTCCGGGCAATCGGTCCGGGCCTTCGGCGCGCCGGGCTCGAGCCCCGCGACCGGATCGGTCACCGCCGGCAGCGTCTCCAGATTGAGCGCGATCAGGGCGAGCGCGTCCTCGGCGACGCGGCGGCTGTCCGCCACGACCATCGCCACCGGCTCGCCGGCGTAGGTGACCTCGTCCTTGGCCAGCACATAGGGGTCGACATGGAATCGGATCGTGCCCGAGGGCAGCGCCTGCGGGATGCGGTCGGAGGTCAGCAGCGGCCGCAGATCGGCGAACGTCAGCACCGCATGGACGCCGGGCAGGGCTTTCGCCGCGCTCGCGTCGATCCCCTTCAGCAGCCCGTGTGCGACCGGACTTCGCAGGAAGGCGACATGCAGCGCACCCGGAATATCCAGATCGTCGACGAACTTGCCCGCGCCGCGCAGCAGGGCTGCGTCCTCGACGCGCAGCATGCGGCGCCCGATCGTCGATGTCGGTGCCGCCGTCACCGCCGTGCCGCAGCCGGCACTACGACGCCTTGCGCAAAGTAGCGCCGCCGCCGCGAAGTCCATCGAGGATCGCGAGGGTCCGCTTCATGGAGAAGTCGCGAGTCTTCTGATCGTAGGCCTTCGGGCTGCCGGGCATCATGAAGCCGTGCAGGATGCCCGGAAAAATGTGCACCTCGGCGTTCGTCATGCGCGACGGCACCGGGCGGTAGGCGTCGAGCACCTCCGGCGGGGCCCGGTGATCCTGGTCGCCCCAGATGATGCAGACCGGCGCTGTGACGCCGTCGAGTTCGCCGATGTAGTCCAGCATCTGTGAGCCGTGACACGAGATGCCCGCGGCGTAGCCGAGCCGCTTCGGCCCGAGGATGGCGTAGGGCCCGCCGTAGCAGAAGCCCATCGCCGCGGCGCGGCCGTTGAATTGCGGCAGCGTGCGAAGCAGCGCCAGCGTGTCCGTCATGTCCCGTTCGCCGGTCTTGATCCTTTCGAGCCGGGGCTGCGCGCGCTCCGCCGAGCGCTTGTCGTCGTGGCCGAGCGGTCCCGGCACGGTCCGCCAGAACAAGTCGGGCGCCGCGGCGAGATAGCCGTGCACGGCGAATTCGTCGGCGAGTTGGCGGATATCCGCATCGACGCCGTGCACGGCGCAGGCCAGCACCACGGCCGGCACCGGGTTGCCGGCCTGCGGCGTCGCTAGGTAACAGTCGAACTCGCCGCCTTCGGTTGCGCGGATCTTGATGGTCTTGCCCGGCATGGTTGTCTCCTTCTGATCGTCCACCGGAGCGTAGCGCAGCGCGCGAAGCGGGCAAAGCACGGGGCTGTCGATTCTGCCGCGGCTTTCACCTAAGCTGCCCGGCAGGGTTGGTCCGATAGAAGACGCAGGGAGGATTTCATGGAACGCATTCCGCAGCCGATCATGGACAAGCGCGGCGAGCCGCATATGAAGCGGTTCGAGGAACAGCGCTGGGTGATGGACAACATCATCCGCGCTAACGGCATCGACTGGGACCAGCCGCGCTCGATCTACATCTCCGGCCCGTGCGGGCCGGAGGGCGGGGCCGACATCGCCGGCGTCCGCGAACGGGTGAAGAAGATGGCCGACATCGCGCCCGCCTTCGAGGCGGTGGCGCGGCGGCGCGAGGCCAAGGCCAGGGCCGCCGAGGAGGCGGGCAGCCAGATCACCGCTCGCGACAACTACTTCATGGCGGCGGTCTATTGGGGCGCGGCGCAATGGCCCTACGACCAGAACGACGAGGCCAACGTCGCCTGCCATCTCAAGAAGCGCGAGAACTACACGAAATATGCCGGCATGGCCGACCACAAGGTCGAGGCCGCGTGGATTCCGTTCAAGGACACCGCGCTGCCAGCCTGGTTCCACCTGCCGCCGAACTACACCGGCGGGAAAATCCCGGTGGTGATCAACATTCCGGGCATGGACAGCTACAAGGAAATCCAGAGCGCGCTCTACGGCGACCGGTTCTTGAATCGCGGCTTCGCGGTGCTCAACATCGACGGGCCGGGCCAGTACGAAGCGCCGATGCTCGGCATCTACTTCAGCATGGAAAACTGGGTGGCGACCGGCAAAGCCGTGTGCGACTGGCTCGCCAAGCGGCCCGAGGTGGACATGGGCAAGGTGGTGCTGTCGGGCACGAGCTTCGGCACCTTCTTCGGGACGCTGGCGACCGCGCACGAGCCGCGCATCTCGGCCGCCGCGGTGATTTCGGTGTGCCACGAGCCCGGCTGCCACACGATCTTCCAGGAGGCGTCGCCGACCTTCAAGAAGCGCTTCATGTATATGTCCGGCATCACCGACGAGGCCGAGTTCGACAAGATGCGCCAGGGCATGACCTGGGAGGGCCACGCCGACAAGGTGAAGGTGCCGTATCTCTGCGTCGCCGGTGAGTTCGACGAACTCTCCCCGATCGAGCATTCGGTGCGGCTGGTCAACGCGGTGAAGGGCCCCAAGCGCATGGTGGTCTATCAGGAGTCGCGCCACTCGGTCGGCAACGTGCCGGCCGCCAATCTCGGGCCGTTCCCGCCGATCCTGGTTGCGGACTGGCTCGCCGACCGCGTCGCCGGCAAGCCGTTCGCGAATGAGCATTGGTACGTGCGGAGCAACGGCCAGATCGACAAGAAGCCGCTTTGATCTTCACGCCGGAATCACACAGCTAGGAGAGTGCGATGGACCTTGGATTATCGGGGCGCGTCGCGCTCATTTCCGGCGCGAGCAAGGGCATCGGCCGCGCCACCGCGCTGGCGCTGGCGGGCGAGGGCATGGACGTTGTCCTCGTCGCGCGCAACCGCGAGCAGCTTGACGCGGTAAAGAAGGAGATCGAAGGCAAGGGCCGCCGTGCGGTGGTCTATGCCGCCGATCTCAAGGAGGCCGCGGCGGCGCAGGCCGCGATCGACCTGACGATCGCGACGTTCGGCAAGCTCGACCTTCTGATCAACAACGCCGGCGCGACCAGGGGCGGCAACATCCTGACGCTCAGCGACGCCGACTGGCGCGACGGCTTCGAGCTGAAGTTCTTCACCGCCATGCGGCTGTCGCGGCTGGCCTGGCCGCATCTGAAGAAGTCGGGCGGCGGCATTATCAACATCGCGGGCGTGCAGGCGCGCATGGGCGCGGCCGACTTCATCGCCGTCGGCGCCGTCAACGCCGCGTTCCTTCTCGCCACCAAGGCGCTGGCCGACATGGGCGTGACCGACGGCGTGCGCGTCAACGCCATCAATCCCGGCACCATCGAGACCGGGCGGCTGTTGGCGCGCGTCGAGCGCCATGTCGCGGCCCACAAGGGCACGCCGGAGGAGGCCAAGGCCGCGCTGATGAAGGACGAGCGTGTCGCCCGCTTCGGTAAGCCTGAGGAGGTGGGCTCCCTGATCGCCATGATCGCGAGCCGGCCGATGGACTTCATGCACGGCGCGATCATCGAGTTCGACGGCGGCAAGACGCGGGCGTTGTAAGCAGCAGGCTTCGACCTCTCCCGGCCTCATGCTGAGGAGCGTTGCGAAGCAACGCGTCTCGAAGCATGGGGGCCGCCCCATCCTTCGAGCGACCGCTTCGCGGTCTCCTCAGGATGAGGCGGGGAAATGCCCCGTTGCGATGGCCGCGAGCTTTTCCGGGTTCTCCGGCGGACGGTTGCCGCGCCAGACCACGTGCAGGTCGGGCCGGACCAGGATGAGATCGTATCCGCAAATGTCGCGCGCGGCCTGGCCCCGCAGATCGAGCGCGGCGAACGGCGCGCC
>SHVN01000176.1 GCA_009694215.1 Xanthobacteraceae bacterium
TCGTTGGTCAGCGCTCGGGTATCGCAAGGCGCTGCGGTCGTAACGTCTGCGGTTCTGCGTCGTCCACATCGGTGACCCTCCTCGAACCAGGCCACCACTCTTGAATCACAAATGATTCATAGGATTCAATATGTTCCCGGACAGACACTAAGGGATGCGATACTTATGAGGAGCGGTTCTCCAATTCAGGGATTTTCATGAACATCGAAGTTCCGAATCGTAGTGTGTTTGCAAAGATGGCCACCGAAGAATCTTCATTGATGGAGATAAAGAAATACTCGTTCCACGAGATCGTCACCCAATTCCATGCTGTCTACGTGAGCTTTGGTTCATGCAAGCAACACAGCCAGAACTGACTTCGCCTTGGTTTTTTGAGTTTGCTACCTACGATAGCGGCACGACCGCGATCTGTTCCTTGAAAGCCGCGCGCGCGGAAATCGCCGCGTACCAGCGGTCGAGGTTCGGCGTCGGCGGGCGCTCGGGGATGAGCTGCATGTAGCGATAGATCATGATGCCGACCGGGATGTCGCCGTAGGAGAATTCATCGCCGGCCACGAACTTCGTCTTGCCGAGCTGTGCATCCATCATGCCGGCAGCAACGATGGTCTTCTCCTTGCCGGCCTCGATCGCCTTGGCGTCGCGCTTCTCCGGCGGCGTGCGAATGAGGCCCCAGAACACCGGGGTGATTGCGGGCGCCATCACCGAGAGCTGCCAGTCCATCCACATCTGCGCGCGGGCGCGGGCTTGCAGGTTCGCGGGCTCCAGCGTGCGGTTGGCATGCTTGCCGGCGAGATAGCGCACGATCGAGTTCGACTCCCACATGGTGAAGCCATCCTCTTCTTCCAGCGTCGGCACCAGCGAGTTCGGATTCATCGCCAGATAGAACGGGTCCTTGGTCTTGCCGAACGCGCCGCCCACGTCGATGCGCTCGAACGGCAGCTTCATCTCGGCCAGCGCCCAGATCACCTTCTGCACGTTCGACGAGGTGTTTCGCCCCCAGATTTTCAGCATGTGGCTCCTCCCAATTCTTTAGCGACATTTCTAGCCCGTCATGGCCGGGCTTGTCCCGGCCATCCCGATTATCGGGGCAGTGCCGTGCCATATGAATCGAGATGGCCGGGACAAGCCCGACGATGACGGCAATATATGTTGTCGCGTTGGGTTCAATCTAGCCGGCGCGCCTCTTCCGGCAGCATGATCGGGATGCCGTCGCGGATCGGGTAGGCGAGCTTGGCCGCACGCGAGATCAGCTCTTGCTTGTCGGAGTCGTACTCCAGCGTGCTCTTGGTCAGCGGGCAGACCAGGATTTCCAGAAGCTTGGGATCGATGCTGCCGGCGGAACGATCGGTGGGCGCGGTGCTCATGCCATGACTTTAGCCGATCGCCGGAGCGATTGTCACTGCAACGGTGCGTCGCCGCCGCCGGCGGTTTTCTTGGCGAGTTCCATCTCGGTGACGGCGACCAGGATCTCGGCGCGCGACTTCAGGTCCGGTGCTTCGAGCAGCGCCTGTTTCTCGGCCGCGCCGTAGGGTGACATCATGGCGAGCGCGTTGACCACCGCTTCGTTCGGCGCGCTCTCGATCTCCTGCCAGTTGGTCTTGAGGTTGTTGGCCTTGAGGAACGAAAACAGCGCTTTAAGCAACGCCTTGCGGTCCACCTCGTCCTCGCCCTTGCGCGCGATGAAGTCGTCGGCAAACGGCTGGTAGGTGACGCGGCACTGGCGATAGGCGGTCGCGACCTTGAGTTCCTCCTCGATCCGGAAGCGCGCGACGCCGGTGAGCTGGAGCAGATAGCGGCCATCGCCGGACTCTGCGATCTGGGTGATGCGGCCGACGCAGCCGATCTTGTAGAGCGTGGGCTTGTCTTCAGGACCGGCATGCGCCGAATCCGGATGCGAAGGGTCCGGCTGGATCATGCCGATCAGCCGGCGGCCGTCGCGCAGTGAGTCGTCGACCATCGCGAGATAGCGCGGCTCGAAAATGTTGAGCGGCATCTGGCCGCGCGGCAGCAGCAGCGCGCCCGTCAGCGGGAACATCGGGATGTTCTCGGGCAGGTCCGCGGACCCTTTGTAGATCACGTTCATCGGCATTCGGATTGCTTCCCAACGTGCGGTCCTTCGCGGCCGACGACAGGCGGAAGACTACGCAAACAGGATCGACGACAACCGCTTGCGGCCGGCGACCGTCGCCTCGTCGGTCGGGCCCCAGGCCTCGAAGAACTGCACAAGTTGCTTGCGCGCTCCATCGTCGTTCCATTTACGGTCGCGCTTGACGATGTCCATCAGATAGTCGACCGCCTCCGGGCGCTTGCCCGCGGCGTTGAGCGCGACGGCGAGATCGAAGCGCGCCTGATGGTCGAGCGGATTGGCCGCCACCTTCTGCTCGAGCTCGCCGATCGGTCCGATCGAGCTCGCCTGCTCGGCGACTGCGATCGCCGCGCGCACGGCGGCTACGGCGGCGTCGCTCTGCTTGGCGGCGGGCACCTGGGTGAGAATCTGCTTGGCCTTCTCGATCTCGTTCGCCGCGAGATAGCAGCGGGCGAGACCGGTGAGCGCCGGGATGCTGGCTTTGTCCTCGACCAAGATATGCTCGTAGACCTCAATCGCGCCCTGAGTGTTACCTTCGGCCATCGCCGCGTCGGCAGACTTCAGCAGCTCCTGGGTCTCGTTGCCGCCGGCCTGGCCCTTGGTCACACGCTCGATGAAGGCCAGAACCTGACTTTCCGGCAGTGCGCCCATGAAGCCGTCGGCCGGCTGGCCGTTGACGAAGGCGATCACCGCCGGGATCGACTTGATGCCCATCTGGCCGGGGATAGCCGGATGGTCGTCGATGTTCATCTTGACCAGCTTGACCTTGCCCTTGGCGCCTTTGACGACCTTCTCCAGGATCGGGGTGAGCTGCTTGCAGGGGCCGCACCAGGGCGCCCAGAAGTCGATCAGCACCGGCTGGCGCTTCGACTCCTCGATAACGTCCTTCGTGAAGCCCTGGGTCGTGGTCTCCTTGATGAGATCCTCCGGGGCTGCGGCCGCAGCCACGCCCCCGCCGTTGTCCAACATTGTCATTTGTGTTCCTCGCCTGGCGCCGGGCGTAACCCCCGGCTGCCCCCGAACCAGCATTGTTCCCGGATTACATGGGCTTGGGAACCGGCAAATGCAATCGGGCTCAGCTCTCCGGGCCGGGTCCGGTGACTGCCACGATCCGGGGCGGGTGGCCTGTGGATTCGAGGAATTTCACCAGATCGCCCCGCGCGATCGAGGTGGTCATGGTGTTGACCAGGGGGTGCGCGTTGACGATGGCGTGCTGCATCAGCGCCGCATCTAGCACCACCGTGATGCGGCCGACGGTGTCGTTGATCGCCCCGAACGGCGTCACCGCGCCGGGCGCGACGCCGAGGGTTTCCAGCATGAGATCGGCGGAGCCGAACGAGAATCGGCCGGTCGCGCCGAGGACGCGGTGCAGCGATTTCAGCTCGATCGCCGCGTCCTCCAGCGCGGTGACCAGGAACAGCACGCCCTTCTTGTCCTTGAGGAACAGGTTCTTGGTGTGACCGCCGGGAATCGTGCCGCGCAGGCTCCGCGACTGCTCCACCGTGAACAGCGGCGGATGGCTCACCGTCGGATGCGCGATCCCCAGCCGGTCGAGGGCGGCAAAAAGGTCGTCGGGGGTGGCGGGCAAAGGGGCGGTCATGCCCTTTTTGTGGCCATTTTTGCCCGTGGTTGCAAAGTCGTAACGCTTTTGGCTATAGGAACGGCGTTGGCGGCCTGGATGTCTTTTGGTCGCCATACCCAACGGATGCGGGTGTAGCTCAGGGGTAGAGCACGACCTTGCCAAGGTCGGGGTCGAGGGTTCGAATCCCTTCGCCCGCTCCAATAACCCTTTCAAATTACGAGGGTTATTTTTCCGTAGGTCCTATGCTGGGGCCTGACGTTTGAAACCGGAAGCATACCGGAAGCAGTCAGCAGAAACTCGGAATGAAAAGCTGCCGATCCTCAGAGGCGCTTCGCGGCATGCTGCCGGCTGTCACTCTCTAATCCGCCTTGATGTCCGCGGCGCGGATCGCGGTGCCGAAACGCTCGTACTGCCGTTTCAGGCTCGCAGAATATTCGGGACCGCACAGCACGCTCGGCGCGAGCCCGAGCGCGCCGAGCTTCTCCTTCGCCAGGCTGGAATTGCCCGCCGCGCTGAACCAGCTGACGAGCCGCGCCAGCGTATCCTTCGGCGTCTTCGCGGGCGCCAGAATGCCGTTCCAGCTTTCAGCCTCGTAATCGGTGTAGCCGAGCTCGGGGATGGTCGGCACGTCCGGCAGACCGGCGAAACGCGCCTTCGAGCCAACCGCGATAGGCCGCAACGCGCCGCTCTTGAGTTGGCCGGAGATGGTGCCGTAGTCGGAATAGACCGCGGTGATGTGACCGCCGAGCAGCGCATTCACCGCGGGCGCCGCGCCCGGATACGACACGTAGGTCATCTCCAGCCCGGTCGCCTTCTTCAGCACCTCGAAACCGATGTGGGTCGGATTGCCGGTGCCGGCGCTCGCCACCGTGACGGTGCCCGGCTTGGCCTTCGCCATCGCGATCATGTCGGCCATGGACTTCAGCGGCGAGTTCGCCGGCACCACGAACACCAGCGGGAAGTTCACCATGTTGCAGACCGGATCGAAACTCACCAACGGGTCGTAGGTCACCTTTTTGATGTGCGGATTGATCAGGAACGCCGGATTGGTGAGCAGCACCGTTTCGCCGTCGGGCGTCGCGCGCGCCACCACCTCGGTACCGATCATCGTGCCGGCACCGGCGCGGTTCTCCACCACCGCGGATATGTGCTGAGCGCGGCCGATCTCTTCCGCCAGGATGCGGGCCAAGATATCGGCGCCGCCGCCAGCCGCGAGCGGCACCACGATCTTCAACGACGAGGCGGTTTGCGCCGGCGCGGGCGTGGCCCATGCGATCGATGCGAAAGCGATGGCAAGCGATACGAAGAGACGATTCCGCGGCAACATCGTCGTGCTCATCGTCGTTCTCCTGAGGTTGGGTTGGACGGATCATGACGCGAGCGGTGCGCAGTGTCACCAGCCGCGACGACGGCTCCCCTATCGTGTCGTCCGACCGCCGCGCCACCCAGCGCACCAAGAAACTCCCGCCGCCGCATGTCCGCCCCAACGTTCAGGAGACGGCATCGTAACGGCTCAAACGAGTGCTTTGATAGGGGCCGAGAGCACCGCAACATGAAATGCTCGCGTCTTCGTCGGCCCGGCTCATGGTGAGCCCCGGTCAGTTCAGCTTCACGCCGGTCTGCTCGATGACCGTCTTGAAGCGCGCCGCTTCGCTGCGGATGCGTTCGGCGAGCGCGGTATGGCTGACTGGCGTGACGTCCATGCCCAGCTCGACGAAGCGTTTGCGAAGCGCCTCGTCCTTCAGGATTTGCAGCATCTCGGCGTCGAGACGCGAGACGATCGCCGATGGCGTTCCGGCGGGGACGTAGAGGCCGAGGTTCAGCTCGGCATCGACGTTCAGCCCGCTGTCGGTCATGGTGGGCCATTCCTTCAGGAACGAGGGCCGCTCACGGCTGAGGATCGAAAGCACCTTGATCTTGCCCGCGTCGATCATCCCCTGCACGGAGCTTTGCGTCGTCACGCCGAGCGCGGTGTCGCCGGCGGCGAGCCCGTTCGCCATCGCCGCGCCCCCGCGATAGGGCACGTGCAGGAGCTTGATGCCGGCCTCGAGCGCGAGCCACTCGGCCGCGATCTGGTTGATGGTGCCGTGGCCCGGTGAGCCGAAGGCAAGCTTGCCGGGGTCGGCCTTTGCTTGCGCGATCACGTCCTTGACCGAATTAAGCCCGCTGCTCGGATTCGTGAGCAGCAGGAGCGGGGCGACCGCGATGCGGATGACGGGGATTAGGTCCTTGTACGGATCGTAGGCCGTCGCCGGCATCAGCGAGGGAACGGTGATGAAGTCGCCGGTGGTGATGAGGATGCTGTAGCCGTCGGGCGGCGATTTGGTCACGGCGTCCACGCCGAGCGTGCCGCTCGCGCCAGCGCGGTTCTCGATCACGACGGGCTGGCCGAGCGC
>SHVN01000177.1 GCA_009694215.1 Xanthobacteraceae bacterium
CCAACAATCCCGCATCGGACGTGACCACGGACCCGCGAAATTGTAGCATCAGCCGGCGGTCGAAATCGAGCTTGAGAACACCGTCTTTTGATTCACCCGCCGGGTGCGCCATGACCGCCTCGCTCGATCCAGGATAAGGTCCTGATACCTATATCTGAATCGGCGTGAGCGTTGCGGAAATCAGAGCGTCATCCGGTGAATGCGGGTTACAGCGTGAGCCTGATCGACGGCGCGGCGATGCTCTCGATCATGACGTTGATGCAGGCGGGCTTGCCGCTTGAGAGCGCCCGCTCGATGGCGCCGCGCAGTTCGACCTCGCGCTCGACGCGCTCGCCGTGGCCGCCGAGCGCGGCCACCACCTGGTCGTAGCGCGCCGGCAGAAGCTCGCAGCCGTGCATGCGGTTCGAGCCATAATCGCGGCGCTGGATCTCGCTTTCGGCATTCCAGCGTGCGTCGTTGCCGAGCACCGCGACGAACGGTAGGCCCCGCCGCACCGCGGTCTCGAATTCGGCGATGTGGAATCCGATGGTGCCGTCGCCCAGCACCGCGAACACGGGAGCCTTGGGCTCGATCATCCGCGCCGCCAGCGCAAACGACAGCGCGCTGCCGATCGAGCCGGTCACGCCGTTGACCAGCCGGCGGCGCACCGGGAGCATGCTCTGGCCCCATTGTGCGAACTCGCCGCCGTCGCAGATCAGCACCGTGTCGGGATCGCGCTCGACGAAGGGGCGGAGCGTGCGAAAGACCTCGGCCGGGTGCAGGCGGCCCGCGGTCCTCGATACGATGCCGCCCCACGCCGCCGGCCGGCTATCGAGCGCGGTGCGGGCCTGGCCATGCCATTGCAGGCTCCGTGGCACATGCCTCGCGGAGCGCGCCACCAGCAGCGCGGCGGCGCCTTGCGTGTCGGCCACGCAGCCGGCCAGCAACCGGTCGCCCTTTTCCGTCCTGGCGCGTTCCACCAATGCCTCCTCGGGATCGATCGCGATCAGGCGGACGTCCGGATCGAACGACGGGCCCGCCGCCCATTTGGTGGTGAAGTCGAGCGCCTTGCCGAGCAGCACGATCAGATCGGCGCGCTTGATGAGATCGGGGAATGCGCCAAGGGTGGCGTCGGCGATGCCGCGCGGGCTTTCCATGATGACGGCGGGGGCGCGGGTCGCGGCTTCGAGGCGGGCGAGCAGGGTGCGGCCTTTGACGGTCGACATCTGCGGGCCGGCGATGATGACCGGACGGGCGGCGGCCGCGATGGCGGCGAGGATTTCGTCCGCCGCTGCGTCGGCGAGCGCGGCGCGGGGCTGCGCCACCCGCTCGGGCCACACGATCGCGCCGTCCTCGGCCCGCGCATCGAGCAGATCGGACGGCAGACTCAGGTGCACCGGACCGGGCCGCCCCGAGGTGGCGATGCGGATCGCCTCGCCGATGTCGTGGCCGAGCGTTTCCGTCGTGCTCGATGTCCACGACGCCTTGGTCACCGGCGCCGCCATGTCGGCCTGGGCAAGCTCCTGGAAGCCGCCGCGGCCAATCTCCCAGGTAGCGGCGTGGCCGGACAGGAGCACCATCGGCGATTCCGCTCCGAGCGCGGTGAACAGCGCGCCGACCGCATTGGCATGGCCCGGCCCGCCAGTCACCAGCGCAATGCCGGCCTCGCCGGTCAGCCGCCCGTGGGCGTCGGCCATGTGGACGGCGGCGGCCTCGTGGCGGACGTGGACGAGGTCGAGGCCCACGTCGAGCGCCGCGTCGAAGATCGACATGATGTGGTTGCCGGACAGCGTGAACAGGCGCTGGCAGCCGAGCCGCCTGAGCGACTGGGCAACGATGTCGGCGCCGCGCAGCGTCTGGCCCATTCCCAATTCTCCGTTCCCGGCCAATCTATCGGCTGGGCAAAAATGGTGAAACAGCCTTTCGGCGGCCGCGCATTTGGGCTATCCCGAACTTCAAGGACATCGCCCCGTGGCCTCTGCCCCCGACATCGTCACTCTCGCTCGCCGCGTCCGCGAAGGCGACCGCGCAACGCTCGCGCGCGCCATCACGCTGATCGAGAGCAAGCGCGCCGATCACCAGAACAAGGCGCATCAGCTGGTGCAGGAGTTGCTGCCGCAGACCGGCAGCGCCATCCGCGTCGGCATCACCGGGGCGCCCGGCGTCGGCAAGTCGTCCACCATCGACGCGCTCGGCACGAAGCTCACCGGCAAGGGCCACAAGGTTGCGGTGCTGGCGGTCGATCCGTCGTCGACCCGCACCGGGGGCTCGATCCTCGGCGACAAGACCCGCATGGCGCGGCTCGCCATCGACGACAACGCCTTCGTGCGCCCTTCGCCGTCGTCCGGTACGCTCGGCGGCGTCGCCGCCAAGACCCGCGAGACCATGCTGCTGTGCGAGGCGGCCGGCTTCGACGTCGTGCTGGTCGAGACCGTCGGTATCGGCCAGTCCGAGACCGCGGTCGCGGACATGACGGATTTCTTCCTGGCGCTGATGCTGCCAGGCGCCGGCGACGAACTCCAGGGCATCAAGAAGGGCCTCGTCGAGCTCGCCGACATGATCGCGGTCAACAAGGCCGACGGCGACAACGTCAAGCGCGCCACCACCGCCGCGGCAGAGTACCGCTCGGCATTGCACATTCTCACCCCGCGCTCGGCGAACTGGACGCCGCCGGTGCTGACCTATTCGGCGCTGACCGAAAAGGGGATCGAAGAACTATGGGAACAGGTGTTGCTCCACCGCGAACGCATGTCGAAGTCGGGTGAACTTGCGGCATTCAGGCGCGAACAACAGGTCAAGTGGATGTGGTCGATGCTCGAAGACCGAGTGCTGACCCGGCTCAAGACGGACGCAAGCCTCCGCGCACGGCTGCCGCAGATCGAGGCCGCGGTCGCCGAAGGGCGGCTCGCGGCGACGCTGGCTGTGGCGGAAATCGCAGCAGCACTGGGTATTTAGCGCCGGATTCCGGCAAAGTTCCAAATTCACGAAAGTTAAAGAATTTACACCTACGGTCCGTGTGATAGGCCAGCCTCGCGTGCCTTGGTGACTGAGCGGACCTCATGCAAACTGTCGAGAAGCGCAAGAATCTTTGTTGAGCCGTCACTTATCCGGCCTTTGTCGACCTCGGCGAGAATTTACCGGCGCGCGAATGCACGTTGTGCGACGCCTCCCAGGAGGGCGCCCAGTTGCAGGTCGCCGACCCCAACAGCCTGCCGAACGAAGTCATTCTGGCGCTGAGCTCGGATGGCGCCGTACGCCGCCGCTGCCGGGTGATCTGGCGGACCGATACGAGCGTCGGCGTCGAGTTCCTGAAGGACGCCAAAAAGGAGTCCCCGCCGGCGCGAGCGCGCTTCATGCGCCAGATCGTCGCTGGGCCTGACGCCGACGGCCAGGACGACGAGACTTCAGCCGAGGTGGCCGCCGACAAGCTCGATATCGATACGCTTACGCCGCGCTAACGCGGCCTCCCTCCCATTGCGAGACAGCAGCAGCGTTAACGCTGCCGCGCGCGGCCCGATCTGTACCGTGGCGGCACGCTTTTCCTGGCCCGGGACTTGAACAGTTCTGCTCCGAGTTCGCATCGGAGCCGGATCATGGACATCAATCGCCGCCGCCTCATCGTGGTTTCCGCGCTCACGGGGGCGGTGCCAACCGCAACTTTGGCCACTCCGGCGGTCGCCGCGCCGCTTTCGGCTTTCGGAGTCGATGCCACGCAGCTCGGCGTGCGCGCCGGCGGCGGCGCCGACCAGAGCAACATGCTGCAAGCGGCGATCGACAAGACCGCGGGCGCGCGCGTGCCGCTGATGCTCGGCCCCGGCGAATACCGCGTCGGCGGCCTCAAGCTGCCACGCGGCACCCAGCTGATCGGCGTGCGCGGCGCAACACGGCTCGTCTTCACCGGCGGCGCCGCGCTCATTTCGGCGCGCGGCGCCGACTACGTCACGCTCGCGGGCCTTGTTCTCGAAGGCGGCGGCCGAGCGATGGAGGTCAACGGCCTCCTCTACTTCGCCGAGTGCGGCGATCTGCGCATCATGGACTGCGAGGTCATCAATTCGGGCCGCAGCGGCATCCGGCTCGAGGCCGTGCAGGGCGCTATCTCGGGCACCACCGTCGCAAAGACCGCCGACGTCACGATCTATTCGGAGTTCGGCTTCGAGGGCGCGGTCATTGCCAACAACACAATCGACGGCGCGGCGCTCGGCATCGTCGCGTGCAATTTCAACGAAGGCGGACGGCTCGCGGTGGTGGAGGGCAACCTGATCCGCAACCTCAAGCCCAAGCGCCCGGCCGGCACCGATCCGGGCGACGGGGCGGGCATCGGCATCGGCATCGGCATCGGCATCGAGGCCGACGCCTCGGTCACCGGTAACGTGATAGAGAACGCTCCCTATGCCGGCATCGTCGTCGGCTGGGGTGCCTACATGCGCGACGTCTCGGTGGTCGGCAATGCGGTGCGCTGCGCGCCGCTCGGCATCGCCGTCTCGGTCACCAGCGGCGCGGGCACCGCGGTGATCACCGGCAACCTGATTTCCGGCGCCTCGCGCGGCGCGATCGTCGGCATGGATCATGCCAAGGTGGTGGCCGGCGATCTCAGCCAGGAGCCGGCGCGCTACGCCAACTTGCAGGTCAGCGGGAACAGGATGCGCTAGCCACCTCTCGCATGCGGCATTTTCCCTGTGCTAGCATCCGCCCCGAAATAGGCCGGGGATTGGAAATGTCAGTGAGTGCAGGCGCGGCTGCGGGGCTTTCCGGCGAGAGCATCATCCGCGAGATCAAGGCCGGCGGCATCCAGTTTGTCGTTTCGGTGCCCGACATCACCACCAGCGAGGGCCTGCTGCGGCCGCTGGCGAAGGGGACCGATCCCCGCCTGATCCGCATCTGCAAGGAGGACGAGGGCGTGGCGATCTGCGCCGGCCTGTCCTACACCGGCAAGCGTGGGCTCCTCCTGATCCAGCAGACCGGCCTGCTCGACTCCATCAACGCCGTCCGCGGCGTCGCGGTCGAGTATCAGCTTCCGATCTGCATGATGGTGGGACTTCTTGAGAAAGAGGTCGGCGTGCCGCCGCGGCAATCCAAGAAATACGGCGTGCGCATCGTCGAGCCGATTTTGGAGGCCATGGGCATCGCCTATCACGAGATCGAGGAGCAGGCGGACGTTGCGAAAATCCGCCCGGCCATCGACAAGGCCTTCGCGGACTCAAAACCCGTCGTTATCCTGATCGGGCAGAGGCCGTCATGATGGACCGCAAGAAAACACTGGCGGCGATCGCGCGCCACGTCACCGATGCCGACATCGTGCTGCCGGTCTATTCGACCGCGTTCGACTGGATCGACATCCGTCCGCACGCGCTCAACTATCTCTCGCACGGCGCGATGGGGCTTGCGTCCTCGCATGCGCTGGGGCTGGCGCTCGGACGCCCCGACAAGCGGGTGATTGTGCTCGACGGCGACGGCAGCCTGCTGATGAACCTCGGCACGCTCGTGAGCACCGCGGAGGCCGCGCCGAAGAACCTGTTCCACTTCGTGTGCGAGAACGGCACCTACGAGGCCAACGGCGGCCATCCGATCCCGGGCCGGGGCCACGTCAGCTTCGCCGGCATGGCGCGCTCGGCCGGCCACAAGAGCGTCTGCGAATTCTCCGACCTGAAGATCTTCGAACAGCAGGCCGGCGCCATCCTGGCCGAGCAGGGACCGGTGTTCGTCTGCCTCAAGATCGTGTCGAGCGGCGACCAGGAGCGCGACTACAGCCGTCTGCACGGCGCGCATGTGCGCAAGGCGTTCAGGGACGCGCTCGGCGCGGGCGGACTGCACAGCCAAAACTCCACGAGCCAGTCGAGATCGGCTCGTGGAGCGGATCAAAACGGCCGCGGATCCTAGGGCCTATCTTCAGTTGAGGAGGATGATAGCGGAAGCCAGTTGGAGTCCGGCGAGAAAATTTCTGGCGAGTTTGTCGTATCGTGTTGCGATGGCGCGAAAGTGCTTGAGTTTATTGAAGAAGCGCTCGACGAGGTTGCGTTCGCAGTAGAGCGCGA
>SHVN01000178.1 GCA_009694215.1 Xanthobacteraceae bacterium
GGCCGCGCTGGTGGCCGAGGTCACCGATGACAAGAGCCTCAAGAAGGAGGAGCGCAAGCGCCTGCAGGTCGAAACGACCGCCCAGAAATCGCGCCGCGCCAAGCTGCTGAAGATCGCCGACAAGACCAGCAACCTGCGCAGCCTGCTCAAGAGCCCGCCCAAGGGATGGACAGAAGAACGGCTGCGCGATTATGTCGTGTGGGCGGGCGACGTGGTGCGTTCGTGCCGCGGGCTGAATGAAAAACTCGAGGCGGGTTTCGATGCCGCCCATGCCGAGGCCAGGCAGCGTTTCGGTGCGTAAGGGGGAAACGATGTTCTACGACACTGCGCGCCGCGATCACGGCATGACGGTCGACCCATGGACGGCGCTGGTGGTGCCGCGCCCGATCGGCTGGATCTCGACCATCGACGGCCAGGGCCGCGTGAACCTGGCGCCCTACAGTTTCTACAACGCCGTCAGCGGCTCGCCGCCCATGGTATATTTCTCGACCACCGGGACCTACGGCGACAGCCCGACCAAGCATTCGCGGCGCAACGCCGAGGAGACCGGCGAGTTCGTCGTCAACATGGTGAGCGCCGAGCTCGCCAAGGAGATGAACGTCACGACCACGATGGTCGATTACGGCGTCGACGAGATGAAGCTGGCCGGGCTGGCGGCCGCACCCTCGCGCTACGTCAAGCCGCCGCGCGTGGCGGCTTCGCCGATCGCGCTGGAGTGTAAGTACTGGAAGACGATCGCGATGCCGGCCGAGGAAGGCCGCGAGAAGCAGCAATCGAGCGTGGTGTTCGGTAGAGTCGTCGGCATCCATGTTGCCGACAGCATCATCAAGAACGGCCGCATCGAGACGCTGGCCTTCAAGCCGCTCGCCCGCCTGGGCTACAGCGAATACACCACGACCGAGAATGTCTGGCGCATGGCAAGACCGGACGATCCGAAATATCAGTGAGCGCGCACCACTGGCGCCACCGAGCGCGCCATCGCCAGCACGCGCTTGTCGGCCATCGCCTCGCCCATCAGCATGAATCCTACCGGCAGCTCGCCATCGGCGTGACAGGGCAGGCTGATGCCGCAGCGGTCGAGAAAGTTGCCGACGGTGGTGTTGCGCAGCAGCAGCATGTTCTTCTTGGTGAACATCTCGGGCATCGCGACCTCCTCGATGGTCGGCGCGGTGATGGCGCAGGTCGGGGTGACGACGGCGTCGTAGTTCGACGTCACAGCCGACACGCGCTTCTGCAGGTCGGCGCGCTTGGCCAAAAGCTCGATGTAGTCGGCGGCGGTCATCTCGGCGCCGCGGCGGATGCGCGGTGCCACCATCGGGTCGTAGACGTTGCCGCGCCGGGCGATCAGGTCCTTGTGCCAGGCATAGGCCTCGGACGCGGCGAATCCGCCTTTGGCGTTGATCGCCGGCAGCTCGTTCAGTTGCGGCAGGTCGATCTGCTCGACCTTCACACCCTTGGCTAAAAGAGCCTTGCAGGCGCGCTCGAAGGCCTTGGCGACGACGGGATCGAGCTCGTCCATCATGAACTGCTTAGGAATCGCGAAGCGCAGGCCGCTGAGCGGCGCGGCATCCGGAACGGAGATTGGCTCACCAGCAAAAACCGCATCGACGATGGCGCAGCATTCGACGGAGTTGGCGAGCGGGCCGATCGAATCGAGGCTGGTCGAGAGCGGCACTACGCCGTCGATCGGCACGCGCCGCGCCGTCGGCTTGAAGCCCACGATGCCGCAGACCGCGGCGGGAATGCGTACCGAGCCGCCGGTGTCGGTGCCCAGAGCCGCCACTGCCATGCGGTCGCCTACGGAGACCGCGGCACCGGCCGACGAGCCGCCGGGCACTCTGCTGCGGTCGGCGGGATTGCCCGGTGTGCCGTAATGCGGGTTGGCGCCGATGCCGGAAAAGGCGAACTCGCTCATGTTGGTGCTGCCGACGATCACCGCACCTGCCGCGCGTAGCCGCGCCACGACAGGCGCGTCTGATTTGGCCGGTGGCGCATCATCGAGCGCTTTCGATCCCGACAGCGTCATCTCGCCCGCCACGTCGCAGAGATTCTTGATCGACACCGGAATGCCGGCCAGCATCGACGGCACAAGGCCCGCCTTGCGCTGCAGGTCGCTGGCGTCCGCTACGGCCAGCGCCTGTGTCTTCCAGACCTTGATGAAGGCGCGCTTGCCCTCGCCCTTGGGGTCCTCGATGCGGGCCAGCGCTTCTTCGGTGAGCTTGCGCGCGCTGGTGCGGCCCGCCGCCAAATCGGCGGCGAGCTGGAGAATGGTTGGATTCATTTCGCCCTGTTCTTCACGAGATCGTCGACGACGCCGGGATCGGCGAGGGTAGAAGTATCGCCGAGATTGCCGAACTCGTTCTCGGCGATCTTGCGCAGGATGCGGCGCATGATCTTGCCCGAGCGCGTTTTGGGCAGGCCCGGCGCCCACTGGATGACGTCAGGCGTGGCGATCGGGCCGATTTCCTTGCGCACCCAGGCGACCAGCTCCTTGCGCAGATCCTCCGACGGCGTTTGTCCCGCCTTGAGCGTGACGTAGGCGTAGATTCCCTGGCCCTTGATGTCGTGCGGGAAGCCGACGACGGCGGCTTCCGCAACCTTGGTGTTGCCGACCAGCGCGCTCTCGACCTCGGCGGTGCCGATGCGATGGCCCGAGACGTTTATAACGTCGTCGACGCGGCCGGTGATCCAGTAGTAGCCGTCCTCGTCGCGTCGTGCGCCGTCGCCGGTGAAGTACTTGCCGGGATAGGTCTTGAAATAGGTTTCGATGAAGCGCTGGTGATCGCCATAGACCGAGCGCATCTGGCCCGGCCAGGAATTCACCAGGCAGAGATTGCCGCTGCAGGCGCCTTGCATCTCCTTGCCCTCGGCATCGACCATGACGGGGGTGACGCCAAAGAACGGCTTGGTCGCCGAGCCGGGTTTTAGCGCCGTGGCGCCCGGCAGCGGCGTGATCAGAATGCCGCCAGTCTCGGTCTGCCACCACGTATCCACGATCGGGCAGCGCGAGTCGCCCACGACGCGGTAGTACCACAGCCACGCCTCGGGATTGATCGGCTCGCCGACCGAACCGAGCAGGCGCAGGCTCTTGCGGCTCGTCTTCTTCACCGGCGCCTCGCCGTCGCGCATCAGGGCGCGGATGGCCGTCGGTGCCGTGTAGAAGATGTTGACCTTGTGTTTGTCGATGACCTGCCAGAAGCGGCTGGTGTCGGGGTAGTTGGGCACGCCCTCGAACATCAGGGTCGTGGCGCCGTTGGCCAGCGGTCCATAGAGGACGTAGCTGTGACCGGTGACCCAACCCACGTCGGCGGTGCACCAGTAGACGTCACCGTCGTGATAATCGAAGACGTACTGGTGTGTCATAGAGGCGAAGACGATGTAGCCGCCCGTGGTGTGTAAAACGCCCTTGGGCTTTCCGGTCGAGCCCGAGGTGTAGAGGATAAACAGCGGATCCTCCGCGCCCATCGGCGCGGGCTTGCACTCGGCCGAGACACGCCCCGAGATCTCGTGCCACCACACGTCGCGCTTGTCGTCCCAGGCGACTTTGCCGCCGGTACGCTTGACCACCAACATCTTCTTCACGGCGGGACACTTCTTCAGCGCCTCGTCGGCATTGGCCTTGAGCGGCACCGGCTTGCCGCCGCGCAGGCCCTCGTCGGCGGTGATGACCAACGTGCTCTCGCAATCGGTGATGCGGTTGACGAGCGACTCTGGCGAGAAGCCGCCGAACACCACCGAATGCACCGCGCCGATGCGCGTGCAGGCCAGCATGGCGTAGGCCGCCTCCGGGATCATCGGCAGGTAGATGGTGATGCGGTCGCCCTTCTTGGCACCCAGTTCCTTCAGCGCATTGGCCATGCGCGAGACCTGCTCGTGCAGCTCGCGATAGGTGATGTGCTTCGATTCGGCGGGATTGTCGCCCTCCCAGATGATCGCGGTCTGGTCGGCGCGCTTGGCGAGATGGCGGTCGACGCAATTGGCCGAGACGTTCAGCACGCCATCGTGGAACCAGCGGATGCGGACATCGCCGGTATAGTCGACGTCGCGCACGGCGCCGGCGCTGAACGGCTTGATCCAGTCGACGCGCTTGCCGTGCTCGGCCCAGAAAGCGACGGGGTCCTTGACCGACGCCTCGTACATCGACTTGTACTTGGCCTCGTCGACATAGGCGCGCTTGGCCCAGTCGGGGCTGACGGCAATGACCTCATCGGCCATGGATTCCTCCCAAAAGCGCTTGAATTTCAGCGAATTAAGCTGATTTTAGCGCGGCCGCCCGGGGCTCGGCAATTCGACTTTAGGCGGCGGCGCGCAGCCGCGCCAAGGCGACGGCGCCGAATAGCAGGATGACCAGTGGCGTCAGCGGTACGCCGGCCTCGTTGAGGCCCATGCAGAAGTGCGGGATCAGCCACAGCGCCAGGTAGATCACGCGCTCGCCGGGCCGGTAGCCATCGGCCGGCGGATGCAAGAACAGCAGCGCCACGGCCGGCATCAGCAGCAGCAGGTCGTAGTTAAGCGTGTGCGGCGAGACGAGGAAGGTAGCGGCCACCAGCAGCGCCGTGCGTTCGTTGTGCCCTCGGGACTGAGACGGCCGATGGCGCGCGAAGGCCCAGACCACCGTGACCACGGCGAGGAGGGCGCCGGCGAGCTGCAGGGCCATGGACGGCCCGTCGCCCAGGCCGAAGATCTTGCCCGCCGCCATCAGGGTCGTCATGTGGGCGTGCACGCGGGCGAACATTTCGGCAAATTCAGCGCTCGTGCCGGCGCGCCGCGCCGCCGCGATGAAGGCCAGCCAGAAATCGGCGCCGAACAGCAGCAACGTGACGAGCGATTGCGCGGCCACCGTCGCCGCCAGTGCGATCAGCGGCCGCCAGCCGCGCGCCGCCAGCAGGGCGACCGGCACCAGCACCCAGACCTGCGGCTTGTAGGCAAGCAGGCCGAGCAGGATACCGGCTAGGATCGGCCGGCGTTCGAGCAGCGCCAGGCCGCCATAGAGCGGCGCCCCGCTGCGGAAAGTGTTCTGGCCCGCGATCACCACCGAGATCGCCGCCGGCGCGGCCAGGATCGCCAGCACGGCTTCGAGGCGCAGGCCGAGCGCGCGCAAGGCAGCGGCGCAGATGCCGGCAGTCAGGACCAGGAACGAAGCGACCGCGAGGCCGACGGGCAGCAATCCGAACGGCAGGAGATCGAACAGCCACAGCGGCGGATAGAGGAAGGGCCGGAAGCCAAGCTCATATGGCAGGCGCGCGGCATAGAGTGTGTTCTGCAGATGGGTGATGGCGTCGGTGTCGTAGACGAGGGCGAGCTTGCCTTCGAAGAAGGCGCGGGCGGCGGCATGGAAGACGAGGAAATCGGGAAACAGCAGGTCGAATTTGTAGCCGAGTACGGCGGTGCCGGTGATCGTGGTCGAGACGTAGAGAAGGTCGTAGAGGCCGACGATGCCGCAGAACAGGGTGGCGATGCGCAAATCGGCCTTCGACGGCCCCGTCATTGCCGAGATCCATTCACTCCGAGAACCAGCGCACGAAGTCCTTCAGCGGCGCCCGCCCGGTAATGAGGTTGTTCGGCACATCGTCGGGATCGGCGTAGCCCAGCGCCAGGCCGCAGATCACGACCTGGTCTTCGGGAATCTTCAGCTCGCGGCGCAGGACATGCGGGAAGCGGCTGAACGCCGCCTGCGGGCAGGTATGCAGGCCCTTCTCGCGGGCCAGCAGCATGAGCTGGTCGAGAAAGATGCCTGAATCGATCCACTGGCCGCCGCCCATGCGGCGCTCGACGCAGAGGATCATGCCGACCGGTGCGCCGAAGAATTCGAAGTTCTTGCGGAACTGCTTTTGCATGCCGGCGGTATCGCCGCGCGGTACGCCGAGCAGGGTGTAGAGCTGCTTGCCGACCAGCTTGCGGCGGGCGTCGTAGACCGGCGTAAATTCCTTGGGGTAGACGTCGTACTCGCCGCCCGGCCCGGCATCGCCGTCATCCATCGATTTCAGGATCGCCGCCGACAG
>SHVN01000179.1 GCA_009694215.1 Xanthobacteraceae bacterium
GCCAGCGCATATTCGCGATAGGTGAACAGCTTGGTGCCGAAGCCGCCGCCGACGTCGGGCGTCACGACGCGGAGCTTGTCCGGCGCGATCTTCAGCACATCGGCTGTGAGCGTGTCGCGGACCGCATGGCTGCCCTGGCTGCCGAGCGTGAGCGTAACCCTGTCGCGCGCGGCATCGTATTCGGCAATGACGCCGCGCGTGTCGAGATAATTGGTGACGAGCCGCTGGTTGATGAGGGTGACCGAGACGATGCGCGGCGCATCCTTGAACGCCTTCGCCGTCGCGACACGGTCGCCGAGGGTGGTCTCGAAGGCGAGATTGCCGGCCTGCTTCGGCCACACCTGCGCCGCGCCCTGCTCCAGCGCCTCGGCCGCGCCGATGACGTGCGGCAGCGCCTGCCATGCGATATCGAGCGCCTCGGCGGCATCCTTCGCCCGTTCGAGCGTGTCGGCGACGACAAAGGCCGCCGCGTCGCCGACGTGGCGGACCTCGTCCTTCGCAAGCACCGCATGCGGCGGGGTCCAGATGTTCACGCCCTCGATGCCAGCCTGCATCGGCAGCGGGCCCAGCGCCGCGACATCCTCGCCGGTCAGGATAAGGCGCACACCCGGCATGGCCCGCGCCGCGCCGGCGTCGATCCGGAAACGGGCGTGCGCGTGCGGCGAGCGCACCATCACCGCATGTAGCGTGCCTTGCGGCCAATGGTCGGCGACGTAACGGCCGCCGCCGCGCAGCAGCGGATCGTCCTCCTTGCGCCGCACCGACTGGCCCACGCCGAATTTCGAGAGGGTCATGACACGCGCCCGTCCCTCACTCCGCCGGATGGACCGCCGGCTCGGCGGGGCGCCGCTTCCCTCGCAACGCGAGCCAGCGCGTGAGCACGTAGAACACGGGCGTAAAGATGAGCCCGAAGATCGTGACGCCGATCATGCCGGAGAACACCGCGGTACCAAGCGTCTGCCGCAGTTCCGCGCCCGCGCCGACCGCCCAGACCATCGGCGACACGCCGAAGATGAAGGCGAGCGAGGTCATCAGGATCGGGCGGAAGCGAAGCCGCGCCGCCTCGACCGCGGCGGCCATGCGGTCGCGGCCCTGCTCCTCGAGCTGCGTGGCGAACTCGACGATCAGGATGGCGTTCTTCGCGGCGAGGCCGATCAGCACGATGAAGCCCACCTGCGTCAGGATGTTGTTGTCCTGGCCGCGCATCACCACGCCGACGATGGATGCGATGAGGCACATCGGCACGATCAGGATGACCGCGACGGGAAGCGTCAGGCTTTCGAACTGCGCGGCGAGCACGAGGAACACGAACACCACCGCCAGAACGAAGGCGAAGATCGCGGTGTTGCCGGCCCGCAACTGCTGGAATGCGAGCGTGGTCCATTCAGTGGAGAAGCCGGCCGGCAGCGTTTCGGCGGCCATCTTCTCCATGATCTGCATCGCCTGCCCCTGGCTGTAGCCGGGGGCCGCGGCGCCGTCGAGCTCGGCGGAGGGATAGAGATTGTAGCGCGGCACGCGATACGGCCCGGACACGTCGCGGACGGTGGTGAACGAGCCAAGCGGCACGGTGTCGCCGCTGGAGTTTCGCACGCGGATCGACAGCACGTCCTTGAGGTCGGTCCGCGCATCGGGCCTCGCCTGGGCGACGACGCGGAAGGTCCGGCCGAACAGATTGAAGTCGTTGACGTAGGACGAGCCCAGATAGATCTGCAGCGCCGAGAACACGTCGGTGACGTTGATGCCGAGGAGCTGCGCCTTGGTGCGGTCGATGTCGAGATAGAGCTGGGGCGTCGACGTCTCAAACAGCGAGAACACCTGCACCAGCCCGGGCGTCGTCGCCGCCTTCGCCATCATGGCGCCGGTCGCGGCCTGCAGCGCAGCGGGGCCCTGCCCGCTACGGTCCTCGACGATCATCCGGAATCCGCCGGCGTTGCCGATGCCCGCGACCGGCGGCGGCGCCACAACGAAGACCGAGGCCTCCTGGATTCCGGAGAGCAGGCTGAACAGCTTGCGCTGAATCGCCGCCGCGGATTGCTGCGGATCCCTGGCGCGGTTCTCGAACGAATCCAGCACCAGGAAGGCAGCGCCTGCGTTCGGCGCGTTGGTAAAGGTCGCGCCCGAGAAGCCGACGATGTTCATGGCGCCGGTCACGCCGGGCACCTTCAGCGCGATGTCGACGATGCGCCGCTGCACTTCGTCGGTCCGCGAAAGCGATGCGCCCGGCGGGAGTTGCGCCACAACGATCAGATAGCCGCGGTCGACGGCGGGGATGAAGCCGCGCGGTGTCTTGGCGAACTCGTTGAGGCCAAAAGCAATGATCCCGACATAGACCACCAGCATGATCGCCGCGTAGCGGACCACGCGCGCGGCAAGCCAGCCATAGCCCAGGGCGAGCCGGTCGAAGCCCCAATTGAACCCGCCGAAGAAGCCGCGCAGCGGGCGCTGCCACCAGCCGACCTTGCGGTGCGCATCGTCGGGCTTGAGCAGCAACGCGCAAAGCGCGGGCGACAGCGTGAGCGACGTGACCAGCGAGATCACCGTCGCGCCGGTGATGGTCAGTGCGAACTGCCGGTAGAACTGCCCGGAAATTCCGGTGATGAACGCCGACGGCACGAACACCGCGCACAGCACGAGCGCGATCGCGATCAGCGCCGCGCCGACCTCGTCCATGCTGCGCCGCGCGGCGTCGCGCGGGCTCAAGCCCGCCGCGATGTTGCGCTCGACGTTCTCGACCACGACGATGGCGTCGTCGACGACGATGCCGACGGCCAGAACGAGGCCGAACAGCGACAGGTTGTTGAGCGAGAAGCCGAACGACGCCATCAGGAAAAAGGTGCCGATCAGCGACACCGGAATGGCGACCAGCGGAATGACGGCGGCGCGCCAAGTCTGCAGGAACAGCACCACCACGAGCACGACCAGGAGGATAGCCGCGAGGATCGTCTCCTGCACCGCCTCGACCGACTGCTGGATGAACTGGGTCGGATCGTAGACGATGGCGTGCTTGAGCCCGGACGGAAACCGCTTGGAGGCTTCCGCCATGGTCGCGCGCACCGCCTGCGCGGTCGCGAGCGCATTCGATCCGGGGCGCTGGAACAGCGCAATCGCCACCGCCGGATCGAGATTGAGATAGGAATTCGACGAATAGTCGAGGCCCGCCAGTTGGACCTCCGCCACGTCCTTGAGCCGCACCACGGCGTTCGCGGTCTGCTTGACCACGACATTGGCGAACTGCTCGGGATCGGCGAGCCGGCCCAGCGTCTGCACCGAAACCTGGAACGCGCCAGGCCGGTCGACCGGCGGCTGATTGAGGATGCCGGAGGCGACCTGGATGTTCTGGCCCTGCAGCGCCAGCGTGACGTCGGTGGCGGTCATGCCGAGCGATTGCAGGCGGGCGGGGTCGAGCCAGACCCGCATCGCGTAATCGCGGGCGCCGAACACGACGATGGAGCCGACACCGTCGACGCGGGTCAGCGCGTCCTTGATCTCGAGCAAGGCATAGTTGGAGATGAACAGCGGGTCGCGCGACTTGTCGGGCGACAGGACGTGCACGACCATCATCAGGTCGGACGAGGCCTTGGCGACGGTGACGCCAATGTTGCGCACGTCGGCCGGCAGGCGCGGCAGCGCGGTCGCCACCCGGTTCTGCACCTGCACCTGCGCGATGTCGAGGTTGGTGCCGACGTCGAAGGTCACGCCGATCGAGAAACGCCCGTCGCCGCTCGAGTTCGACGACACGTAGAGCATGTTTTCGACGCCGTTGATCTGCTCCTCGATCGGCGCCACCACCGTCGAGGCGACCACCTCCGCGTTCGCGCCGGGATACTGGCCCGACACGTTGATGACCGGCGGCGCGATCTCGGGATATTGCGCGATCGGAAGACGGAAGAACGCAACCGCGCCCGTGATGACGAACACGATCGAGACGACCGATGCGAAAATCGGACGGTCGATGAAGAAATGCGAAATTCGCATGTCCGCTCGCCCTGCTACTTCTTGGCCTGCGGGCCGGCCGGCCGGGGGGCCGAGCCTTGCTCCTGCGGGGTCACCTTCTGTCCCGGCCGCACGCGCGCCAGACCGTTGACGACGACCCTGTCGCCGGATTGCAGGCCGTCCTTGATGACGCGCAGATCGCCTTCCAGCGGCCCGAGCGTGACGTATTTCTGCACCGCGGTGTCGTCGGGGCCGACAACCAGAACGAACTTGCGCACCTGCTCGGTGCCGATGGCGGCGTCCGGCACCAGCAGCGCGTTGTAGGTCGGCGAGCCCGGCACCCGGATGCGCCCGAACATGCCGGGGGTGAGCACCGCGTTGGGATTGGCAAACACCGCGCGGCCGCGGATCGTGCCCGACGACTTGTCGATCGCGTTATCGACGAAATCCATGTAGCCGCGATGGCCGTATTCTTTTTCATCGAGCAGTTTGAGCGCGACGACCACGCCGCCCTCGCGGCCCGTCACCTCCTTGCCGCTGCCCGAGAAGCGCTCGTAGCGGAGATACGACGCCTCATCCATCGTGAACTCGAAGCGGATCGGGTCGAGCGAGACGATGGTCGCGAGCATGGTGGTGTTGCCGGTCGCGCCGCCGGTGACGAGATTGCCGGGCGAAACGCGGCGGTCGCCGATGCGGCCAGCGACCGGAGCGCGCAGCTCGGTGAATTCCAGATCGAGTTCGGCCTGGCGCACCGCGGCCTCGTTGGCCGCGACCGAGGCGGAAGCGCCGCGAAAGGCCTGGGTGCGCTGGTCGAAGGTCTGCTCGGTGATGGTGCGGTCGCGCACCAGTTGCTTGGCGCGCTCAAGATCGGCCTCGGTGAAGGCGAGATTGGCCTTGGCCTGGGCCAGCGTGCCGCGCGCCTGGGCGACGGTGTTCTGGAACGACCGCTTGTCGATGGAGAACAGAAGATCGCCCTGTTTGACCGTCTGGCCGTCGCGGAAATGGATCTGGTCGAGATAGCCCGACACGCGGGCGCGCACCTCGACCGAATCGACCGCGACGAAGCGGCCGACATATTCGTCCTGGTCGGTGACGCCGCGCTCGACCGGCTTGGCGACGGTGACGGCCGGCGGTGGAGGAGCCGCACCGGCCGGCGGCTGGCTCTGCCCGCAAGCGGCCAGCGCAGATGCGAGCGCGAGCAGAATGGCGGCCTGCCGCCAGCAAGCGAGGGGAATCATGGAACCTTTGCTGCCAGCAAATCGCCGATGTTACAATGTGGTAAGATGGTGGTCCGGCTGTATATCGCAAAGAGGTCGCGATTGTGACACAGCCGCGCGACGCTCCGGATTGTATTATACGCCGGTCGTGGGGGATCTGCAGCCCTGTCGCCAAGGCGCAAGGCTCATGCGGCCGTCGTCCGCGCTTCGGGCCTGCCATGCGACGCAACGCAGGCAAGACCCCCTCCGAGCAAAAGCCAAAGCGCGCGCTGGTAAAGAAGCTCATGAACCAGGGACATGATGCCAAACGTCACCAGCATCAGCAGAAGCATCTGTCCCACGCCGTCCCGGCTGCTCGACGTCCACTCATTCCGGAAGATCCTGACCGCCGGCACCGCGAAGGCCAGAAAACCGAACAATCCCATCTCGGCCAGGAGCCAAATCGGGGTTGAGTGAATGACGACAAATTGTCCATGCGTGATCTTATCGGATGCATAGGCTCCCAAACCGTTGCCAAACAGGGGATGCGAAAGAAACAGTTGCAGCCCGCCTACGATGCTTGTGAATCGCTCCATGTCGGAGCTCATCGGCGTCATCTGGAAAACCATCAGATCGAGCGCACCGCCACCGCCGCCGGCGCCGGCGCCGGCGCCGGCGCCCAACAGGACAACGACAAAGGGAAGCGCCGCGATGATCGCAAGTGTCGCCGCGGCAACCGCGCCACCGAACACGATGTTGCGAAACGACAAAGCCTGAATGAACAGCCCCATCACCAGTACGGCAAACAGCGCCCCGAAGCTCGCGCGCGAGCCGGCAAGCCAAATGCCGGCA
>SHVN01000027.1 GCA_009694215.1 Xanthobacteraceae bacterium
GCCAGGACGTAAGTGGTCGTCTCGATGCCGCGGTGCGGATGCCAGGGGAAGCCTGCCTTGTACTCGTCGGGATTGTCGTTGCGGAAATCGTCCAGCAGCAGAAACGGATCGAACTCCTTGGTGTCGCCGAAGCCGAAGGCGCGGCGCAGATGCACGCCGGCGCCTTCCATCGTCGGTTTGGACTCGATGATTTTCTTCACGGGACGAATGAACATGACACTCTCACCTTTCTTTCGGACGGAATGTTAGCTCAGCTTTTGGCGCATGATCGTTTCCGAAAACCGGTTCCCACCCCGGATCAAGTCCGGGGCAGGCTTTTTCGGGATCATGCGCTATGCCGCGACTAGCGCGGGCGTTGCGAACCGCGCCACCAGCGCGGCGAACTGATCGACGAAGCTCTTGAGGAATCCCCGCGTGCTCTCGTCGGCGACCATGCCGCTGGAGTCGATCAAGCCTTCCTTGAAGGTGATATAAGTCTCGCCGCCCATCAGGAGCACGCCCTGGGCGCCGAGGATCTGGCGGAGGTGCTGCTGTGCGAGCGCACTGCCGATCGCGCCCGGCGACGTGCCGGTGACGGCGGCCACCTTCCCGGTCCAGCTGTTCTTGCCCCAGGGGCGGCCACCCCAGTCGATGGCATTCTTGAGCACCGCCGGGATCGAACGGTTGTGCTCAGGCGTGACAAAGATAACCCCATCGGCGCCCGCGATCTCGGACTTGAAGCGGACAACGCTGGCCGGAAGATTGCCCTCGTCGTCCTGGTTGTAGAGCGGCAGATCGTCGATCTGCGCGAACTTGAAATCGAACCCGGGCGAACCGAGCCTGGCCAGCGCAAGGGCGAGCTTGCGGTTGACGGATTCGCGGCGGTTGCTGCCGACGATCAGGGCTATCTTGAACTGGGCCATGGCGATGTTACCTTCTGCCTGGTGGTTACGACTTGATACCGAGGCTAGATAGATGACCGCGTGGCGCAAGCAAGAAGGCACACCGGTGTTACCGGGCAACCTGCATGTGCCCGAGGACTGCCGGGCGGTCAGCGAGGTTCTGTCGCGGGTCGGCGACAAGTGGACCATCCTGGTGGTCAGCGAGCTCGGCAACGGGCCGAAGCGCTTCAACGAAATCCGCCGGGCGCTCGGCAGCATCTCGCAGCGAATGCTGACGCTGACGTTGCGCGGGCTCGAGCGCGACGGATTCGTCACCCGCACGGTGTTCCCGACCATCCCGCCGCGCGTCGACTACGAATTGACCAAGCTCGGCCGCTCGCTGCTCGAGCCGGTCAGCGGCATCGGCCTGTGGGCGCAGCAGAACTGGGCGGCGATCGAGGCGGCGCGGCAGCGCTTCGACGCCGCGGCCACCGGGCGTTGAGGCCTGCTTGCTTTGCCGACGTCAGCCCTTAAATTGGCGTCCCATGACCTTCTCGAGGCGACATGACCTACGTTGAAGCGGCCGCGGCCCCGCTCCGGAAAACCGGCCAGATCAAGCTGCACGGCAAGGAAGCCTTCGAGGGCATGCGCAAGGCCGGCCGGCTGGTCGCCGAGTGCCTCGACATGCTGGTCGGCCATGTGGAGCCGGGCGTCACCACCGATCATCTCGACGAACTGATCCTGGAATTCGCCTTCGACCACGGCGCGCTGCCGGCCACGCTGATGTACCGCGGCTACAAGAAATCGAGCTGCACGTCGATCAACCACGTCGTCTGCCACGGCATTCCCGGCGACAAGCCGCTCAAGGAAGGCGACGTCGTCAACATCGACGTCACACTGATCCTCAACGGCTGGCACGGCGATTCCAGCCGGATGTACGCGGTCGGCGAAATCCCGCGCCGCGCCGAACGACTGATCGAGGTCACCTACGACGCGATGATGCGCGGGATCGCCGTCATCAAGCCGGGCGCCGCCACCGGCGACATCGGCAACGCGATCCAGACCTTCGTCGAGGCGCAGCACATGAGCGTGGTGCGCGACTTCTGCGGCCATGGGCTCGGCCGCCTGTTCCACGACGAGCCCAACATCGTCCACGTCGGGCGGCCCAGCGAGGGCATCGTGCTGCGTCCCGGCATGTTCTTCACCGTCGAGCCGATGATCAATCTCGGCCGGCCGCATGTGAAGGTGCTCTCCGACGGCTGGACCGCGGTCACGCGGGACCGCTCACTGTCGGCCCAGTTCGAGCACACCATCGGGGTGACCCAGAACGGCGTCGAAATCTTCACCACGTCGCCCAAGGGCCTCGACAAGCCGCCCTACCGGACCCGAACGCAGTAGCTCTCAATCACCACACGAGACGATTGCATTGGCGCCTCAGTACTGCCGCACCGCCATGGCCTTCGCGGACAAGGAGCAGTTCCGCGTGATCTTCCTCGACAAGCGCAACCAGGTGATCGCCGACGAGGAGCAGCAGACCGGCACGGTGGACCACACGGCGGTCTATCCGCGCGAGGCGGTCAAGCGGGCGCTGGAGGTGAGCGCCACCGCGATCATCCTCGTGCACAATCATCCAAGCGGCGACCCGACGCCGTCCCGCGCCGACATCCAGATGACTCAGTCGATCGTGGAGATCGCCAAGCCGCTCGGCATCTCGGTGCACGACCACATCATCGTCGGCAAGGAGGGGCACGCGAGCCTGAAGGGGCCGAAGCTGATTTGACGCAGCCTCTCCACGATCGTTCCGGCCGGACCCGTTGGCTCGCGCCCCGGAATGACAACGAACCGCTAGCGCATCGTCCGCGGCAGCCAGAGCACGATCTCCGGGAAGATCATGATCAGCACCGTGGTCGCGACAATCGCCAGCATCAGGATGCTGCAGCCCTTGTAAACCTTCATCAGATCGACGCCCGCCGTCGCGCTGACCACGAATGCGAGCAAGCCCACCGGGGGAAATACCAGCCCCATCGCCACCATCATCATCGACAGCACGCCGAACCAGATCGGATCGAAGCCGAGCGACGTGATCAGCGGGAACGTGAGCTGCAACGTCAGCAGCAGCAGCGGGATCTCGTCCATGAACATGCTGATAATGAAGTAGGCAACCACGATGCCGATGACGACGACCCAGCGGTTGAGGTCCATGGCGATGACAATCGTCACCACCTCCTGCGGGATGCGGGAGAGCGTCATGTAGTAGCCGAACACGGTCGCCCCGATCAGGATCATGAAGATCATCGCCGAGGTGCGGATGGTGGACTTCAGCGCATCGACGGCGCCGGGCACGGTGAGCCGGCCGAACATCGCGCCGATCACGGCGGCGAGTAGCGCACCGAGCGCGCCGGTCTCAGTCGGCGTGGCGACGCCGCTGTAGAGCATAACCAGCACCAGAAAGATGAGCAGGAGACTGGGCCAGACCCGCAGCAGGCTAGCGCGGCGCTCGGCCGCGGGCGTGCGGAATGTCGCCGGCGCGTGGCTTGGGCTGATCACCACCCAGAGATAGATCATGACGGCGAGCAGGATGCCGGCGATGATGCCCGGGACGATGCCGGCGATCAGGAGCTTGCCGATCGAGGTCTGCGTCGCGATGCCGTAGATCACCATCGCGATGCTCGGCGGGATGAGAATGTCGAGCGTGGCGCCGACGCCGATCGAGCCGGCCGCGAGTTCTTCGGAATAGCCGTGGCGGCGCATCTCCGGCATGGCGATCCGCGACATCACCGACGCGGCCGCGGTGCTCGCGCCCGACATCGCGCCGAAAATCCCGCAGGCGAACACCGTCGCGATCGCAAGCCCGCCCTTGACGTGCGACAGCCAGGCGCTGGCGGCGGCATAGAGATCGCGCGCGAGCCCGCTCGATGCCGAGAAATAGGCCATCAGGATGAACATCGGGATGGTGGTGAGCTGGTAATCGGCAACCGAGCTGAACGGCACGAGGCCGACGATGTTGATCACCTTGGTGAGGTCGCCGGTGATCAGCCAGATGCCGAACATGCCGGAGCCGGCCAATGCCACGGCGATCGGCACGCCGGTCAACAGGCATCCAATCAGGATCAGCATGGGCAGTGCGACGATCATGAACTCTTTCGTGACCTACGCGGCGCTCAAGTGCCCGACGGCGACTCTTGGGTGAAAAGCAACGACTGACGCCGGCGCAGCCGGGGCAGATCGGTCAGCATGAGCAGCGTCAGCGCAAGGAAGCCTATCGGCACGAAGCAATAGGCGGGCCCGACCAGGATCGGCAGCGTGCTGATCTCGGTGTCGTCGTGCAGTCCGCGCCAGCCCTGGATGCCGGTCGCCCACAGGAAGAAAAGACAGAACGACAGCGTGACGGCGTAAGCGAAGTAATCCGCGGCGAGTTTCGCGCGGCCGTCCAGCCTATCGACCAGGAACGTGACCCGGATGAAAAGCCCGCCGCGATAACCGTAGGCCAGGCCAAGAAAGATCGCCGCGACCATCAGGTATTTTTCGGTGATCTCCAGGGCGCCGAGAATCGGACTGTTGAAAAGATACCGGCTGATAGCATCCGCCGAGGTCAGGCACATCATGCCAAAGGTGGCGAGCACGCCGAGATAGAGCAGTGCGGTCTCGAACCGGGCGAGCCACCTTTCGAGGGATGCCGTCATACGAAAACCGTTTGATGAAATTCGGTCCTTCCGAGCCGCGAGCGCTGCTCGCGTCCCGGAAGGACCGGAACGATCGCGTCAGTTCTTGGCGAGTTCGAGGGCCGACTTGAGGATGTCACGGGCGTCCTTGTGGCCCTTGCCCTCCATTTTCTTCACCCACTCCTCCCAGAGCGGCTCGCCGGCGATCTTGTTCCAGCGGGCCACTTCCGCGGGCGGCACGTCATAGCGGTTGAGCGTGATGCCGGCGGCCTTCACCCGCTCCTGAACGCCCGCCTCGGCGCTATCGAAGAAGTTCTTGCCCCAGAACTTCGATCCCGGAAGCGCGCTCACGCTCATGATCTGGTCTCGAACGTCCTTCGGCAGGCTCTGGATCTTCTGCCGGTTGGCGCAGAGCGAGAAATACGAAGCGTAGAACGGAACGATGGTTACGTTCTTCGCGACCTCGTAGAGGCGGAAGCCGTGGATCGCCTCCCACGGTACCGCCGCGCCGTCGAACACGCCCTTGTCGAGGGCCTGATACATGTCGGGCATCGGCAGCACCGCCGGTGACGCGCCGAGCGCCTTGGCCATCTCGATCGGCGGCCCGCCGAGCGTGCGTATCTTCAAGCCCTTCATGTCCTCCAAGGTCTTGACCTGCTTCTTGGAGGTAATCAGGAAGTTCGGCGAAGTGGTATGCAGCAAGAGCGGGTGGATCGGCCCATACTCCTTCTGGATCGACGGATATTTCTCGTAGAGCTTCCACAGCACCTCGCTGCCGTGCTCCGCCGTCTTGATCGGCAGGAACGGCAGCGACATCACGTCCGACAGCGGCGTCTGCTCGGGCCAGTAGCCCTGCACGCACCAGCCGATATCGGCGATGCCGCTGCTGATGCCCTTCCACATGTCGATGCCCTTGATCAGGGTCTGCGACGGAAACACCTCGATCTTGACGCGGCCCTTGGTGGCTTCCTCGACCTGCTTGATCCAGGGATAGAGCGCGTGCGCCGGCCCCCAGCCGGTCGGCGAGTTCTGGTCGGCCAGCGTCAGCTTGATTTCCTGCGCCGGTGCTGAGACCGTGAACGCGAGTGCAATGGCCGCTGCCCCGACAACCGGCAATAGTTTCCTGATCACATCACCCTCCCTATGTGAGCGCCTGATGAGCGCCCTTTTGCCGAGAGTGTGCCGTCCCGGTTGTTGCGGCACAAGGGGCAACTGCCCACCCCATGAAGCGCTGCCCAAAACGGCGGCAGCGGCTAGGGTTTGGTTTCCGGCACCTCGATGCCCGCAAGCAGGCGATCCACCGTGTCGTGGAAGCTTTGCCACGGCGCCTCGCGGTCGCTCTGGTTGCGCACCACGATCGAACTGCCGGCATAGAACTTCTCGTACAACATGTGGCGACCGGCGAATTCGGTGCCGGTGATGTCCCAGGCGAGCTTGTAGAGCTTGTGGCGCTCGACCGCCTCGATCGACGGCGTCTTCCACCAGCGCTCGAAGGTGTCGCGCAGCGCGTCGTCTTCCATCACGTCGATCGACGCCGGCATCACCAGCGGATAGCCGCCGAGCAAGGTGCGCAGCGTGTCGATGATCTCGGTGTGGTGCTCCTGGCACCAGTTGAGCGCGGAATACATAATGCGGCGGTTCGGCGTGGCGAAGCCCGCGGGCCACGCCTCCCATGCCTCGATCTGGCCCGCCACCAGGCCCCCGATCAGCGCTTCGAGCGAAGCGAGCCGCCCGAGCTGCTCGCGCACCGCCGGAATCTTGTCGGTGCCGTTGGCCTGGCAGATGCGGCTTGCGAGCCCGACGATCAGGCCCATCTTGGCCCAGAACCGGATGTTCGACTGGTGGTTCTGGTAGCAGTTGGCCGGCGTCTCGATGTAGATGCGGCGCGACATTGCGGCGTCGTTGTGCAGGAACACGCGCTCCCACGGGATCTTCACCCGATCGCACACCAGCACGCTGTCGGTCTCGTCGAAGCGGTATGACATCGGGTAGTCGGCCTCGTGGCGCACGGGCTGCGCATAGGGCTGGCGCGACCACAGCGACAGGCCGGGCGAATTCAAAGGCAGCGCCGCGGTGATCGCCTCGCTCCTGAGCTTGTCGTCGATCGGCGTGAGATTACCGATCAGGATTTCGTCGGCATAGACCGCGCTGGTGGCGAGCATTTTCATGCCCGAGACGGTGACGCCCGCGTCATCCTCGGCAACGACCCGCAAATTGGGATCGTCGCGCTGCTGGCCGGGGAACAGATCGGCGCTTTTGCGGCCGCTCGCCGGCGTGACGGCGAAGCTGAGATAGAGATCGTTCTTGCGCGCATGGTCGTAGTACTTCAGCAGGTTCTGCCCGAAGCCGTCATGCAGGCGATCGAGCAGGCCTGCGTTCATGGCGAGGCCCGTGACCAGGCCGGACACCTGATCGGGCGAACGGCCGACAAAGCCGTAGGTCGCGTCGGCGATGGCCTTGCAGCAGCGCATGCGCCGGGCGAGATCGTCGCGGCTGCGGCAGCGCAGCCAGTAGAGACTGAAGCGCTCGCCGCCCTCTTCGAACGAGAACAGCTCTTGTTTTGCCGGATCGGCCTTGAGGTCGTAGAGCCCGGCGATGGTCTTGGCACCCTCCCGGAACGCCGGATGCGCGGTCACGTCGCCGACCCGCTCCGCGCCGATATAGACCAAGCGACCGTCGCGCATCCGCTCGAGCTTGCTTTGACCGGAAATCAGCACGCGCTACTTCCGCTGCATGAGCAGGGGATTGGCGGTCTGGGGAACCCGCTGCCATTTCTGGTCCTCGGTTTCCTCGAAGCGCCAGGACTGGCCGTTCGCCGCGCGCAACACGATCTCGCCGCGGTCCATCTGCCAGGCGGTCGGCGCAAAGCGGGTGACGATCTGATCGCAGGGCGGAATCACGCGAAGCACGAACTCCTCGCCGGCCGCGGTGTCCGACAGGGTCAGCGTGCAGAGCGGCCGTCCGGTGCGGCGGATCACCACCCACTCGCCTTTCATCTGATCGGCGGTCTTCGGTGCGGGCCCGAGATCGGTGGGATTCTGGATGAACAGAATTCCCTCGCCTAGCTTCGGCGCCTCGAAAATGTCGCTCTCGACCTCGCTAAACTCAAGCACGGAATTGCCCTGCGCATCGAGCAGGCGGAGGAAGTCATTGTCGTTGAGCCGCCAGCCGGCAATCTCCGGCACGAACGGGAAAAGCGCGGCGCATTTTGGATCGAACTCGACCCGCCTGCCGACCCTGGCCGTGTCGTTGCGGAACGTAATGGTGCAGGTCTTCTCGCGGTCGGCGTTGGAGAACTCCCAGTTCCCGGCCACCGTCCTGGGCGCGCCGGCAAGCTCAGGCGCGGCCGGGGCAGCCGCATCCGGCGCAGGCGCCTGCGCGAGCGACGGCGCGGCGAATGCCGTCATCACCAGGAAGGCGAACGAGGCGTTGCGGACCATGCCGGGCAAATTATCACGCCTGCTTCTTCGGCGGCCAGGGTGTCTCGGGGATTGGCGTGAGAGGCGGCTTGCCCGCGGCCCAGGCCAGCAGGTTGTCCACCACGAGCTGTTCCATCTTCTGGCGGGTGTAGACCGTGGCCGAGCCGAGATGGGGGAACAGCACCGCGTTGTCCAGCTCGAGATATTCCTTCGGCACCTCGGGCTCGTTGACGAACACGTCGAGGCCGGCGGCGTGGATTTTCCGCTGCTTCAGCGCCGCGATCAGCGCCGCGTCGTCCACCACCGTGCCGCGCGACATGTTGATGACGATGCCCCAGGGGCCGAGCGCGTCCAGCACCTCGGCGTTGACCAGATGCCGGGTCGACGGCCCGCCCGGCGTGATCAGGATCAGCGTATCGACGTCGCGCGCCATGTCGACCATCTTCGGGTAATGCTTGTAGCTCACGCCCGCCTGCGGGTTGCGGCTGTGATAGACTACCGGCACGCCGAAGCCTTCCAGCCGCCGCGCGATCGCCCGGCCGATGCGGCCCATGCCCACCATGCCAACGGTGCGGTCGCGTAGCGTTGCCTTTGTGAGCGGATACTGCCGTTCCGTCCATTTGCCGGCGCGCAGGAACCGCTCGGCCTGCGGGAATTCGCGCACGGTGCACAGCAGCAGCCCGAGCGCCGTGTCGGCGACCTCCTCGTTGAGCACCTCGGGCGTGTTGCTAACGACGATGTTGTGCTCGACCGCATATTTGACGTCGATGTTGTCGTAGCCGACGCCGAAGCTCGACACGAACTCGAGCTTCGGGAATCGCGCCATCACGTCGCCCATCATCTTGTCGGGGGCGCCGGTGACCGCGGCGCCGCGCACATTCGGGCCGGCCTTGGCGATGGCGGCTTCGGCATTGTCCTTGAGGATCACATGCAGACTGAACGGCCCGCTGAGCCCATCGACGATCAGCTTCTTCGGCACCCCGATCAACACCACATCGGCCTTGTCTGCCGCCATCGTCAGCTCCATCCACGCGCTGTCATGCCCCACGAATGCGGGGCATCCAGTAACCTGCACGTTCGCAATCGAATCTCAAGCCCTGAGCGTACTTGATCGTCCGCTTTCGCGGACGGCGACAGCAGTCGGACGTTGCGGGCTCTCGGATCGCCGTGCTAGCAAAACTCAACATTGGTCAGACGTCGCAGGGAGTTTGGAATGGCACAGAACACGCAGCGGATCGGCTGGATCGGGATGGGCCGCATGGGCTATCCGATGGCCGAACGGCTTCTCAAGACCGGCTACGACGTCTCGATCTGGAATCGCACCCGCTCCAAGGCCGAGCCCCTCGCCAAGATCGGCGGCAAGGTCGTCGACAAGCTGTCCGATCTCGCCAGTATGGATGTCGTGTTCTCGATCGTCGCGGAAGGCAAGGACGTCGAACAGGTCTATCTCGGCAAGGACGGCGTCCTCTCCGGCAACAAGACGCCCGGCGTATTCGTGGACTGCTCGACCATCTCGGTCGAGGAATCGGTTAGCATCCGCAAGCGGTTGAAGGAACGCGGCGCCGATTTCATCTGTGCGCCGGTGTCCGGCAACGCCAAGGTGATCAAGGCGGGCAAACTTTCCTCGGTCTGCTCCGGGCCCGAGGCGTCGTACAAAAAGGTCGAGGAGCTGATCAAGGTCTATGCGCCGAAGGGCGTCTCTTACGTGGGCGACGGCGAACTCGCGCGCGTCTGCAAGATCGCGCACAACGTCATGCTCGGCGTGGTGATTCAGAACCTGATCGAGATCACGCTGCTGGTGAACAAGATGGGCGTGCCGCGCCACGCCTTCCTGGCCTTCCTCAACAACGGCGTGATGGGCTCGATGTTCACGGCCTACAAGTCGCCAGCGCTGGTCAATCTCGACTGGACCACGACTTTCACGCCGGAGCTTCTGCGCAAGGACCTCGATCTCGGTCTGGCGCTTGCCGATGAGGTGGACGTGCCGATGCCGATCACCGCGGCGACCCGCGCGATCCTGCAGATGCACATGGGCCACGCCATGGCGCAGAAGAACCCCGAGGAATACCTCGCCAAGGACTTCACAACGCTGATGGAAACAATGGCGCTTTCGTCGGGCATGAAACTCGAAAGCGAGGACAAGCAGGTGCCTACCGGACTTGAGTAGAGCCGATTGACGCGCTGCTCGATTCCCGCAACTCTTCACCCATTCTTTCACCTAGCGAGGAAATGTCATGCGTACCAAACCTGCCCTGACCTCCACCGACGTGCAAAAGATGATGGCCTCGTGCAAGGCCGAAGCGCAGAAGAACAAATGGAACGTGACCATCGCCATCGTCGATGACAGCGGCGCGGCCCTGCTGCTGGAGCGCATGGACGGGGCCGGCCCGATCAGCGCCGAGGTGGCGATGGGCAAGGCGCGAACCTCCGCGGCCACCAAGCGGCCGACCAAGTTCTGGGAAGACCGCGTCAAGGAGAAGCCCGCGTTCGTAACCTTCCCGTCGGGCGGCGTGCTGTTCCAGGGCGGCCTGCCGGTCATGTACCAAGGCGAGTGCGTCGGCGCGATCGGCGTGTCCGGCGTGCAGTCGCACGAGGACGAGCAGGTTGCGCAAGCGGGCGTCAGCGCGCTAGGTTAATTGGCCAGATAACGAAGCTGTCATGCCCCGCGGATGCGGGGCATCTAGTAATCGCTGACGCCGATGAAAACATGCAGCCTCGCGCGTACTGGATCGTCCGCCTTCGCGGACGATGACGGCGACGCGGTTCTTTGACTCAAATCGCGCCGGTCGCGGTCGCGCCGCCTTGCGGGCGGTGGCGCTTGACCGCGTCCGGGTTCGTGGAATCAGCGCCCATGTAGACACCCTTCTCCCACGTCCGCTTGAGCGGATCGCGGACTTTCAGCGTCATCTTGCCGATGTTCTGGATCTCGATATCCACCGTCTCGCCGTCCTGCAGAAAGCCCAGGCCCTCGTGGTTGGTGCCGCAGGCAATCAGGTCGCCCGAGTTCATGGTCATCACCGTGGTGGCCCACTCCACCAGTTCAGGAACGCGGTGTTCCATGTCGTCGGTGTTGTAGTTGTGGCGCAGTACGCCGTCGTCCCAGAACCGTACGATCAGGTCGTTCGGGTCCTTCACCTCGTCGGCGGTGGCGATGCAGGGACCGATCGGCGCAAAGGTGTCAAACGACTTACCGAGCCAGCTGGTGAGCGGGATCGCGGGCCAGGTGCGGCGGCCGAGCTCGCGCGCCGACACGTCGATCAAAGTGGTGTAGCCGAACACCGCGCTATGCCAGTCCTTCTGCTTCACCATCTTGGCCGGGCCCTTGATCACCAGCGCCAGCTCGGCCTCGTGCATGAACGCCCAGGGCACCGTGTATTCCGGCAGCATGATGGTGTCGCCGGGGCCGACCACGGCGTCCGGGTTCTTCATGAACATGTTGAGCGGGCGCGCCTCGCGCTGGGCATGCTCCCAATAGTTGGCGATGCAGCAGAGGATTTTTCCGGGCCGCGGCAGCGGGGGCTTGAGCTGGACCTGACCGGCCGGCAGGGCCTTGCCCTCGGCGGCAAGCTTCTCCAGCGCAGGCTTCAACCGGTCGAAGTCGTCGATGATGCCCTGCATGGTGAGCTGCGGCGTGTAGCCCTTTGTCACTGCGCCGGAGATGTCGACCACGCCGCGGCCGGTCATCAGGCCAGGCAGGATCTCGCCATTGGCAGCCGATTGGAACAGCACAAGTTTCACGAATTCCTCCCGTTACATTTGCTCAGGAATACAGCACATCCCCCGAACCCCGGCCAGCCGCCGCCGGAACGGACCGCCATGCCGCGCATAACAGGTCTGTTGCGCGCCGCGACCAAATTGCCTCGCCCAATCGGCTGCGATATCGTCTCCGCCAGATGGGGCTAAGAAGAGCCCCCAGAACGTGCAAGGGTGAGAGAACAATGGCTGTCATCAAAGTCACCGATATCGCATATGTGCGCCTGCGGTCGCCCGACCTCGATCTCCAGGCGGAGTTTCTCGACAACTTCGGATTGGCACCGAGCGTCAAGACCAGCAAGGCGATCTACTATCGCGCCACCGATCCGGTGCACCATGTCCACATCACCGAGAAGGGCGATCCGAAGTTCGTCGGCATCGCCTATCACGCGGCGAGCGAGGACGACCTCAAGACACTCGCGAAGGCTCCCGGCGCCTCCGGCATCGAGAACCTGGACGAGCCCGGCGGCGGCAAGCGCGTCCGCCTGACCGAGCCGAACGGCTACCAGATTGAAGTGGTCTGGGGCATGGAGAAGGTGAACCCGATCGAAGCGCCGCGCCAGATGCTAAACTCCGGCTACGCGCCGCTGGCCCGCGCCGGCGACATGATGCGCCTGCCGAAGGGGCCGTCGCGCGTGAAGCGCGTCGCGCATGCCGTGCTCGGCACGCCGAAGGTGAAAGAAACCGTGAACTGGTTCCGTCATCATCTCGGCTTCATCTGCTCGGACGACGTCTATGCCGGTCAGAAGGAAAACCTGATCGGGTCTTTCAACCGCATCGACGGCGGCGAAACCTTCGTCGATCATCACGTGTTCTTCGCGATCAACCACCACGACGCCGGCCTGAACCACGTCTCGTTCGAGGTACAGGACCTGGACGACGTGTTCATGGGCCATCAGTACCTGCGCGACACCAGCAAGTACGAGCACATGTGGGGCATCGGCCGGCACCTGCTCGGCAGCCAGGTCTATGACTACTGGGCCGATCCGTGGCGCCGCGTGCACGAGCACTGGGCGGACAGCGACCGGCTCAACATCAAGAACGGCTCGAACCTGCTTTCGGCCGAGGAGGCGCTGGTTTCGCAGTGGGGCGATCCACCGCCGCAGAAGTTCATCGAGCACGTCAGCGCGTAGTCGCTTCAACCATCACCGTCGTCATGGCCGAGCCTGTCCCGGCCATCTCGATTCATAGGGCACTGCTGTGCCACGATAATCGGGATCACCGGGTCTCGCCGCTTCGCGGCGGCCCGGTGATGACGTGAGTGCAAGACCCGCCGGCTGGAAAAGAAAAGAGAGACGCCCATGCCCAATCAAATCATCGCCATCGAAGAGCACTTCACCTCGCCGCACCTGCGCAAAGTCATCGCGCCGCGCACAGGCCCGATCCAGGCGCTGCTCGACGAGATGGGCGGCCAGCGCATCAAGGACATGGACGAGGCCGGCATCGACGTCGCGGTGCTGTCGGAGAACAATCCGGCCGCGCACAACCTCGATCCCGAGGCTTCGGTGGCGCTTGCGAAGGCGTCTAACGACTTTCTTTATGAGCAGATCCAGGCCAACCCGAAGCGGTTCAAGGGCTTCGCCGCGCTGCCTCTGCCCGATCCGAAAGCGGCCGCCGATGAGCTGGAGCGCGGCGTGACCAAGCTCGGCCTCCTTGGCGCGATGATCATGGGCACGAGCAAGGGCCAGTTCATCGACGACAAGAAATTCTGGCCGGTGTTCGAGCGCGCAGCCAAGCTCGACGTGCCGGTCTATATCCATCCGTCGCCGGTCAAGCCCGCGCTGGTGGAGGCGTTCTTCAAGGAACACGGCGCGGGCCTGCAAGGCTCGCCGCTGGGCTTCGGCCTCGAGACGCTGACGCACACGTTCCGGCTCATCACCTCGGGCCTGCTCGACCAGTATCCGACGCTCAGGATCGTCGTCGGCCATCTCGGCGAAACGGCGCCTTTCACGCTGTGGCGGACCGACCACAATCTCGCGAAAGTGATGAAGTTGCCGAAGTCCTTCAGCGACTACTACAAGACGCACTTCTGGCTTACCACCAGCGGCGCGTTCTCCAATTCGGCGCTCGCCTGCGCGATCGCGGAGATGGGCATCGAGCGCATCATGTTCGCGGTGGATTGGCCGTATATCAACAACGCGCTGGGGACGAAGTGGCTCAAGGCCGCGCCGATCAGCTACACCGACCGCGCGCTGATCTTCGAAGGCAACGCGAAGAAGCTGCTCAAGATCTAAAGCGCGTCAATCCACTACGCGGTAAAACCCCGCATTGCTGCCGGGGTTTTTGTTTCCGCCATTACCAGCTGTCCGGATCGCCGTACGGACGATCGGGATACGGCAGTTTCTGCGACGGGGCATACTGATTCCGCGACGGAGCGTCCCGAAACGTCCGCTCCAAATCCGCGCTGCCGTAAGCGTTGAAGCCGGAATTGCGCGCGTAGGGAGGGTTGCTCGGGTCGAGGTCGCCGTATGTGCGCACCGTGTTCACGTCGTTGTATCCCGACGTTGCCTGCGTGCGCGACGCCGCGAGGCTCGGCCCCGAGATTGCGAGCACGATGCCCGCGGCTACCGTCAGAATTTGAAGCGTTCTCATTTGTCGTCTCTTTGCTTGGTTGCGTTAAGGGTTTCACCCGGCTTCGGCGCTTCCCCATTTCGCTTGTTGTGCGTTTGTTATTGGGAGAGATAGGACGCCCGCCGCGCTGCGGAATGGTTCTTCAAAACATGTTGATCGGCGCACACCGGATTACCGCCGCGCTGCCGATCGAGAGGGATTTTAGGAAATTGTTTTTCGCCTGCGCGTGGGCCAAGACAAAGTCTTTCTCAGCCCAAGATTTGCCGCGCCATCTCCACAACAATTTCAAGTTTTCGTCTCAGGTCGCCGACGCCGGCCGGGTCGCCGCCAATTGCTCCAGGCGGACGGGATGCGTCACTCCTGCACAGATTTCGAATACCGCAACGGCCCGGTCTCCGACTATGCTCCAGCGCTGGCAAACGGGAGGGGACGACAATGAACAATACCACACGAATCATGGCGGCACTCGCCGCCGCGATGCCGATATTTATAACGGCGGCCGACGCGAACGCCCAGTCGACCTACCCGACGAGGCCGGTGCGAATCCTGGTCGGCTTCGCGCCGGCGGGACCGGCGGACATGATCGCGCGGGTGGTGGGCGACAAGCTTTCCGAGACCTGGGGCCAGCCGGTGCTGATCGAGAACGCCACCGGCGCGGGCGCCAACGTTGCCGGCGACCGCACCGCCAAGGCCGCTCCGGACGGCTACACGCTGCTGATGGCGAGCAACGCGCAGATCGTGATCAACCCGAGCCTCTACGAGAAGATGTCGTTCGACCCGGCCAAGGACCTCGTGACGATCTCGCAGTCGGTGTTCACGCCGAATCTTCTCGTGGTCAACAACGACGTGCCAGCGAAGACCGTGCAGGAGCTCGCCGCCTACAGCCGTTCGAATCCGGGCAAGCTCAGCTACGCCTCGGCCGGCGTCGGAACGACGCAGCACCTCGCCGCCGAATTGTTCAAGTCGATGGCAAAGGTCGACATTCAGCACGTTCCCTATCGCGGAGCCACCCCGGCCATCGTCGATCTGCTCGGCGGACGAGTGACCATGTTCTTCGGCAATATCGCGCCGCTCGTTCCACTGGTGCGCGAAGGCAAGCTGCGCGCGCTCGCCGTGACCTCGGCGAAGCGCTTCGCGGCGGTACCCGATCTGCCTACCATGATCGAGGCGGGGTTCCCAGGCTTCGAGGCGGTCGCGGCGTTCGGCCTGATGGCGCCGGCGGGGACGCCGCAGGCGGTCATCGACAAGATTCACCAGGACCATGTGAAGGCGCTGTCCTCGCCCGAGGTGCGAAAAAAACTGAGCGACGTCGGCATGGAGGTGATCGCAAGCTCGCCCACGGAATTCGCGGCAGCGCTCGCGGCCGAGCGGCCGCAGTGGGCGAAGCTGATCAAGGAGACCGGGATCAAGTCCGGCGACTAGAACAGCCGCGCCTCACGCCAGCGTCGGGTCGAGGATGATCTTGCCGATCCCGGCGCGGCTCTCGACCAGTTCGTGCGCCTGAACCGCCTGCGACAACGGCATGATGCGGTCGATCACCACCTTGAAGCGCCCGTCGAGCGCGGCCTTGAGGCTGAGCGTGACGTCCTCCGGCGTCTCGCCGGTCGCGCCGATGACGCTGAGGTGGTTCTGATAGAGCCGGTTGACGTCGAGCGGCACGATGCCACCGCCGTGCCCGCCGGCGGTGACCAGCCGGCCGCGGCGCGCCAGCGACGCGAACGCCTTGGGGAAGAGTTCAGGGTCGCCGATGTTCTCGAACACGACGTTGACGCCTTTGCCTTCGGTGATGCGCATCGCCTCGATGGTCAGGTCCTGCGCGCGGTAGTTCACGCCGGCATCAGCGCCGAGATCGAGGCCGACCTTGACGCGGTCGGCGGAGCCGGCCGCGGCAATCACCTTGGCGCCGAGATATTTAGCTACCTGGACGCCGGCGCTGCCGAGCCCGCCGGCGGCACCCATCACCAGCACCCATTCGCCGGGCTGCAGCTTGGCGCGGTCGCGCAGCAGCGTGAACGCCGTCGGCGTGTGGCGCGACACCACCGTGGCGGTCGCAAAATCGAGGCCGTCCGGCACGATCGCGGTCCGGCTCGCTTCGGCGCGGACGTATTCGGCATAGCCGCCCCAGGCGTGCAAGCCGAGGTTGCGGATCGAGTCGGCGCCGCTGTCGTTTCCGGAACGAAGCTGCACGGTGACGCGGTCGCCGACCTTGCGAATGGTGACGCCGGGGCCTACCTTGGTCACGACACCAGACGGATCGACGCCGGGCGTCAGCGGCAATGTCACGCGCCGGGCGTATTTGCCGGCGCGCACCACAGCGTCGAGGGTGCGGTTGACCGAAACGGCGTGGACCTTGATCAGCACCTCGCCCGGGCCGGGCTCAGGGGTCGGCACCTCTTCGAGTTTCATGACGCCCGGCGGGCCAAACTCGCGAATCACAATGGCTTTCAACGAATCCTCCAAACACTTTCGAAGCGATAAGGCCGCACCCGGCCGCCCCGGTCAAGCGTAGGCGCGCGGCGTGAAATGAGCGATAATTCGGCAATCTCGCGAGATTGCCATGACCGGAACGATCTTCAGACGCCCGACCATGCCGCTCCGCTGCGTGCTCATGGTAGCCATGCTGCTGTCATTCAGCGTGGCTACCGCGGTGGCCGACGATTTCTACGCCGGCAAGCAGATCACGCTCATCGTCGGCGCCGGCCCCGGCGGCGGCTACGACCTGCAGGCGCGCGTGGCCGCGCGTCATCTCGGCCGGCATATCCCGGGCAATCCCACGATCATCGTCCAGAACATCCCGTCGCGGATCGCCGCGGCCAATCACATTTTCAGCACGGCGCCCAAGGACGGCACCATGATCGCACTGCTTCAGCGCGGCATCCTACTGGCGAAGCTGATCTATCCGTCGGGTGTGCGCTTCGAGATCGAGAAATTTCACTGGCTCGGCAGTCTCAACAGCGAAACCGCGGTGACGCTCGCCTGGCACACCGCCCCGCACAAGACCGCGAAAGATCTGTTCGACAAGGAGCTGATCGTCGGCGGCATCACCGGCGTCGATCCGGAGACCACGCCGCGGATCTACAACGGGCTGATCGGCACCAAATTCAAGATCGTCACCGGCTACAACAGCACCGCGCAGATCGCGCTCGCGGTCGAGCGCGGCGAGGTGCAGGGCATCGCCGACTGGTCGTGGTCGAGCCTCAAGGCGGTGCGGCCGAACTGGCTCGCCGACAAGCAGGTCACCCTGCTGATGCAGGGCGCACTGAAGAACGAGCCGGAGCTTCGCGGCCTGCCGAACGCGATAGATTTCATCAGGAACGACGCAGACCGCAAGGTGATGGAGCTGCATTTCACCCAGAAGACGGCGGCCCGCCCGCTGGTCGCGCCGCCGGAGGTCCCGGCGGAACGGGTAGCGCTCCTGCGCAAGGCCTTCGAGGCGCTGGCGCAGGACAAGGAGTTCCTGGCCGAGATGGACAGGGCCAAGATGGAATTCGACTTCGTGCCCGGCCCCGAGGTAGACAAGGTGGTGGCGCAGATCGCCTCGACACCCGCGGAAATCGCCGAGCGCTACGCCAGGGCTTTTTCGCCCGAGCAAAAGTAGCTACGCGGTGCTCTCCGCGACTTTTGCGTGCGCCGCGAGCAGCGCCGGCAGCCGCGCCGGATCGCCGCGCGCCATACCGCACTCGGTGCCGATGCCGTCCACCCGCGCGTGGCGGCGGGCGGCGGCGAGCCGCGCCGCGTCGCCAGCCGCGTCGTTGTAATGGATCAGGCCCAGATAAAGCCCGGTCCCGGGGCGCAGCTTCAGATTCTTCAGCGGCGTGAAATAGGCATCGTCGGTGCGCGCCTTGACCACCGGCATGTGGAAGAACTGGATCGGCCGTTTGACGCTCGCGACGATGGCGTTGGTCATCTCGACCATGATGCCCATGTCCTTCGGCAGCACCATGTGCTCGTCGGCGGGGCTGCCGTAGCAGAGGTGATAGCCAAGCTCGATGCCGGACGGCACGCCGTCGCCGATCCTGGTCAGCACGTCGATGGTCTCGGTGCGGAAATCGACCGGCCCCTTGTCGTAGTAGTTCTCCCAGGCCAGCACTTCCTGGCAGACGTCCCACTGGATCGCGATGCGGTCGTTGGGAAGCGCCCTGGCGATTTTTTCGACTTCGCCGATGAAGTGCCGCGTCAGCGGCTGCAGCAGCTTCGGCCGGTCGTCCGGCACCATGTTGTTGTAGGTCGGCGCGATCGGCGTCGGGATCGATATCTGAAATTTGACGCCCGCAGGGATTTCGCCGGCCTTTTGCAACCGCTCGAATATCCTCCACGACTCGATCGCCATGGCCGCATATCCGGTGTCGAAGGTGGCGGGATCGATGGTGGCGCCCGGCTTGACCCGCAGGCGCGGAATCTCGCGCACCACCTTGCCATCCCATTGCGTGAACTTGAATGGCGGCACGTCCCTGGCGAGTTCGATCGCCGAATTGCCGGACAGCACGTCCTGCAGGAACCTGATCCAGGTCTTGCGGATGCCGGTCTCGCCGTCCGGCAGGCGCGTGAGATGAGGCCCAACCGCCTTCGACAAGGTGCGGAACACGGTCTCGCTGTCGGACAGCGGGATGCTGCCGACAAAATGCACGATCGGATACTGACGGTCCGCCATCGCTACCTCGTTGCTCTGCGGTACGGAAGATATTGCGGAGACCACATCTTGGCATGGATGGCCGCCTCGATGTCGCCCTCCGCGATTTCAGTAAGACCTTCCCTTCGGGCCTGGAGCGCGACGGCCTTCGCCACTACGATCGCGACCTCGCGCAGCGCGGTGACCGGCGGCAGCAGATTGCTGCCGGTGTCGTTGCGCGCCGGCGACAGAGCCGCCTGCGCCTTGGCTGCCGCCATGAACATGGTGTCGGTGATGCGGCGCGCCTGCACCGCGATAGCGCCGAGACCGACGCCCGGAAAGATGTAGGTGTTGTTGGTCTGGTCGACCTTGAACGGCCGGCCGTCCCGCACCAGCGGCGGAAACGGGCTGCCGGTGACGATCACGGCGCGGCCGTAACTCCAGCGCTGGATGTCGGACGGGGTCGCCTCGGCGCGCGAGGTCGGGTTGGAGAGCGGGAAGATCACCGGCCGGCGATTGAATTCGGCCATCGCCCGGACGATCTGCTCGGAGAAGTATCCCGGCTGCCCCGACACGCCGATCAGCGTCGTCGGCTTGGCGTTGCGGACCACGTCGAGCAGCGTGACCCGCACCGGATTGTCGAGCGGCCACGCCGCGATTGCCGAGCGCGCCTGCAGGAACGGCGCCTGGAACCCTGTGACCGCGTTCATGCCCTCGATCAGCAGGCCGTCCTGATCGACCATGAAAAACCGCTTCACGGCCTCTTTGGCGTCGATGCCGGCCTCGACCATTGCCACCACGAGCAGGCCCGCGATGCCGCAAGCCGGCGGAGCCCGCGCCAAAGATGGCGATGCGTTGCTCGGGGAGCGGCACGCCGGTAACGGCGATGGCCGACAGGAGCGCGCCTGTGGCGACGGCGGCGGTGCCCTGGATGTCGTCGTTGAAGCTGCACAACCGGTCGCGATAGCGATCGAGCAGGCGCTTGGCGTTCGACTTGGCGAAGTCCTCCCATTGCAGCAGGACGTGGGGCCACCGCGCCACCGCGGCGCTGACGAACTCTTCGACGAATTCATCGTACTGCTCGCCGCGCGCGCGCGCGTGCCGCCAGCCGACGTAGAGCGGATCGGCCAGCCGCTCCTCGTTGTCGGTGCCGACGTCGAGCAGGATCGGCAGCGTGGTGGAGGGATGAATGCCGCCGCAAGCCGCATAGAGGGCGAGCTTGCCGATCGGGGTGCCCATCCCGCCGGCGCCCTGGTCGCCGAGGCCGAGGATGCGCTCGCCGTCGGTGGCAACGATGACCGTGGTGTTGTCGAAATGCGGATTGTCCAGAATCTGCTTGATTCGCTTGCGGTGCTGCAAGCTGAGGAACAGGCCTCGCGGCTTGCGGAACAGCCGGCTGAAGTGCTGGCACCCCGCCCCGACGGTCGGCGTGTAGGCGATCGGCGGGAGTTCCTCGATGTTGCGCGTCAGCAGGGCGAAGAACACCGTCTCGTTGGTGTCCTGGAGCTCGCGCAGGAATGCGTAGCGCTCCAGATCAGCGGTGAAGCCGCGCAGCACCTGCAGTCGCCGCGACACCTGCTCGTCCAGCGTGGCGACCCGGGGCGGCAGCAGGCCGTGCAGTTCGGAATCGTCGCGTTCCCGCTCGGAGAACGCGGTTCCCTTGTTCAGCAGGGAATCGCCGAGCAGGCGATAGCCGGCAAGCGGCGTCACCACCTCCGATGGCTGAACATTGACGTGCGACGAACCCGGCATGACCGAAACGATAGCCTACTTCCCGCGCTTCGCCACCCGCTCTTGTTCCAGCAAACGCTCTTTGACCGTTCCGACCATGGACACGGCGGTATCACCCATGCTGGAATTTCCTACCGGACGGTTGTGAGGGCGTTGCATGAACAAGCGGGCGTTGGTGTGGCCCCACGGTCATCGCGTGGCCGTGGTGTGCAGCGTGCTGCTGGAGACCTGGAGCGAGGGCAAATCGCCGAGCTATTTTCCGCGCACCACGCCGCTGCCCCCGGGCTCCAAGGACGTCGCCGGCATCAACTGGTCGCGCTTCGGCGGCAACGAGGGCATCTGGCGGCTCTCCCGCAATCTCAAAGACCTCGACATGCCGGCGACGCTGTTCTGCAACGGCCGCAGCGCCGAGGTGTGGCCGGATGCGGTCGCAGCCTTCGCCAAGTCCGGATTTGACGTCGCCGGCCACGGCTATCTGCAGGACCAGACGCTGTTCTCGATGAGCGCGGAACGCGAGCGCGAGACCATCAAGAAGACGCTCGACATCCTGGAGAAGACCGCCGGCAAGCGCCCGACCGGCTGGGTGACGCCGATCTACGGCTGGTCTGAGAACACCCTCGACTATCTCGCCGAGGCCAAGCTGCAATGGTGTTCGGACGCGCTCGATGCCAGTGTGCCCTACCAGCGGCAGACCAAGAGCGGCAGGATGGTCATGATCCCGTGGAGCGAGTTCGTCGACAACCGCGCGCTCCGCGCGAGCCCCCGCATCTATTTCGACGTCTACAAGGACATGTTCGACTATCTGCACGCCTGCGAGCCCGGCGGCCTGATCAACATCGGCGTGCATAGCCATTTCGGCGGGCGTCCGGCGATGGCGGCGATTTTCCGGCAGATCCTGGAATATCTCCGCAGCCACAAGGACGTCTGGTTCGCACATCACCGCGAGGTGGCAAAGTGGATCCTCGAGCAGAGGTTCGAGGACACCACCTATCCGACGCGGTTCGCGCCGACGGGGAGATGACGATGCGTGGGATGCTGCTGATGCTCGCCTGCCTCATTGCACTCGCCTCCGAAGCCTTGGCGCAGGCGGACTATCCGTCGCGGGCGGTACGCATTGTCGTGAACTCCGCGCCCGGCGGCGGCACCGACATTCTGGCGCGCGTGCTCGCCGCGAAGCTCTCCACCGGCGGGCAGAGCTTCTTCGTCGAGAACCGCGGCGGCGGCGGCGGCATCATCGGCATCGAGAGCGTGATCAACGCGCCGCGCGACGGCTACACGCTCCTGATGACGCCGAGTACGGTCGCCGTGCTGCCGGCGGTCACCAAGCAGGCGCGCTACGACGCGGCGAAGGACCTCTCCGCGATCACCCAGGTCGCCGGCATCTCCAACGTGCTGGTGGTGCACCCCGAGGTGCCGGCGAAGTCACTGAAGGAGCTGATCGCGCTGGCGAAGGCAAAGCCCGGCACGCTCAACTACGCCTCCGCCGGCGCCGGAAGCTCGCCGCACATGAGCATGGAGTTGCTCAAGCACATGGCCGGCATCGACCTGCAGCATATTCCGTTCAAGGGCACCGGCCCGGCGATGACGGAGGTGCTGTCCGAGCGGATCTCCGCGCTGTTCTCCAACATGCTCACCGGCAAGCCGCTGATCGAGGCGGGCAAGCTGCGCGCGCTCGCGGTGTCGGGGCCGAAGCGCGTGGCGGCGTTGCAGGATGTGCCGACCGTGGCCGAAGCCGGCGTGCCGGGTTATTCGGCGCTGCAATGGTACGGCCTGCTTGCTCCCGCCGGAACTCCGAAGGAGATCATCGACAAGCTCCAGGTGGCCGTCGCCGAGGCGCTACGCACATCCGACGTTCGCGAGCGGCTCGCCCAGGACGGCGCGGACCCGGTCGGCGGCTCATCCGCGGAATTCGCGGCACTGATCAAGGCCGACCTCGAAAAGTGGTCGCTCATCGCGCGGGCCGTCAACATCCAGGCTGAGTAGGAAGAGAGCAATGCTGACCAGGCGTTCGATCGTCGCCGCCGGGATTCTGGCTCCGGTCGCCGCGCGGGCCCAAAGCACGCCTTCGGGAATGGTCCGGATCGTCAATCCGTTTCCCGCCGGCGGCACGTCCGACGCCATGGCGCGCCTCCTGCAGCCCATCCTGCAACAGCGCCTCGGCGCGACCATCCTGATCGAGAACAGGCCCGGCGCCTCCGCCTCCATCGGCGCGGCGGTGGTGGCAAAATCGCCGCCCGACGGCACGACCTGGCTGCTCACCTCGGACACCTTCGTGGTCAGCACGCTGCTGCTCAACAACCTGCCCTACGACGTGCTGAAGGATTTTGAGCCGGTGACGATGATCGGGCGGGGACCGATGGTGCTGTGCGCGCATCCCTCGCGGCCCTACCGCACGCTGCCCGAGCTGATTGCCGCGGCCAAGGCCCGGCCCGATGTGCTGACCTATGGAACCACCGGTATCGGCAGCAACGGCCACCTGACCGTGGCGGCGCTGTGCCAGCTCGCCGGCATCAAGCTGGTGCATGTGCCCTACCGGGGCGCCGCGCCTGTCTTGAATGACGGCACGGCCGGCCACGTCGACATGGTCATCAGCTCGAGCGCGACCGTCGCGCCGCAGGTCGAGGCCGGGCAACTGCGCGCGGTGGTCCAGTTCGGCGAGAAGCGCGCATCGTTTCTGCCGGATACGGCTACCGCGATCGAGAACGGAATCCCGAGCCTGCATGCCTATTCATGGTTCGGCTTCTTTGGTCCGGCCGGAACGCCGAAACCCATTCTCGACAAGTTCTACCGCGACGTCGCCGCGGCGGTGCGCGACGAGACGAACTACAACACCCTGGTCAACAAGTTCCGGGTCGAGGTGCCGCTGCCGGCGCCGGGCGAACTGCGCCAGATGATCGTCGAGGAACTTCCGTTCTGGGCGAAGATCATCCGCGACAACAACATCAAAATCGGATCGTAGGCGTGGCTTAGATAGTGCCCAGAATCGATTCCTGATAGAACTGCCCCGTTGATCGGCTCCGCTGAACCTTGCAAAGGAATTGCCGTGCTCGACCGCACAAAAAGCTCGAACACCGAAGAGCTTGCCGCAGGCAAGCTGTTTGCATTGCAGAACACCATGCTGCTCGATGGCCGGGTCAGCTCCTATCCGGCCAGCGCGACCGGATATTCGGTCACGAATTGCTACCTGCTCCGACAACCCGACGCCGCGTGGCTGATCGACACCGGTTTCGGCGGCCACGAGCTGGCGCTGCGCGGGCAGATCGAGTCGCTCATCCCGCGCACTCTGCCCCTCTCGCTGCTGCCGCTGCGGCTCAACGAATTCATGTCGATCCAGAACATCGATCCGTTCACGCTCTACTTCAACGTCAAGGAATGCTTCACCGGCAATGCCGACGCCGCATTCTGGTTCGACTTCGGCGCGGGCTCGGACTCGGGGCAGAACACGCTCGACAAGCTCAAGATCACCACCATCGGCCGCGAGGAGACGATCCCGATCGGCGATCTCGGCCGCCCGGTCGTGGTCTATCAGGCGCCGATCCGCCTGATCGCGACGCGCTGGATCTACGACGAGGCGACCAAGACGCTGTTCACCTCCGACATGTTCACCCACACTTGGCGCGACCGCCCGGACGGCCCCTGGATCATCCAGGACGGCGACGACGATCCGACCGACTTCGACCACGTCCGCTCGTTCCTGCTCAACACCCGCTACTGGTGGCTGGAGGGCGTCGACACCGCGAAGCTGCGCAAGGGCATGGACAAGATCCTGAGCAAGCACGACATCGAAACGATTGCGCCGGGCTACGGCTGCATCCTGCGCGGTAAGAAGACCGTCGAGAAGCACATGAAGCTCGTCGACGACGTGCTCAAATCTCTGGACAAGAGCGTGGCTCAGTCGCGCTACGTCGGCCGCGACGAGGAAAGGTAACGAGAATGGTCCAAGCCGCGCCCGATCGTCCGGTCCAATCCACCCTCAACCGCCCCAATCCGCTACCGCGCGAGGTAGCGCCCGGCATCTTCTGGCTCGGCGAATGCCTGGAGCAGCGCCAGCAGGGCAAGATCTATCACGGCTGCAACGCCTGCTTCCTGATCGTCGGTGAGACCGCATCGATGCTGGTCGAGACCGGCCATCCCAAGGATTTCCCGATCATCGAGGGGCAGCTCAACAAGCTTCTGCCTGGCAAGCCGCCGCTGAAATATCTCTTCGTCACGCATCAGGAGACGCCGCATTGCGGAGGGCTCGGCCGCGTGCTGTCGCGCTATCCGGAGGCGACCCTCTGCGGCGACGTCAGCGACTATCACCTGGCCTTTCCGCAGTACGAGCACCGCATGCGCTCGATGAAGGAGGGCGACGAGATCGACCTCGGCGGCCGCGGCTTCCGCGCCGTCGAACCGGTGATCCGTGACATGCGCTCCACCTGGTGGGGCTTCGAGACGCGCGACCGCGTGCTGTTCCCCGGCGACGGCTTCGCCTACAGCCATTATCACGAGGACGGCCACTGCGGGCTGGTCGCCGAGGAGGCGGCCTCACTCGATCTGCAGGACACCACCGCCGTGTTCGCCGATCTGGCGCTGTGGTGGACCAAGTGGGCCGACATGCGGAACTACTGCGACCGGCTCGACCTTCTGATGGACAAGCTCGGCGTGAAAACCGTTTGCCCAACACACGGCCTTGTCATCACCGATGTCGCGAGGACAATGCCGAAGGTGAAGGAAGGCCTGCTGTTCGGCTCAAGCGTCGCCGAGCGCGGCACCAACGACGCCAAATTCAAGGCGACCGATCTGTTGGCCGAAGAGGCGGTCGGCTGACATTCGAAAGCGCTATCCGGGCAAACGGACCGCGAACGGAATAGAATCCGGGAGGCGCCCATGCTTCGAGCCATCGTCGCGGCTGCCGCGATCCTGCTTGCCGTTGCTCCGGAGGCGCAGGCGCAGAGCGCGTGGCCCACCAAGCCGGTCAAAATCCTGGTGCCCACCGCGCCGGGCGGCACCGCCGACGCGACCGCGCGCATGTTCGCGCTGCATCTCGGCAAGGTTCTGGGCCAGCAGTTCTACATCGAGAACCGCGGCGGCGCCGGCAACACGCTTGGCATCGAATCCGTGGTGCGGTCGCCGACCGACGGCTACACGCTGCTGCTCGGCGCCGGCACAATCACCATCAATCATCTCGTCTACAAGAATCTGCCCTACGACGTGCTGCGCGACCTGACGCCCGTCACGCAGATGGTTTCGGTGCCGAACGTGCTGGTGGTGCATCCCGCCCAGCCGATGAAGACTCTGGCGGACTACATCGCCGCCGCCAGGGCGGAGCCGGGCAAGATCAACTACGGCTCGGCTGGCGTCGGCAGCAATCTTCATCTGGCGATGGAACTGCTCAAGGTCCGCACCGGTATCCAGGTTACCCACGTCCCCTACAAGGGCGTCGGCCCGGCGATGCAGGACACGCTGGCCGGCCACATCATGTCGATGGTGTCGAACGTCGCTTCGGCCAAGCCGCATGTCGACGGCGGCAAGCTCCGGGCACTGGCCGTGACGTCGCTCAAGCGCTCGCCGGCGCTGCCGGACGTGCCCTCGATGTCGGAGGCGGGCATCAAGGACTACGAGGTGCTGAACTGGTTTGGCCTGTTCGCGCCCGCCGGCACGCCGCAGCCGATCGTCGACCGCCTCCAGGCCGAGGCCGCGGCGATGTTCGCCGATCCGGAAACCAACCGTCGCCTGGCTGGCGAAGGCGCCGAGCCGGTTGCGAGCAAGCCCGCCGACTTCGCCGCCTTCGTGCGCGCCGAAATCAAGAAATGGGACGAGGTCGGAAAGGCCGCCAACATCCAGCCGACGGAGTAGCGGCGCCGAGGTGTTGCAGAAAAACTACGCCACCACATATCCAGTGCGGCTCGGCTGAGCCATACTCCCCGTTCGCCGGACGGCTTGGTTCTCACGATTGTCATAGGGTCTGCCCGCGTGCCGATGTTCGGCGCGCGGCCGATCCGGAATGGAGATTCCATGCGTATCCGCGTCGGCTGCCAGCTCGGCTTCGATTTTCTGCGACCGACACCGATGATCGTGATGCTGAACGTACATTTCTCGCGCTTTTCCGACCTTGAGCGGCCGGATTTCCTGACCTCCAACCCTTCGTTTCCCATCGGCGGCTACCGCGACAGCTTCGGCAACTGGTGCAACCGCCTCACCGCGCCCGCCGGCCATTTCACCCTCGGCACCCCCGCCACCGCCGCCGCCCGATCTCAACGCCCTGCAGCACCAGGTGCAGGACCTGCCGGCGGAGGTCATCCTGTTCCTGCTGGGCAGCCGGTATTGCGAGACCGACCGCCTGTCCGACGACGCCTGGCGCCTCTTTGGGCACACACCGCTGGGCTGGGCGCGGGTGCAGGCGATCTGCGACTTCGTCCACAACCATATCACCTTCGGCTACGAGCACTCGCGGGCCACGCGGACCGCGGCCGAAGCCTATGCCGAGCGCCGCGGGGTTTGCCGCGATTACACCCATCTCGCGGTCACGTTCTGCCGGTGCCTGAACATCCCGGCGCGCTATTGCACCGGTTACGTGACCGACATCGGCCTTCCGCCGCCCTATGGAGCGATGGATTTCGCGGCCTGGATGGAAGTCTATCTCGGCGGCCGCTGGCACGTGTTCGACCCGCGCAACAACATCCCGCTGATCGGCCGCATCCTCATCGCCAACGGGCGAGACGCCGCCGACATGCCGCTGACCCACAACTTCGGCCCCGGCGTCCTGTCGAGCTTCACCGTCTAGGCGGACGAAGCGCTGCCGCAATGAAGCGCGGCGCTACTTGTTCTTCTCGCCGTAGGTCGCGCGCGAGATTTCCGGCACCGGGATGCCGTTCTCGATCGCCTGGCAGCGGATCTCCTCGGCCCGCGCTTTCTTCTCGCACAGATCCAGCACCGTCATGATCTGATCGCGCGGGATGAAGCAGACGCCGGTGTCGTCGGCCACCACCAGGTCGCCCGCCGCCACCTGCACATCGCCGATCATCACCGCGCCGTTGATCTCGACCGTCTCCAGCCGCCACTTGCCGGTGACCGGCGTGATTTCGCTCGACCAGACCGGATAGCCGACCGAGCGAGAATGCGGGATGTCGCGGATGCCGCCCATGACGATTGCGCCGCGTTCGCCCGCACGCTTGCCGGTGAGCGCCGAAATGCCGCCCATGTTCGACATGCCGGGGACGCCCTGGATCACCAGCACGTCGCCGTCCTCGGCCAGGTTGTGCGCCTCGAACTCCGCCATCTTATTGACGCTGGCTTTGGCGCCGGCCAGCGCATTGGCCCGCTGGGCGATGTTGCGCACGGTGAGCGCCGGGCCGCAGATGACCTGGCCCGGCATGGTCGGCTTGAGCACCGACGCGCCGACCACGCCCGGCGGAATGCCGAGCTCGTCCATCACGTCGGAGATGATCCCGGTGCAGTCTCCGAGCGCCAGGATGCGCTCGACCGCGCCGCCCGGAGGCTTCGGCGTGGAGTGCATCCGGATACGGTCGGCTGCGATCCGGCCGGTCAGCTTTTTCTCGACCATGAAACATGCCCTATCGGTCGTCGCGGCCGGACTTGTCCCGGCCATTCCCGTCATTCCTGCCATCTTGTAAGACGTGGATGCCCGGCGCAAGCTTGCACTCGGGTCGGCCGAAGGCCGGACCCGGGTGGCCGGGCGCGCGCCGAAGCTTCAATCCAATTGCATCTTGGCGCTGCGGATCACCGCCGCAAACCGCTCCATCTCATCGCCGATGAAGGCGCGGAATTCGGCGGGCGTGTTGGCGACGACCTCGGCGCCCTGCTCCGCGATACGCGCCCGCACCGCCGGCTCCCGGAGCGTATCGACGGTGTGCCGGTGCAACGTTTCGATGATGCCGTCCGGCGTCTGAGCGGGCGCCAGCAGCCCGAACCATGTGCTGAAGCGATACTCCACGCCACCTTCGGAAAACGTCGGCACGTCCGGCAGGAGCGGCGAGCGTGCGTTCGAGGCGATGGCGATCGGCTTGAGCTGACCGCCGCGAATAAGCCCCAGCACCGGCAGGACGCTGGACAACAGCATCTGCACGTTGTTGCCCATGACTCCGACCGCCGCGGGGCCACCGCCGGAATAAGGCACGTGCACCGCCTTGGTGCCGGTCATGGACAGAAACAGCTCGGTCGAAAGGTGCGGGCTCGAACCCACGCCGTAGGAGGCGTAGTTGAGTTCGCCCGGCCGCGCCTTCAGATAAGCAAGGAGCTCGGCCAGCGTGTTCGCAGGCAGCGCCGGCGGCACGACCAGGATGGTGGGCGAACTGGCGACCAGCGTGATTGGTGTGAGATCGCGGAGCGTGTCGAACGGCAGCCGCTTGTACAGCAATGGATTGGCGGCGAGCCCGACGCTGCTGATCAAAAGCGTGTAGCCATCCGGCGCGGACTTCACCACCTGAAGCGTGCCGGTGTTGGTGTTGGCGCCGGGACGATTGAGCGGCACGAACGATTGGCCGAGCCGCTTTCCCAAACCTTCGCCGATCATGCGGGCGAGCAGATCGTTGCCGCCACCCGCCGCGAACGGCACGACAATCTCGACCGTGCGCGACGGATAGTTTTGCGCCTGCGTAGCGACCGAGCCGGCGGCGCCCAGCACCCATAAGGCATGGAGCGCGGCGCGCAGGAGTCCAGCAATCATACGACGCGATCCGGGACCGGCGCTCAGCGTCCCAGCGCCTTGGCCATCACCTGTTCGCAGCGCAAGTTCTCTTCCTCGTACAATTCGCCCGACATTGCCTTCCGCGCGAACTCCGACGGCGGCGCGGCCATGTTCCAGCGGCACGGGAAGACATTCAGCTCCTTCCACCATTTTGCGTCGTGCG
>SHVN01000180.1 GCA_009694215.1 Xanthobacteraceae bacterium
GGCGATACCAGACCGGCAATTCTTCTATCTGCCGTTCGAGCATTCCGAGACCCTGGCCGACCAGGAGCGATGCTGCGCGCTGTTCCGCGCTACCGGCGACGCCGAACTGCTGAAATGGGCGGAGCAGCACGCCAACATCATCCGCCGGTTCGGCCGCTTCCCGCACCGCAACGCCGTGCTGGGCCGCGCCACCACGCCCGAGGAACAGTCCTTCCTCGATGGCGGCGGCTTTTCCGGTTAGGCAAAAGTCGAACGTCCCGCCGCGCCCGGGCACTGGACGTTGCCGCGAAAGCGGCTCTTAATGGCCTCAAACATCATCGAGGAGGATCGCTCATGTCATTGTTATCCCGAGGCATTTGCCGCGGCCTGCTGGTTGCGGGAGCCACGCTCCTTGCGACATCGGCGTTTGCCCAGATGGAGATCAAAGTCATCGCGCCGGCCGCGCCCGGTGGCGGCTGGGACCAGACCGCGCGCTCGATCCAGCAGGCGCTGATCGCCGAAAAGCTCGTCAAGAACGCGCAGGTCATCAACATCGCCGGCGCCGGCGGCACCGTCGGCCTCGCGCAGTTCGTCAACGGCGCAAAGGGTGACGGCAATCAGCTCATGGTCAACGGCTTCGTGATGGTCGGCGCCATCCTAATGAACAAGTCGCCGGTCTCGCTGTCGCAGATCACGCCGATCGCGCGTATCACCGAAGAGACGCAGGTGATGGTGGTGCCGGCGAATTCGCCGATCAAGACCGCCAAGGACCTGGCCGAACTTGTGAAGAAGGACGTCGCCAAGGTGACCTTCGCCGGCGGCTCGGCCGGCGGCGTCGATCACATCATGGCGGCACTGTTCGTGGGCGCCGCCGGCGCAGACGCGTCGAAGGTGAACTACGTGGCGTTCTCCGGCGGCGGCGAGTCGCTCGCCGCCATCCTCGGCGGCAAGGTCACCGCCGGCATTTCCGGCTATGGCGAATACGAGGGTCAGATCAAGGCCGGCAAGCTGCGCGCCATCGGCGTGACCTCGCCGCAGCGCCTGCCCAACGCCGATGTCCCGACCTTCAAGGAGCTGAGCATCGATCTCGTGCTCACCAACTGGCGCTCGGTGTTCGGCGCGCCCGGCATCTCGGACGCGCAGAAGAAGACGCTGGCCGAGCTCGTCGACAAGCTGGTGAAGTCGAACAGCTGGAAGGACATCCTCAAGCAGAAGGGCTGGGACGACGCCTACCTGCCGGGCGAGCCGTTTGCCAAGTTCCTGGCGGACGAGCAGACGCGCGTCGGCAACGTGATGAAGACAGTGGGTTTGGTGAAGTAGCGACCGCCGCCGCTAGAAAGCACCCCGCCGTCATGGCCGGGCTTGTCCCGGCCATCCCGATGAAGTGAGCACAGTGCTCCCCTAAGCGGGATTGCCGGGACAAGCCCGGCAATGACAACAAAACAAAGGCTGCCCTGGGGAGGGACACATGGATACAGCGTCCGAGCGGCGGCCCGATACCGCGGGCATGCTCATTGCCGGCGTGCTGCTGCTGATCGCCGTGGTGATCTTCTGGGACACCAGCGCGCTGCAGCTCGCGCCGACCTACGGCGTCGGCCCCAAGGCCACGCCCTACGTGATCGCCACGGGAATGGCCGTGCTCGCCGCCGGCAATTTCTGGCTGTCGTGGCGCGGCGATTATCCCGAGCGCGAAAGCTTCGATCCGAAGGCGATCGTCCTGATCCTCGGGGGCCTCGCCGCGCTGATCGCCATCATCGGCCTCGGCGGCGGTTTCATTCCGGCCACCGCGGTGCTGTTCGCTGCCACCGCGACCGCGTTCGGCCGGCGCGCCGTCCACATCGACCTCGCCATCGGCCTCGCGCTCGGCTTCATCGTCTTTCTGCTGTTCGACAAGCTCCTGACCCTGGCGCTGCCGGCAGGACCCATCGAACGCCTGCTCTGAGGCCCGCATATGGACGCGCTCGCATCCCTCATTCACGGCCTCGCCATCGCCACCCAGCCGATGAACATGCTCTATGCGCTGATCGGCGTGCTGCTCGGCACCGCGGTCGGCGTGCTGCCGGGCATCGGGCCTGCGCTGACCGTGGCGCTCTTGCTGCCGATCACCTTCAAGCTCGATCCGGCGGGCTCGCTGATCATGTTCGCCGGCATCTACTACGGCGGCATGTACGGCGGCTCGACCACCTCGATCCTGATCAACACGCCGGGCGAGAGCGCGTCGATGGTCACGACGCTCGAAGGCAACAAGATGGCCAAGGCCGGCCGCGGCGGGCCGGCGCTCGCCACCGCCGCCATCGGCTCGTTCGTCGCAGGCACGCTCGCGACGCTCGGCATCGTGTTCCTCGCGCCCTGGCTGGTGAACGTCGCGGTCAATTTCGGGCCGGAGGATTATTTCGCGCTGATGTGCGTTGCCTTCATCACCGTGTCGGCGACCTTTGGCGACTCGCCCGTTCGCGGCCTCACGTCTCTCTGCATTGGGCTCACGCTGGGCCTCGTCGGCATCGACAAGCTCACCGGCCAGGCGCGGCTCGCGTTCGGCGTGCCCGATCTGCTCGACGGCATCGAAGTGACCACGCTCGCGGTCGGCCTGTTCGCCCTCGGTGAAGCGCTTTACGTCGCCTCGCGCCGCCATCTGGTCGAGGAGAAGCTCGAGCCCGTCCGCGGCGCGCTCTGGATGACCAAGGCGGACTGGAGCCGGTCCTGGAAGCCGTGGCTGCGCGGGACGATGTTCGGCTTTCCCATCGGCGCGCTGCCGGCCGGCGGGGCGGAGATTCCGACCTTCCTGTCCTATTCGACCGAGAAACGGCTGACCAAGCATCCGGAGGAGTTCGGCCACGGCGCGATCGAGGGGGTCGCAGGACCCGAGGCCGCCAACAACGCCTCCGCCGCCGGCACGCTTGTCCCGCTGCTGACGCTTGGGCTTCCCACGTCGGCCACCGCCGCGATGATGCTGGCGGGCTTTCAACAATACGGTCTCAATCCCGGGCCGCTCTTGTTCGCCGAGCGCCCCGATCTCGTCTGGGGCCTGATCGCCAGCCTGTTCATCGCCAACGTCATGCTGCTCGTGCTCAACCTGCCGCTGGTCGGACTCTGGGTGCGGCTGCTGGCGATCCCGCAATCCTGGCTCTACGCAGGCATCCTGGTGTTCGCGACGATGGGCACCATCGCCGCCAAGCCATCGGTGGTGGAACTGTCCATGCTCGCCGGCTTCGGCGTAATGGGCTTCCTAATGCGGCGCTTCGGCTATCCGATAGCGCCCGTGGTGGTGGGCCTCATTCTCGGACCGGTGGCCGAGGCGCAGTTGCGGCGCGCGTTGCAGATCAGCCTCGGCGACCCGATGGTGCTGTTGCAGAGCCCGATGTCGGCGACGCTCCTCGGGATCGCGCTGCTTGCGCTGATCGCTCCCTTCGCGCTCAACGGCATGAGCCGCTTCAAGGCGAGCGAGGATTGAGTCTCACGATTTGCACGACGCGCATCCCACACACTCGGCGTCATGCCCGGGCTTGACCCGAGCATCCATACAGCGCTTCAACAAGCACCAACCTGCGGCTTTCGCTTGCAGCACCTCGTCATAGATCGCCGGGTCCAGCCCGGCAATTACAAACGAGGGGTCGCGGCGAAAATAAACGAGCAACCGGCATGCCCGACCTCCACGGCGTCTTCCCCTATCTCGTCTCGCCGATCGAGTCATCCGGCCGCATCAAGACCGATGTGCTGGGCCAACTGTGCGACGATCTGATCAAGGCCGGCGTGCATGGGCTCACCCCGCTTGGCTCGACCGGCGAGTTCGCCTATCTCGACAGCGGGCAGCGCACGGCGGTGGTGCAGGCCACCATCGAGGCGGCGCACAAGCGCGTGCCGGTCATCGCAGGCGTCGCGGCCACCGCCACAGCCGACGCGGTGATCCAGGCGAAGAGCTATCAGCGGCTCGGCGCCGACGGCATCCTCGCCATTCTCGAATCCTATTTTCCCCTGAAGGACGCGCAGGTCGAAGCGTATTTCTGCGCCATCGCCGATGCCATCGACATTCCGGTCGTGCTCTACACCAACCCGCAGTTCCAGCGCAGCGACCTATCGCTCGACACGATCGCGAAGCTCTCGACGCATCCGCGCATCCAGTACATCAAGGACGCTTCGACCAACACCGGCCGCCTTCTCTCGATCATGAACCGCTGCCCGGACATGAAGGTGTTTTCCGCCTCCGCGCATATCCCGGCGGCGGTGATGCTGATCGGCGGCGTCGGCTGGATGGCGGGGCCGGCCTGCGTGGTGCCGCGCCTGAGCGTGCGGCTCTACGAACTGTGCCGCGCCGGCCGCTTCGACGAGGCGATGACGCTGCAGCGCGGACTGTGGGGCATCAACGAGGCCTTCGCGCGCTTCAACCTTGCCGCCTGCATCAAGGCCGGGTTGCAGTTCCAGGGCTACGATGTGGGGGAGCCCGTCCCGCCGCAGCCCGCGCTCGGCCCCGAGGAGCGCAGAATCGTCGAAAAAACACTGTCGGAACTGGGCTCTCTGGCAACCGGCTAGGGTGCGCCACCCAACCGAATGATAACGCTTCCTTGCTACGCCTGAGCCTTCGAGCGCCGTCCGGGAGCGGCCGCGCGGAGTTGTGCTAGTGGCGTTAACCGAGTCGCAGAATTCCAGCCGTCCGGCGTGGGCCTTGCTCGCGGGCGCTGGTGCTTATGTCCACACCTGGCTCAACGATTCCGGCGACCGCTCGATCGCCAAGCGGATCGCGAGCGCACGTTCCTGATCCGCGTTTTCAGCGCCGGCTTGATCTATCTGTCGCAGATCCTGCTGGCGCGCTGGATGGGCAGCTTCGAGTTCGGGATCTACGTTTATGTCTAGACGCTCGTGGCGCTCGTTGGCGATCTGGCCGACCTCGGCTTCGGCACCGTGGCGCAGCGCTTCGTTCCGGAATATGCCAAGCGCGGATTGTTCGATCTCCTGCGCGGCTTCCTGTCGCGCAGCCGCTGGCTCGCGGTCGGCAGCGCGACGGTCCTCGCGGCGGCCGGCATCCTTCTGGTCCGACTGCTGGAGCCCTATCTGGCAAGCTACATCGCTCTGCCGCTCTCGATCGCCTGTGCGACGCTGCCGTTCTACACGCTGATGCAGATGCAGGACGGCATCGCACGCTCCCACAACTGGATCCATGTGGCGCTGCTGCCGACCTATGTCGTGCGGCACCTGCTCATGCTGATCGTCGTGTCGGCCGCCTACCCGCTGAATTTCCCCGCCACCGCCGAGATGGCCGTGATGGCGGTGGCAGGCGCCCTGACGCTCACCGTGATCGGCCAGACCGTCGTGCTCAACCGCAAGCTTGCGCGCGCGGTCCCGCCCGGCCCGAAGGTCTATGAAGCCAGGACCTGGCTTTCGGTGTCGCTGCCGATCTTCATCGTCGAGGGCTTCTATCTTCTGCTCACCAACGCCGACGTCGTCATCCTGCAATACTTCCGCACGCCCGACGACGTCGCGGTCTATTACGCCGCCGCCAAGACGCTGGCGCTGATCGCCTTCGTGCATTTCGCAGTGTCCGCGGCGGTGGCGCACCGTTTCAGCGAGTATCATGTCGCCGGGGACCGCGAGCGGCTGAAGGACATCCTCGCCCACTCGATCCGCTGGACGTTCTGGGGCTCGCTCGCGGCGAGCGTCGTGCTGCTGACCGTGGGCCGGCCGCTGCTCTCGCTGTTCGGCGCGCGCTTCGTCGAAGGCTATCACCTGATGCTGATCCTGGTGGCGGGCCTGATGGCGCGCGCCTCGGTCGGCCCGGTCGAGCGGCTGCTCAACATGC
>SHVN01000181.1 GCA_009694215.1 Xanthobacteraceae bacterium
ACGTGGCGGACGGTGGTAGCGGCCGCCTGAGAATATGGCGACCGAAGGCTCTTCGCGTTCTTCGTTCGGCAACGTGACAAAGCCCACCGTGACGATTGACCGCGGTTTTAGGCCTGCGCACTCGGCCGCGCCGAGACCTCGGCATGCCAGCGCTTGAGATTGCCGAGCGCCTCGGGCACCGTGAGCTTGGCCGGCTTCATGAAATCCACCGAGATCATCCCGGTGATGTCGGCCACGCTGTAGCGGTCGCCGGCGATGTAGCGGCGATCCTTCAACTCACCGTCGAGCAACGTGAGGAAGTCCATCGCGCGCGGCCTGTTCGCGTCCGCCCACGCCGGCACCTGCGGCACCTCCATGTCCTTCATGGCGGGATGCGAATTGCGGAATATGTGTGAGACTGGCCCGAGCAGGTGGAATTCCAACCGCCGCTCCCACATTTCAACCAGCGCCATGTCCTTGGCGTCGATGCCGAACAGCGGCGGCTCGGGATGAAGCCGTTCGAAATAGCGGCAGATCGCGATCGACTCCGTGATGATCGTCCCGTCATCGAGCTGCAAGGCGGGCACGCGCTGCAAGGGGTTGATCGCGGTGTAGGCGGGCGATTTGTGCGCCAATTTTCCGAGGTCGACCGGCTCGACCGGAACGGTGATCCCCTTTTCCGCCAGAAAGACCTTCACCCGCCGCGGATTGGGCGCCCGGCCCCCGTCATAGAGCTTCATCTTTATGCCTCGTTAACCTTGCGATTTATCCCGCGCTTAAGCTTGCCCTTAAGGATTTTACGCGAGTTTAGTCCCGATTTCATGTGGTTAGCGTTGGTGGCGTGCCGTGAGCGTAACAGAAGAACGCGATATTCCCATGCCGAGCGAGAAGCCGCTGGCCAAGCGCCGCAGGCTCGCCGCCCAGCGTGTCCGCGAAGCCCGCGAGCGGCTCACCTCGACCACCGGAACCAGCGTCGCCTTCGACTATGAGCTGCTGCGGCAGTTTGCCGAGAACCGCCTCTCCGCATCGCTGGTGGTGCTGCTGCTGATCGGCACCGTGGGATTCCTCTCCAGCCTCTGGACCGGCGCGGTGGTAGCCGGAGCCTGGACCGCGGCGGTGCTGGTGATCCACGCCGTCATCGTCACCAAGTGCCGGCAATTCCTCTCCGAGCCGTCGACCACGCAGGATCTCAAGCGCTGGCGGCTTCGCTTCATCATGCTCGACCTCTTCTACGGCCTCGCCTGGATGTACAACCTCATCCATCCGGTCGGCGCGAACGAAGGCTCGAGCACCTTCATGCTGTTCGTGATGCTGCTGGTGGTCGCGGTGTCGAGCATGCTGGCGTCGAGCCTGCCGATTGCGGTGTTTGCCGCGACCGTGCCGGTAACCTTTGCCGTCGCCCTGAATTTCGCGCTGCAGGGCGACCTGCACAACTACATCCTCGGCATCATGGCGATTGCTGCTCAGGGCTACTTCACGCTGCTGGCGCATCGGCTCTACTCGGCGGGCCTCGCGACCCTGGTGGCTCGCGCCGAGAAGGACGCGCTGATCGGCGAGCTTGAACAGGCGAAACTGGTTTCCGACGACGCGCGGCGGCGCGCGGAAGGCTCCAACATCGCCAAGTCGCAGTTCCTCGCCCAGATGAGCCACGAGCTGCGCACGCCGCTCAACGCCATTCTCGGCTTCTCCGAGGTGATGAAGACCGAGGTGTTCGGCCCGCATCAGGTGCCGGCCTACAAGGGTTACTCGAACGACATCCACAACTCCGGCCAGCACCTTCTCAACCTGATCAACGAGATCCTGGATCTGTCGCGCATCGAGGCCGGCCGCTATGAGCTCAACGAGGAGCCGGTGTCGCTGGTCAACGTGGTCGAGGACTGCCACCACCTGCTGACGCTGCGGGCGAAGAACCGCGGCATCACCATCCATGAGGTGTTCGAGCCGGAGCTACCGCGGCTCTGGGCCGACGAGCGCGCGCTGCGGCAGGTCTTCCTGAACCTGCTCTCGAACGCGATCAAGTTCACCCCGTCCGGCGGCGAGGTCTGGCTCAAGGTCGGCTGGACTGCTTCGGGCGGCCAATACATGAGCGTCAAGGACACCGGACCGGGCATTCCCGAGGAGGAAATCCCGGTCGTGTTGGCGAAGTTCGGCCAAGGGTCCAATGCGATCAAATCCGCCGAGCAGGGCACCGGCCTGGGCCTGCCGATCGCCAAGAATCTCGTCGAGCTGCACGGCGGCACCTTCACACTCAAGTCGAAGGTGCGGATTGGCACCGAGCTGATCGCGACCTTCCCACCCGAGCGCGTGATGGCGGCGCTGCCGCCTCTCTCGGAGCCCTCGCCGCCGATCCAGCCGCAGCAGGATAGCGACACCGGCAACCGCAAGAAGCGCTCGCTGTTCCAGCTGCGCGCCTAGACCGATTGCGTTCCCCGCTGCGACGCCTATTTTGAGGCGTCAACTCCGATTCCATCATGGCCGCGATCGAAACGCCCTGCGAGAAGATCTGCATCGTCGATCAGCCGTCCGGGCTTTGCCGCGGCTGCGGGCGAAGCCTAGCCGAGATCGAGCGTTGGACGGCCTACAGCGACGGAGAGCGCGCCCGCATCATGGATAAACTGCGGCGGCAGCTCGAAGCTATGGATGCGCGGGCCGCCCGCCCGCCCGCGACCGGCCGACAGGAATGATCGCATTGCGCCGCCGCCTGCTCTGGATCCTGCTGATCGGCGTGGCGCTCGCGCTTGTCGTCCTGATCGCGCGCCACGACCAGGACCCGATTGCCGGCCTCTCGACCAACGATCTCGGAGCGCTGGCCTACCACCTAGCGCTTATCATGTTCATCGGTGGCGCGGTGCTGGTGCTGTTCCGCGAGCGGCTATCGGTGGCGCTCGAAGCTGCGCTGTTCTGGGTGGTGGTCGGGTTCGTGCTGGTGTTCGTCTACACCTATCGCGGGGATTTGCGGGGCATCGGCGAGCGCGTGATGGCCGAGCTGATGCCCGGCCGGGCGGCACAACGCAGCGAGCGGACGGTGGAGATCGTGCGCGGGCGCGGCGGTGACTTCCAGGTGGCGGCGCAGATCAATGGCACGCGCGTGGCCATGGCGCTCGATACGGGCGCCAGTGCCGTCGTGCTGACCCAGGAGGCGGCGAAGGCCGCGGGACTGCCGCTGGAGCTGCTGTCCTACTCGGTCCAGGTCGACACGGCGAACGGCCGCGCCCGCGCCGCTGCCGTCACGCTCGACCGGATCGCGGTCGGCGGCATCGTCGAGCGTTCGGTGCCGGCGCTGATCGCACAGCCCGGCCAGCTTCGGACGAGCCTGCTCGGCATGAGCTTCCTCAACCGGCTGGAAAGCTGGGAGGTGCGCGGTGACAAGCTGATGATACGCGGCAAGCCGTAGCTCAGACGAGACTGGCGACGAAGCGCGCCGACACCAACAGCAGAAGCAGCCCAAAGCCGATCTCCAACTGGCGCTTCGACAGCCGGTGGGCGAGCCGCGCGCCATAGGGCGCGGTGAAGCTCGACACCGGCGCCATGATTGCCACTCCCAGGAGCGAGACATAGCCGACCGAGAACGGCGGCAGGAGCGCCATCTGCGGCCAGCCCGCGATCATCAGGCCTATGGTGCCCGCGATCGTGATCGGCACGCCGAGCCCGGCCGAAGTCGCGACCGCGTTGTGCAGCGGCTTGCCGTGGAGTGTCTGGATCATGTTGGAGACCGAGCCGCCGCTCACCCCCATCAGGGACGACGTGATCCCGATCAGGAAGCCATAGCCGATCATCGCCGGTTGCCCTGGAAAATCGTCGGCAATCCGCCAATTGTCCCGGCCGAGCAGAAGCTTGATCGCGATCACGGTCACCACCACGGTGAAGACCACCTTGAAGACCGCGCTCGGTGCAAAATAGGCAATCACCGATCCGGCGGCGACGCCGGCCACTGCGGGCACGGCCCATCGCCGCATCACGTCGTCGAACACCAGCCCCTTGGCGCGATGCGCAATGTAGGAGCGAATGGTGGTCGGGACGATGATGGCCATCGACGAGCCGACGCAGAGCTGCATGCGCACCTCTTCGGGCACGCCGAGGATGCGGAAGATTTCATACAGCACGGGCACGATGATGGCGCCGCCGCCGATGCCGAACAGGCCGGCCAGGATTCCCGTCGCGACGCCCGCGGCCATCACGGCGGCGACCAGCAGCGCGATTTCGCCGGGCGGAACCGAAAGCACCATGATATTCCCCGAAGGCTCGGGCCCCTGCGGCCGCGGAAATCACGCGGCGGCGGTTTGCGCCACCTCGCCGGGTCTGTCCACCACCAGCAAGAGCGCCTCTGCCAGAACCTCGGCGCATGCTCCGGGCTTGACCGCCGCCGTCGCGAGGTGCCGGCGATAGGCGCGCGCTCCCGACACCGCGTGGAACAGGCCATGCAGGTGGCGGGTGATCGAGTGCAGCCGCGCGCCACGCGCAAGCTCGCGTTCGATATAGGGGATCAGAGCGCGCGCAGCCTCCTTTGCGGATGCAAACGGCGCGGCCTCGCCGAAAAGCAACGGATCGACCGCAAGCAATCGCCACGGCTCCTGGTAGGCGGCGCGGCCCAACATCACACCATCGAGCTTCGTGAGATGCTCGCGCGCGGCTTCGACGCTCGCGACGCCGCCGTTGAGCACGATCGGCAGCCTGGGGTTCGCGGCCTTGAGGCGGAACACGATGTCGTAATCGAGCGGCGGCACATCGCGGTTCTCGCGCGGCGATAGGCCGGACAGCCAGGCCTTGCGCGCATGCACGATCAGCGCATCGGCGCCGGCGCCCGTCACGGCGGCGGTGAAAGCCGTCAGCGCCTGTTCCGGGTCCTGATCGTCGATGCCGATGCGGCATTTCACCGTGACCGGGATGGCAACCGCGGCCTTCATGGCAGCGACGCAATCGCCGACCAGCGCAGGCTCCGCCATCAGGCAGGCGCCGAAGCGGCCCTCCTGCACGCGGTCCGAAGGACAGCCGACGTTGAGGTTGATCTCGTCATAACCGAAGTCCGCGCCGATCCTCGCGCAGCGGGCAAGCGCCACGGGATCGGAGCCGCCAAGCTGCAGAGCCACCGGATGCTCGGCGGGATCGAAGCCGATCAAACGCTCACGGTCGCCGTGCAGCACCGCGCCGGTCGTCACCATCTCGGTGTAGATCAGCGCATGACGCGTCATCAGGCGATGGAAGAACCGGCAGTGCCGGTCGGTCCATTCCATCATGGGGGCAACAGCAAATTTTCGTGCTTCTTGAAGCCTAGTGTTCATGCGGGTTTTTGCGATTGGACCTGGCCGGAGGCTAGAGAAGTGTCGCTGAGCGACCACGTGCTGGGGCCCCGTCAGGGGGACGAGCATCCGCAGTCACGATCATCACGGGACCCGTAAGCTACGTGGCCGGCCGCTTGAGTGTCGGTATCCTTCCGGAGCCGGGTGAAGCTGAAGCATAGAGGTCGGCTCTGACAGCACGCAACATGCCGGCGGTAGGCTGCCATTTCTGCTCCTTGACCCAGCGCCGGTTACGAACAGCCGGTCCGATGTCGATCACGTGATCCTGAACGTGACGCGGCCGCGCCCCTTCGATGATGCTGGCAAGCGCCTCGACCGGCGGCTGTAGATCGACTGAGCCATCCGAAGCGAATAAGTAGATGCTACCCCGAGCATCCAGCAGAACCGGCATGCCCCGTGCACTGCCGACAAAGACCTCCAGAACCTTCTGCTT
>SHVN01000182.1 GCA_009694215.1 Xanthobacteraceae bacterium
GCTCGCGTGGGCGAGCGTGAAGCCGCGCATGTAATCGGTGGTCGGATTGGCGAGCACCAGAGTGCCGTCGTCGCCGTAGAACTCCAGCCGGTGCCCGGAGCCGAGATAGGACGCGCAGCTCATGGCGAAGCTGCCGGCGGCGCCGGAGGCGAATGCAAGCGTTGCAGCGACGGTGGTTTCCATGGCGGGGTCGTCCGGCAATCCGGACAGCCGTGATGAAAATCCCGCGATCGGCCCGCAGAACCATTCGAGATAATGCACCGAGTGGCTCACGAAATTACCGAGCACCCCGCCGCCGCCCTCGCCGCTCGTCTTCCAATTCTTGAGCCGCCGGCGCGTGGTCTCGTTCTCGACGTTCCAGGTGACGAAGACGTGTCGCAGCCGGCCGATCGCGCCGTCATCGATCATCGCCTTGGCTTTGCGCCATGCCATGACCTCGGTAAAATTGTAGTCGATCGCGGTGGACGTGTGACCAGCCGCGCGCAGCATCGCGGCTGCTCCCGCAAGGTCGGCGGCCATCGGCTTTTCGACGAACACGGGCTTGCCACGCTGCAAGGCAGCGATGGCGATCTCGGGCTGCAGGCGCGGCGGCGTGGCGATGGCGACCGCGTCGATGTCGGCACGCTCGATCATCTCCGTCCAGTCGCCGAATGCCCCGGCGATGCCCGACTGGCGGGCCAGCTCGGCGGTGCGCGCCCGGTCGCTGCCGGCCAGCGCCGTGACCTCACAGCGCGGGTCGAGGCGGAAGGCCGGCAAATGAACCGTTCGTCCATAATTGCAGCCCACGATGCCCAGGCGAATCACGGTGGCTCCTTCGATGGCCGACGGCACGGCGGCAATCTGGTCGGCATGGCCGTCGCGGTCAAGGGATGACATCGACAAGCCCGAACCCGGGCGATACGGTTTGCGCGTCAGCAAGAGCGCCCCTTTGGTCATATCTTCCGAAAGCGGCACGGCCTCCGTGCTCTGGCTCCGAATCGCAGCGCTCGCACTCGTGGCGGCGGGGCTCGGGCTGCCGATCAACGATGTGTTTCGCTACGCGCTGCTGCTGCTCGCGACGGTGCCGATTTTTGTGGGCCGCGTCTCGAACCGGCCGAGCCTATGGCTCACGGCGTTCGGCGTCGTCACGCTGGCGATCGCCGTGCAATTGTCGTGGCCGGCGCCGCGGATCGACGAGGGACACAATGTGTTCGTCGTCGAGGGCCGCGGCGACGCACTGGAGCAGGGCCTGCCGGAGGATGCGTTCCGCCAGATGTCTGCCGAATTCGACGCGCGCTATCCACCTGAGCGCAGGTGCGATCTCCAGTCGTTCGGCTGCTGGCGCAAGGGCGGCTTCCCCGATCGACCCTACGCATTCTCCGCCGACGGCATCTACGATCGTGCGGCTTATTCCAGGCGCGTGACAGGCATCGACTTCAGCGATCCGGTCTGGCTGCGGCTCGGGTTCATCAACGAAGCGCAGTACAACTGGGGCGGCACGGGCGAAATCCAGCGCAACAAACGCAATCCCTGGTGGATAGTGCTGCATCCCTGGCGGCTCGCCATGCCGTACTTCGTGGTGCATCGCTTTCCGGCGGACTTCGTCGGCAGCCAGTTGTGCTGGCAGGGGCTCGTGCTGTGGGAAGGCGCAGGCGAGCGCTTTGCCGCATGGCAGCAACCCGAGTTCGTCTGCCGGCCGATCGAAGGAGGCGACATCGGGCGGCGCATCTTCGGCGTCTCGATCGCCGCTCCGCTTGCGATCAGGCTCGTACCGACCATGTCGATGCGGTTGCGGCAACTGGTCGAGCCGGGGCTGGCACTGCTCGCAGCCGGCGCGGTGCTGATGCTGCTGGTGCGCTGGCGGCCAAGGCAACTGGCGCTGCCTTTCACGTTCATTGGGCTCTCGCTGCTGGTGGTGCTGTTGAACGACGCGAGCTTCATCGGCGGCGTGCGGCCGTTCGACGGCGGCGACGACGGACTGGTTTACGAGGGCATGGCGCGCCGCATGGTGCAGCACGCGCTCAACGGCGATTTTGCGCAGGCGCTGGAGGGCGGCGAGAAGGTCTTCTTCTACGGCGGGCCCGGCCTGCGTTATTTCCGGGCGGCGGAGCACTTCGTTTTCGGCGATTCATTCCTGGGTTATCTGTCGCTGATGTTGCTGTTGCCCTTCATGGTGCTCGCCGCATTCCGGCGGTTCTTCGATGCGCGCGGCGCACTGGCGCTCACGCTGATCTTCATTGTTGTTCCGGTCGGCGCGGTGTTCGGCACGACGTTTTTCCAATACGCCAAATGGGCGGTGCGCGGTTTCGCCGATCCGGCGGCGGCAACTTTGTTCGTTGCCGGATTCGTCGCACTCCTCGGCCCGACCGCGGCCGGACCGGGCCAGCGATTTGCCCCAGCCTTCGGCGCCGGATTGCTGTTTGCGCTGGCCCTCTGGCTCCGGCCCAATCTCGCGCCGGCAGCCGGCATCCTGCTCGGCGGCGCGGGCCTCGCGGCGCTGTGGCAGGTCCAGCTCGGACGCGTCACAGGCCTGTGCCTTGGTTTCCTTCCAGTGCTCGGCATGGCGCTGCACAACTGGATCTACGGCGGCGTGTTCGTGCTGTTCAGCGCCAATGCCACGATCCCGGAAGTGCTGCCGATGGCTCCGTCGGCCTGGGTGGCGGCGCTCGGCGAACTGCTGCGGCTCGATCCTGGCGGCCAGCATGTGCGCGGCGGCCTGCTGCAGATGATGCGCTGGCTCGCCGGCCCGTCGGAATCTTTCCTGATGGTGCCGCTGCACGCCGCAGCGATCGCGGTGCTGGTGCGCGTCGCCTTCTGGCGACGCTTCGACCCGTGGCTGCGGCTAACGGCGGCCGCCACCCTCGCGCAGCACCCGGTCGCCTGGTTCTATCAGTCGTCCGACCGCTACTATTATCTGGCCTGGCTCATGACGCTGCTGGTCTGCGCGGTCTGGCTCCGCAACGAAAGCGGCCCGCTGCTCCAGCAACGGTTTCCGCGCGGCACGGAATGGCTCGGCCGGCACCCGCTACGGATGTGGCTGGGACGCGTCCTCGACTGGTGGACCCGCGTCACCGGCTTGGCGCGCTAGTCATCTCGGCAGAGTCAGGAAGCCCCGGATTTCCGCCAGCATCAGCGCGCCGAGGTGCAATTGCTGGACGAATTCGCCGGCCTTGATCATGGCCACGATCTCCGCCGGCGACTTCAGCGCCACACTCATGCCCGGCTCAGGCGCGAAACCGGCAACGCGCTCACCGGTCTCCACGAAAAACGAGTGGATGCTGTTGCTCAAGCGGCCGGTGCAGGCCGCAGCGGGCATTCCGAGCGAATGGATGGCGCGCACAGGATAGCCGGTTTCCTCCAGCAGTTCGCGGGCGCAGGCGGCGGCCGGCTCCTCGCCGCGCTCAAGCAGGCCCGCCGGCAGCTCCCAGGTGAAGCACTCGACCGCCGGCCGGTACTGCCGCACGATCGGAAACCGGCCGTCCGGCGTGCGCGCGAGGATGGCGAGGTAATCCCCCAGCCCGACCGCGTGATAGAGCTGAGATGGTTCGCCGGGGGCAAATTCGACCTCGCGCGCAATGACATCCATCCACGGCGAGATCGTGGTGGTTTGGCGCGCTCGAATCTTGGGCCATTCATCCGCCATGCGATGCGCTCCGTTCAGGCCTCTGACTTCAGCGCGACGGTCCTGGCCGGCCGCCGCAGAACGGTCGTCGCGAAGGCATAGCCGTACCAGCGCAGATATGCCGGCAGCCACCGCAGCACCCGAAACCGGCTGGTGCCGTGCTTGCGCTCGAACCACAGCGCCGGCACCTCGCCGATGCGCCAGCCGAGCCGGTGCGCCTTCACCAGAAGCTCGATGCTGTAGCAGAAACCCTGATTGGACTCGACCGCGATCTGTTCGATCACCCGGCGCGAGAATAGTCGAAAGCCGCTGGTGGCGTCGTGCGTCGGCAGCCGCGCGAAACGGTACAGCGTAAACGCCGCCGTCCGCACCAGCACGGCCTTGAGCCAGGGACAGCCCTGCATAGTCCCGCCCGGCATGAAGCGGCTGGCACAGACGATGTCGAATCCCTGCCCCGCCAGCACCACCATGCGGTCGAGGATGCCAGGATTGAAGTCGTCGTCGGCGGGATAGACCAGGATCAGCGGCGCGGCGCTGGCGGCGAACCCCGCCATCACCGCCGCGTGCGCGCCGCGGCCGTGGTTGCGCACGAACTCGACGGGGAGACCTGCGTATGCGTCCGGACTGCCGCGCACCGCAGGCAGCGTGTCGTCGGTTTCGCTGTCGTAGCAGATGAGCACGCGCGCCGGCGTCTTCACCTCGCGCGCGAGCGCACGCAGCACAGTGACGATGTTTTCGCCTTCGTTGTAGACGGGAATGACGATATCGAGCTGAACGGCCATCGTCTCAATAGACGACGTTGGCGTTTTCCAGCGAGCCCCAGACGTCGACCATGGGCTTGCCCTTGAAATCCGCATTCTTGTAGATGCGATGCGGCGTGCACAGGATCAGGAGATCGCTGCGCGCGATGACCTCGTCGAGCGGCAGCAGTTCGGGATCGTCGGTCACCAGCGGATCGGTGGTGAGAACGGAGCGCGCTGAAGTGGCGAGCGCCTTCTTGAGCTTGTAGCTCAGCGACGCGCGGGAATCGTCGCTCTCCGCCTTGAACGCCATGCCGAGGAGGCCAACGGTCATCTGGCCGAGATCGTAGCTGCGGCGCAGGTGACCGACGATGTGCAGCGGCAGGCCTTCGTTGGCCATGATCGCGGCATTGCCGAGCGCGAACTCGTTGCGGGCGAAGGCCAGGAGCTGCATCGTATCCTTGACCAGGCAGGGTCCGGCGGCGAATCCCGGAGTCGGGATGCTCTGCGCGCGCGGATAATTTTTCTTCATCGCCTGCAGGATCGCCTTGTAATCCAGACCGGCCGATTTCGCGATCAGGTAGAACTGGTTGGTCACCGCGAATTCGATATAGCGGTAGGCGTTGTTGAACAGCTTGGCGAATTCGGCCTCGATCGGCTTGAGCAATGTGATTTCCGGCGCGATCCGGCCGAACAACGCGGCGGCCTCCCGTTCCGCCTCGGGCGACGTGCCGCTGATGAGCTGCGGCATGCGGGCGAGCTCTTCGATGCCGTGGCCCTGGGCGATGCGTTCGGGACAGAACGCGACCTTGAGCTTGCGTCCTTGCCGCTGAAGATTTCCATCGATCCAATCGGTGGTGCCGGGATAGAGCGTGGAACGCAATACCAGCAACTGGCCGTCATGAAGATGCGGCAGCAGCGCATCGATGCACTTCATGACGACATCGCGCACCGGATTGAGAAACTCGTCGACCGGCGTGCCGATGGTGACGATCACCGGGCCTTTCGTCGAAATCTCGCTGGGCCGGCTGGTGAAGAACAGGCTCTTGTCGGCGAGCGCCTTGGCGAGCAGGGGTTGCGCGCCGTTCTCGATGAACGGCACGCGCCCGGCCTTCAACATGGCTAGGGTCTTCTCGTTGATGTCGTTGATGTTGACGGTCAGCCCCTTGGCGGCGAACGACAGAACCAGCGGGACGCCGACATGGCCGGCGCCGCCGACCACGGTCAGGTCCGCTGTCTGCGCCGTCAGCGCGCGCGCGGCAGCCGGGCGATCGGCGATATTCAAGGCTTCTCTCCGAATGTCAGCACGTACGAGCGGAACGGCCGCATGAAGCCCGGCGCGAACAGCGCGCTATCCATCGCATT
>SHVN01000183.1 GCA_009694215.1 Xanthobacteraceae bacterium
AGCGCCTTGGCGAGCCGGTAGGCAACGTCGTCGGGCAGGTCGGTGCGCGCCAGGATGTAGCACCACGAGCCGACTGAATTCACCGCATCCTTCTGGCCCGGATAGGCGCCGGCCGGCACGGTGATCGGTTTCAGGAAATTGTGCTTGGCGCTGACCTTCGTCACCTCATCGGAGGTGAGTCCTATGAAACGTCCGCCCGCCTGCATCACCGCGGTAAATCCCGGCCAGCCGATGCCGCCGCCCCACAGCGCCGCGACCCGGCCATCGGCCACCATCAGCGGGCCGTCGCCGGCCTTTTCCAGATAGTGCGGCTGGAAATCCTTCTCGCGGTCGAGGCCGAGCCCGTCGGTCACATAGCGGCCGAGAAGCGTCAGCCCCGACGCTCTGGTGCCCCAGGCAATGGGCTTGCCGATCAGATCGCGGAGCGTCTTCGCCGGGCTCTCGCCGCGCACGGCGAACATGCCGGGGTTGGAATAGATCGCCTGGATGATTTTCAATTTCGTCGGCGCGCGGCCGATGCCGGCGAAGGCCTCGTAGGCCGGCTCGCCGGCAACGAGCGCGATGTCCATCGAGCCCGCTTCGAGGAGGCCGATGTTCTCGGCGCTGCCCTTGGTGTTCTTGGTCTCGACGTTGAGCGAGGTGTAGGTCTCGTTGATAACGGCCGCGGCATTGTCGCCGAAGAACGGGAACCCGCCGCCGGACGTGGCGGTGGCGAGGGTGACGCGGGTTGGTTCGGCCATTATGCCGCCGCCAGCGCCTGTTCGAGGTCGGCGATGATGTCGTCCTTGTCCTCCAGCCCGATCGACAGCCGCACCACGTCGGGGCCGGTGCCGGCCTGCACCTTCTGCGCGTCGGAGAGCTGGCGATGCGTGGTGGAGGCCGGATGGATAATGAGCGAGCGGGTGTCGCCGATGTTGGCGAGGTGGGAGAACAATTTGACGTTCGACACGAGCTTGACCCCGGCGTCGTAGCCGCCCTTGAGCCCGAAGGTGAACACCGCGCCGGCGCCCTTCGGCGCATATTTCTTGGCAAGGTTGTGATAGCGGTCGCCGGCAAGCCCCGGATAGCTCACCCATGCAACGTTTGCATGCTGCGATAGCCAGTGCGAGACTGCGTTGGCGTTGTCGCAGTGGCGTTGCATGCGCAGCGGCAGCGTCTCGACGCCGTTCAGGATCAGGAATGCGTTGAACGGCGACAGCGCCGGCCCGATGTCGCGCAGGCTTAAGACGCGGCAGGCGATGGCGAAGGCGAAATTACCGAAGCTCTCGTGCAGCACGATGCCGTTGTATTCGGGCCGGGGCTCCGACAGCATCGGATAGCGGTTCTCGCGCGACCAGTTGAAGGTGCCGGCGTCGATGATCATGCCGCCGATCGAATTGCCGTGGCCGCCGAGGAATTTCGTCAGCGAATGCACGACGACGTCGGCGCCGTAGTCGATCGGCTTGCACAGGTAGGGCGTGGCCAGCGTGTTGTCGACAATGAGCGGCACGCCTGCGCGGCGCGCGATGTTGGCGACCGCCTCGATGTCGGTGACGACGCCGCCCGGATTGGCGATCGACTCGATGAAGATCGCCTTGGTCTTCGGCGTCACCGCGCTCTCGAACGAGCCGAGATCGTCCGGATCGGCCCAGGACACGTTCCAGCCAAAATTCTTGAAGGCGTGGTTGAACTGGTTGATCGAGCCGCCATAGAGCTTGCGCGAGGCGACGAACTCGTCGCCGGGCTTCATCAGGCAGTGAAACACCAGCACCTGCGCGGCGTGGCCCGAGGCGACTGCAAGCCCGGCGGTACCGCCTTCCAGCGCCGCGATCCGCTCCTCCAGCACCGCGTTGGTCGGGTTGCCGATGCGGGTGTAGATGTTGCCGAACGCCTGCAGACCGAACAGCGAGGCCGCGTGATCGACGTCGTCGAACACGAAGCTCGTGGTCTGGTAGATCGGGGTCGCGCGCGCGCCGGTGGTGGGATCGGGCTGCGCTCCGGCGTGGATCGCAAGCGTGGCAAAGCCGGGTGTGCGTTCGGTCATGGGCCCCTCATCCTTCAACTGTGGCGGTCGGCGGCAAACGCGCGGACCGTATCGAACCACAGGGGGCGGTCAAGGCAAAGACCGGCGGGTTGTAAGCGGCGCATCATCAACCCTCATATAAACCGGGATTCTCCAGATGACTCCCAAACTGGGGTTCGAGACTGCGCACCAGCTCTGCGCCGACAGCGTCGAGCGGCGAACCGGCGGCGGCAACAATGAGGATGAAAAGGACGAGGCGCATCGGGGATCTCGTGCGGCAATGGGTTGAAAATAGGGTAGCAGATTACCGCAACCGGGAGTTGTTTTCGAGCTTCGGCGGAGAGCGCGGCCGCTTTTTCCACCTTGGCGAAACGCGCCGTTCGGCGGTTTAGGCCAAGCCCTAATCGCCGATCCGCTCCGGCATGCGGTCGTCGGGGCTGAGATCGCCGAAGCGCGTGACCGCGGCCTCGAACTGCAACTGCACCGTGCCGGTCGGGCCGTGGCGCTGCTTGCCGATGATGACCTCGGCCTTGCCGTGCACCATCGCCATGTCGGTCTGCCACTTCAGGTGCTCTTCGCTGCCCGGCCGCGGCTCCTTGTTGCTCAGGTAGTACTCCTCGCGGAACACGAACAGCACCACGTCGGCGTCCTGCTCGATCGAGCCGGATTCACGAAGGTCCGAAAGCTGCGGGCGCTTGTCGTCGCGGTTCTCCACCTGACGCGAGAGCTGCGACAGCGCCACGATCGGCACATTCAGCTCCTTCGCCAGTGCCTTGAGGTTGGTGGTGATCTCGGTCACCTCCTGCACGCGGCTTTCGTTGGCCTTGCTTTTCGAGCCCTGCAGCAACTGGATGTAGTCGATCACCAGAACGTCGAGGCCCTTCTGGCGCTTAAGGCGGCGGGCGCGGGCGGCAAGCTGCGCGATCGACAGGCCGCCGGTCTCGTCGACATAGAACGGCAGGACCTCCAGCTCGATCGAGACGTCCTTGATGGTTTCGAAATCGGCCTCGGTGATGCCGCCGCGCCGGATATGGCTCGACGGGATTCCGGTGCGCTCGGCGATGATACGGGTGGCGAGCTGCTCGGCCGACATTTCCAGCGAGAAGAAGCCGACAATGCCGCCGTCGACGGTGGCGATATGCCCGTCGGGACGGGTCTCGCCGCGGTGGGCCTTGGCGATGTTGTAGGCGATGTTGGTGGCGAGCGCGGTCTTGCCCATGCCCGGGCGGCCGGCGACGATGATCAGGTCCGACGACTGCAGGCCGCCCATCTTGGCGTCGAGGTCTTTCAGGCCGGTGGCGAGGCCCGACAGCTTGCCGTCGCGCTGGTAGGCGCGGGCGGCCATGTTGACCGCGGTGGTGAGCGCCTGGGCGAAGCGCTGGAAGCCCGAGCCGAAGCGGCTCGTCTCGGCGATCTCGTAGAGCTTACGCTCGGCGTCCTCGATCTGCTCGCGCGGCGCGAAATCGACCGGTGCGTCGAACGCGACGTTGACCATGTCCTCGCCGATGCGGATGAGATTTCGCCGCACCGCAAGGTCGGAGATGGTGCGGCCGTAGTCGGCCGCGTTGATCACGGTGGTCGCCTCCGCCGCGAGGCGGGCGAGGTACTGGCTGGCGTTGAGGCCGCCGATATCCATGTCGGTCGGCAGGAAGGTCTTGAGCGTGACCGGCGTCGCGATCTTGCCGGCGCGGATCAGGTTTGCGGCGAGCTCATAGAGCTGCTGGTGGATCGGTTCGAAGAAATGCTGCGGCTCGAGAAAGTCCGAGACCCGGTAGTACGCCTCGTTGTTGACGATGATGGCGCCGAGCAACGCCTGCTCGGCCTCAATGTTCTGTGGGGCGCTGCGGAACTGCGGCGCTTCGGGTTCCGGCAGCTTGCGGGCGGTCGAATCGAAGGGTGCCATGAGGAGCGATCGAATGAGCGGGGTGTGTTGAAATTAGGAGCGGTCGCACTGAAGTTTTCTTGATCTTGAACGAACTCGGGATCACACCACTACATGTAGGCACTCTCTCGGCGGTTTGCGGGCGCGCGCGTTCGCAAATGTTGCGAACCGGGGGCATTGCTTAGCACTCGTGCGGCGGCGGGGGAGGCGCCGCCACCCGATGTCCCCACTACTCACCGCCGGTCTGTGAATCGAACTGGGGACATCCGCCGGTGCTTGACCGCAGCGATAGCAACAGGTTGGCGCGGAACTATTCGCCCGCGAGCCGCAGCGGCGGCCGCTGGCCGCCCTCCAGCGCGCGCAGCCGTGCCTCCTCACGCGCGAGATAGTCGCGGGTGATCGGCACCACGCCCTGGCGTTTGGCAAGCTGGATCTGCATCACCATCATCGCCCGTTCGCGGAACGCCATTTCGGAGACCGCGAGGTAGAATTCCCACATCCGCACGAAACGCCGGTCGTAGATGCGCTCGGCCTCCTCGCGGTGGGCGAGGAAACGCTCGCGTCACGCCTTGAGCGTCTCGGCGTAGTGCAGCCGGAGGATTTCAATGTCGGTGACCAGAAGGCCCGATCGCTCGATCGACGGCAGCATCTCCGACAGCGCCGGGATTTAGCCGCCGGGGAAGATGTATTTGGCGATCCAGGGATTGGTGACGTTCGGCCCCTCGGAGCGGCCGATGGTATGCAGCAGCATGACGCCGTCGTCGGCCAGAAGGCCGGAGCATTTCTGAAAAAAGCGTCGTAGAAGACGAGGCCGACGTGCTCGAACAAGCCGACCGAGACGATCCGGTCGAATTTCTCCTTCAGGTAGCGATAGTCCGCCATGCGGAACTCGACCGAGCGCGTGAGGCTCTTTTTAACCGCGCGTTCGCTGGCGCGCTGCCATTGCTCCCGCGACAGCGTGATGCCGGTGACGCGGGCGCGGCAGAATTCGGCGAGATAGAGCGCCAGTCCGCCCCAGTAGCAGCCGATGTCGAGCGTGCGCTGGTCCTCCTTCGGCACAAGCTTGGCTGCGAGATGGCGCTTCTTGGCGAGTTGCGCATCGTCGAGCGACTGGTCCAGACTTTCGAAATAGGCGCAGGAGTACTGCCGGCCGGCATCGAGGAACAGCGAATAGAGCCGGCCGTCGAGATCGTAATGATGCGCGACGTTGCGCTGCGCCCGCGTCGGCACATTGAGCTGCTTCAGCCTCCGGTAGAAAAAGCGCAGCCACCATTGCAGCCGCGCCCAGCCCGGCGGCATGCCGTCGGTGGTCTGGCCGAGCACGATCGCGAGCAGGTAGGCGATCGTGCCTTGCTCCACCCGCAGCGAGCCGTCCATGTAGGCTTCCCCGAGCCGGACCTCGGGATCGAGCAGCACGCCGCGCTAGGCGGATCTGGTCATGAAGCGGATGGCGACCTGCGGGTCCGCGCCGTCGCCGACAGTGAAAACGGAGCCACGCGCCGTGGTGAACCGCAAGGTCCCCCGGTGCACGAATCGCCTGAGCAGCAATTCCAGCAGCCGGTCCATCGGCCGCACCTATCGTGCCTCGCAGGCCCTCGACCTGAGCCTGTTCCGCAGACCCGCGGCAATATCGCGGTTGCGGATAGGAATATTAGACCAAATTCCAAGGTTTTGGGTAATGCGGGAAAATCGCTCGCGCCCCGCATCACTTTCGCGCAATTATAGGCTGAGAATCGGATTCGCTTTTGATCTTCGTCATTGCGGCCAACTTGGAGTTGATCGTTGTCGAAAATGAAGCGTCTGACCTTGCACCGTTCC
>SHVN01000184.1 GCA_009694215.1 Xanthobacteraceae bacterium
CTGCCGCCGCGCCCTTGAGAAGGTCTCGCCGTGTTCTGGTCATACGCCGCCTCCCGCCGTTTCTTTGACGCTACGTCCGCACCTCACACCACCATCATCACCGGATTTTCGATCAGCGCCTTGAACGCGCCGATCAATTCGGCGCCGAGAGCGCCGTCGACCGCGCGATGGTCGCAGGAGAGCGTCACGCTCATGATGTGGGCGGCTTCGATCTTGCCGTTTCTCACGATCGCACGCTCCTCGCCCGCGCCGACCGCGAGGATCGTCGCGTGCGGCGGGTTGATCACCGCGGTGAAATCCTTGATGCCGTACATGCCGAGGTTGGAAACGGCCGTGGTGCCGCCAAGGTATTCGTTGGGCTTGAGCTTGCGGGCCCGCGCGCGGGCGGCGAATTCCTTCATCTCGTTGGAAATGGTGGAGAGCGACTTGCTTTCGGCCTGGCGGACGATCGGCGTGATCAGGCCGCCCGGCATGGCGACAGCGACGCCCACGTCGGAATGCTTGTGCTTGAGCATGCCGCCCTCGGTCCAGCTCACGTTGGCGTCGGGAATGCGCTGCAGCGCCAGCGCCAGCGCCTTGATGACGAAGTCGTTGACCGAAAGCTTGTAGGCGGGCTTGCCGTCCTTGCCCTTGGGCGCGGCATTGTTGATCTCCTCGCGCGCCTCCAGGAGCTTGCCGATGTTGCAGTCCATCGTCAGGTAGAAATGCGGGATGGTCTGCACCGACTGGGTGAGCCGCTGCGCGATGGTCCGGCGCATGCCGTCGTGCGGCACCACCTCGTAGCTGCCGTCCACGAACAGCGCCCGGACCTGGGCATCCGACATCGACGGCGCGGCGGCCGCGGATGGCGCGGGCGCTCCGGCGGCGGCCTTCAGTCCCTTGCCCGATTTGGCGCCCTCCACGTCGCGCGCGATGACGCGGCCGTGCGGGCCCGAACCCTGGATGCGGCCCAAGTCGACACCGGCCTCCTTCGCCATCCGTTTGGCCAGCGGCGAAGCAAAAACGCGGCTTCCCGGCGATGAGGTCTGCGGAGCGGCCTGTGATTTCGGTGCGATAGGAGGCGCCGCAGCGGGCGCGGGCTTCGGGGCGTCGGCCTTCGGCATGGCGCCTTGTGGAGCTGGCGTTGCTGCCTGCGGCTTCGGTGTCGCGGCACCTTGGCCGCCGCCTGCCGCCGCTGCCTTCACATCCTCGCCCTCGGAGGCCAGCACCGCGATCACCTGATTGACCGGCACATCGGCGGTGCCCTCGGGCACCACGATCCTGGCGATGGTACCCTCGTCGACCGCCTCGACCTCCATGGTCGCCTTGTCGGTCTCGATCTCGGCGATAATGTCGCCGGATTTGACCTTGTCGCCTTCCTTCTTCAGCCACTTGGCAAGGTTGCCCTTCTCCATGGTGGGCGACAGCGCCGGCATGAGGATGTTGATCGGCATGGCGTCAGCGCTTCTTCCGAACTGGTTTCTTGGCGGGTTTCTTGGCCGTCTTGGACCTGGCGGCTTTCACCGGCAGCGCGCCGAAATCGGCGGCGAACGCCTCGGCGATCTGAACGGTGACGTCCTTTTTGTTCAGGCCCGCGGTCTGGGCGGCGTAGATCGCGCCGAGCCGGCGCGTGACCTCGGCCAGCACCACGCCCCATTGCTCCGGGTCCTTGAACGAAGGCCGGGCCGAAACATAAAGCTCGTCCTGGATGATGCCGAGCCGCAGGATTTCGTGGCCGCCGTGCTCGAGCGCCTGGTCGGGCAGCGCCAGCGCCTGATAGATCCGCAGTTCTTCGTTGCCGTTGGCCATGTGCGGCTACCGGTAGCAGACCGCTTTCGCCGCCTCGACCACGTCTGCGACGGTCGGCAGCGCAAGCTTTTCCAGATTAGCGGCGTAGGGCATCGGCACATCCCGGCCGGACACTCGCGTCACCGGCGCATCGAGATAATCGAAGGCATGCTCAACGACGCGGGCGGCGATTTCGGCGCCGATGCCGGACTGCGGCCAGCCCTCCTCCACCGTGACGATCCGCCCGGTCTTCTTGACAGAGGCGACGATCGTGTCGGTGTCCATCGGGCGGAGCGTGCGGAGATCGATGACCTCGGCCTCGATACCCTCCTTGGCGAGCTCTTCGGCTGCCTTCAGCGCATAGGTCATCCCCATCGAGAACGACACGATGGTGACGTCTTTGCCCTCTCGCGCAATCCGCGCCTTGCCGATCGGCAGCACGAAGTCGTCGAGCTTCGGCACCGGGAAGCTCTGGCCGTAGAGGATTTCGTTTTCGAGAAAGATGACCGGATTGGGATCGCGGATTGCGGCCTTCAAGAGGCCCTTGGCGTCGGATGCGGTATAGGGCGCGATCACTTTGAGGCCCGGAATGTGCGAGTACCAGGCAGAAAAATCCTGGCTGTGCTGGGCGGCGACGCGGGCAGCCGCGCCGTTCGGCCCGCGGAACACGATCGAGGAGCCGATCTGCCCGCCGGACATGTAACGGGTCTTGGCGGCCGAGTTGATGATCTGATCCATCGCTTGCATGGCGAAGTTGAAGGTCATGAACTCGACGATGGGCTTCAGCCCCGCAAGCGCCGCGCCGACGCCAAGACCGGCGAAGCCGTGTTCGGTGATCGGCGTGTCGACCACGCGGTGCGAGCCGAACTCCTGGAGCAATCCTTGGGTAACCTTGTAGGCGCCCTGATATTCCGCGACCTCCTCGCCCATCACGAACACGGACGGATCGCGCCGCATTTCCTCGGCCATGGCGTCGCGCAACGCCTCGCGCATGGTCATGGTGACCATCTCAGTGCCTTCCGGCACGTCGGGCTCAGCCGGTGCCTGCAGCTGCGGCGAGTTTGCCGCGGCGGACGGCGCCTTCTTGGGTTCGGCCGGTGGCGTGGATTCAACGGGCTTCTGCTGCTGCGCCGGCTTGGACGCTTCCTTGGCGGTCTCGCTTACAGCCGAAGCGTCTTCGCCCTCGCTCAGGATCGTGGCGATCGGCGTGTTGACGGCGACGTCGGCGGTGCCCTCAGGCACGAGGATCTTGCCGAGCGTGCCCTCGTCGACCGCCTCCACCTCCATCGTCGCTTTGTCGGTCTCGATCTCGGCGATGACGTCGCCGGATTTGACCGTGTCCCCTTCCTTCTTCAGCCACTTGGCGAGGTTGCCCTTCTCCATCGTGGGCGAGAGGGCTGGCATCAGCACTTGAATCGGCATCGAACAAAATTCCTCAACGCGCAGTCCGTTTAGGCATGATCTTTTCCGAAAACCGGTTCACACTTTTCGGGATCATGCCTCAGGCGTAGATGTCGGTGTAGAGCTCGGACGGATCGGGCTCGGGATCGTTAGTGGCGAACTCGGCGGCCTCGTTGACGACCTCGCGCACCTTGGCGTCGATCTTCTTCAACTCATCCTCGGTCGCCCATTTCTTCTGGAGCAAGCGCAGCCGCACCTGCTCGATCGGATCGTGTTCGCTGCGCACCTTCTCGACCTCTTCGCGGGTGCGGTACTTGGCCGGGTCGGACATCGAGTGGCCGCGGTAGCGGTAGGTCAGCATTTCGAGAATGATTGGGCCGTTTCCGTCGCGGCACCACTTCACCGCCCTCTCGCCGGCCGCCTTGACCGCGCGCACGTCCATGCCATCGACGCGCTCGCCGGGGATGCCGTGCGCCGCGCCGCGATGGGACAGATCGGTCGTCGCCGATGCCCGCTTGAGCGACGTGCCCATGGCGTACTGGTTGTTCTCGATGATGTAGATCGCCGGCAGCCCCCAGAGCTTCGCCATGTTGAAGCTCTCGTAGACCTGCCCCTGGTTGGCGGCGCCGTCGCCTAAATAGGTCAGCGAGACGTTGTCCTTGCTGCGATACTTGCTGGCAAAGGCTAGGCCCGTGCCGAGCGGCACCTGGGCCGCGACGATGCCGTGTCCGCCGAAGAACCCCTTCTCGGCGGAGAACATGTGCATCGAGCCGCCCTTGCCCTTGGAGTAGCCGTGGGTGCGCCCGGTCAGTTCCGCCATCACGCCCTTGGCGTCCATGCCGCAGGCGAGCATGTGGCCGTGGTCGCGGTAGCCGGTAATGACAGCGTCGCCCTCCTTGAGGGCCATTTGCATTCCGACCACCACGGCCTCCTGACCGATGTAGAGGTGGCAGAAGCCGCCGATCAGGCCCATGCCGTACATCTGGCCGGCCTTCTCCTCGAACCGGCGGATAAGCAGCATGTCGCGGTAGGCGGCGAGTTCCTGGTCTTTGCCGAGATCGGCGACCGGGGAGGCCGTCTGGTCCTTCGCCTTGGTGTCATCCTCCTTGTCGGACGGGCGGCGCGCAGCGTCGGGCTGCTGCGCCTTGTTCTTGGCGACGGCCATGGCTCTCCTCGGGCAAGTCGCCGTCGATCGACGGCCATCAATTCAATAGCGTAAATCGGCACGTGGTGAAAGCGTATGACAGGCCTGTGCACGGGGCCGGCCGCAACGCACAAACGTCTGAGCTGGAAAGGGATTTGCCGGCGACCGGTTTCCGGCTCAGGCCTGCAGGGCAGCCGGTCAGCCGGTCAGCCGGTCAGCCGGTCAGGGCCGCTTGAGCATCAGCGTTAGGTCACGCGGGTCGAGATAGTTAAGGACCGCCCTCGCCCGCTCGTCGAGCGCGTCCGGGTCGATGCTGCTGGATTTGAGCAATTTAACCCGGTGCTGCCACTCCGCGCGTTCCTGCTTGAGCCGGCCGAGTTCGTCGCTCAACGCGGTGAACTGCTGATCGAGGTCCTGCTGGGCCCGCAGCCCATGGTTGCCGGTGTAGGCGTTGACGCCGAAATAGCCGATCACCAGGGTGCAGCCGGCATAGAGGCCGAGGGTGCTGAGGAATGTTCGGAGCTTTCGCCGGCTGACCATGGCGGCAAAATGCGGTGATCCGCGTTAAAGGCCCGTTACCGCCCGCTCCGGGCGCTCTATGATCCTCTCCCACGTGACGGCCGGACATGAGCGCACCCGCATCGAAACTGCTTCTCACCGAACTATGGAGCGCCGCCGGCCAGCCTGAGGTGGGTTTGGCGGCGATCGCGCTGACCGGCGTAGAATCCACGCTGCCCTCCTCGTTCGCGGTTGGAACAGCGGCGCAAGCCACCGTCGCCGCCTCCGCGCTCGCAGCCAACGAATTGTGGCAGCTTCGGACCGGACGGCGGCAGCAGGTCGGCGTCGACATGCGCCACGCCGGGATCGAGTTCCGCAGCGAGCGCTACCTCCGCGTCGACGGCAAGCCGCCGCGTGAGCATCGCGATAAGACCGTCGGCGTCTACCGCTGCGGCGACGGACGCTGGGTGCGGCTGCACACCAATCTGCCGCATCACCGCGCCGGAACGCTGAAGCTCCTAGGCGCCGAATACAACCGCGCCTCGGTCCAGCGGGCGATCGACGGCTGGGAGGCGTTGAAGCTGGAGGCCGCCGCCGTGGCCGCTGGCCTTGTCGTCACCGCGACGCGATCATTCGAGGAATGGGATGCGCATCCGCAAGGCCGCATGGTCGCGAGCCTGCCGCTGTTTTCCATTGAGCGGATCGGCGACACGCCGCCGCAGCCGTTGCCCGCGGGCAGCCGTCCTCTCGCCGGTGTCAAAGTGCTGGACCTCACCCGCGTCATTGCCGGACCGGTTTGCGGCCGCACGCTCGCGGCGCACGATGCGGACGTGCTCAACATCACTGCGGCGCATCTGCCGG